>JAFGVZ010000018.1 GCA_016937725.1 Paracoccaceae bacterium | reverse complement strand
CGCAGGCGTGCCATGGGTGGCGGCACTTCACGGCAACGCGCTGGGCGGCGGTCTGGAACTGGCATTGGCGTGCCGTTATCGCGTTGCGGTGCGTGGTGCGAAGCTGGGCCTACCAGAGGTCACGCTTGGCCTTATTCCCGGCGCGGGCGGCACGGTGCGATTGCCGCGCGTCATTCCAGCGATACCGGCGCTAGAAATGGTGGCGGGCGGCAAGCCAATTTCTGCCGACAAAGCGTTCGAGCTTGGTCTGGTCGATCACTTGGTCGACGAGGACCTGCTGGCGGGCGCGGTGCAGTTTGCCAAGACCTTGGACAGACGACCGGATCCCGGCCCGGTCTTGGCGCGCTCGGTGCTGAACCCGGACCCGGCAGGGCTGGACGCCTTGGCCACCACGCTGATCAAACGCGCGCGCGGCCAACACGCGCCCAAGGAAGCCGTTGCCGCGCTGCGCCGCGCGTTGGACGTGCCAGCCCAAGACGCGCTGGTGGCAGAGCGCGCTACTTTCTTGCGCCTGCGCGATAATCCTCAAACGAAGGCTTTGGCGCATGTGTTCTTTGCCGAGCGCGCTTCCGGGCATTTGGACCGTTTGAAAGATATCCGCCCTCCGGCCTTGGACCATATCGGCGTGGTCGGCGGGGGCACTATGGGCGCCGGGATTGCGGCGGCCTGCCTGCTGGCTGGGTTGAACGTTACCCTGCTGGAGCAAACGGCAGAGGCCGTAACATCCGCTCAGGCGCGGGTTGCAGGCATTTTGCAGGACAGTCTAAAGCGCGGGGTGATCACAACGGACCGTCACAAGGCGCTTGTCGCGGCGTTCACAGCCACGCATGACCCGGCTGACCTGTTCGGAGCGCAGCTTGTGATAGAGGCCGTTTTCGAGGATTTCGACGTCAAGACAGCCGTTTTGTCACAGCTCGAAGCCGTCACATCCCCCGATTGCGTGTTGGCGACGAACACGTCCTACCTTGATGTGTCCGCGCTGGCGGCCATTCTGTCTGACCCGTCGCGCTTGGTGGGCTTGCATTTCTTCTCGCCCGCGCATGTCATGAAACTGCTCGAGATTGTCGTGCCGGACGCCATTTCTGACCGGGCATTGGCCATGGGCGCCGCACTGGCCAAACGCTTGGGCAAGATCACTGTCTTTGCGGGTGTGTGTGATGGGTTCATCGCCAACCGGATCATGTCGGCCTATCGCGCCGCCTGCGAACGCATGCTGCTGGATGGCGCGCTGCCGTGGGAGATTGACGCGGCCATGACCGGCTTTGGTTTTCCCATGGGGTTGTTTCAGGTTCAGGACATGTCGGGGCTGGATATTGCATGGGCAATGCGCAAACGCCGCGCCGCCGAGGGGCGCCAGCCTGCGGATTATGTGCGCATTCCCGATTTGATATGTGACGCGGGGCGACTGGGGCGCAAGGCCGGGCGCGGGTGGTATGAGTATTCCAGCGGCATTGCCCAGCCCGATCCCGAGGTTGAATCGCTGATCCTACAGGAAGCGGCGGCGCAGGGCGTGAGCCGTCAAAGCTTCAGCGCCGAAAGAATCATGCAGCGGATTTTGAGCACCATTCAGCGCGAGGGCGAGGCGATCTTGACAGAGGGAATCGCCCGCAATGCCGATGATATCGACGTGGTGATGATCAACGCATTCGGCTTTCCGCGCTGGACGGGCGGGCCGATGTATATGCGCCATTCGCGCTAGCCGTTGCTGCGAATCGGCGGCGGGGTTAGAGTTCCTATGGGGGATTTGCCATGTTTCGCCTGATTGCTGCCATCCTGATCGTTGCCGCGCCCGTGGCGCAGGCGGAGGAGTGCGACGCGCTGTTCCTGCGGCTTATGGTCGATGGCAATCCAGAAATGCCAGTGATCATAGAGGTCACGCAAAGTTTTAACGGGGCTGAACCCACCGTCACGCGCCATAGCGCAGATGCGTCGGGCGATTGGCTGAGCGAGCCGATGGAACCCGCGACCCTGCCTTGGTCCATGCAGCGCGGCGAGGTGATGTATTCGTCCAGTGATGGTGGGCAGACATGGTCGGAACTTGGCCGTTTCACGCCAGAGCAACGCGAGGCCGCGCGTGAGACGCAGCGGCGCGAAGCTGAAACGCGGTATGACATAGCTTGCAGCACCAAGATGCGCGACGGCGTGACCTACCAGTTGGTCGAAGGGCGCTACACCGCAAACAGCCAACAAGATGCGCAAATGTTTCTGCGGTATTGGCTGGAAACGGACGGCTGGATCGCGCGGCACGAGATGCAAGTGCGCGCTGCCGCTTACGATCTGGACGTGACGCAGGTCTTGCGGCGGGTTGATCAGGTTGTGTTGCCACAGCCCTGACCCAGTCCAACACCTAAGCTATCAGCCTTCATACCCGTCATCATAGATGAACATGAATTGCTCAAACGCCATTTTGTTCAGGAAATCCGCGGCTTCTGCCGGGTTGTTCAGGTCAAAAGACATTTGGCCGCGTGTTCGTTCCGCAATCAGGCGCTGCGCGTTGACAAGCGCCGCACGGGTCATTGGTCCGAAGCGCCCATCCGTGTCGTATGGTGCATAAAGCTCCATGAGGTGAAGCTGGGTCTGCACCCAGTGCCGTTGCCGTTCAGGCAGGTTTTCGAATGCGGTTTGCAAAACATCGTCTTGCGCTAATGTTGAGCCAGCCGCACAGACGACCGCCATCCCCGCCAGAAAAATACGCCGTTGCAATTTCTACCCCTGATTGCTGCTTCAAAAAAGAATACCCGAAAAAGTGTAAACACTTTTCGAATAGCTTGAAACAATATCTGAGCGTTCACTCGGACCGCCGCCCTTCCAGATGTTTGCGCAGCTTCGAGGGCGGGGCCTTCTTGCGGCCCTTGAACGGGTTCTTGTCAGATTGCGAGCGCAGGAACATGCGGATCGGGGTGCCCGGCATGTCGAAACTGTCGCGCAGCCCGTTTACAAGGTAACGCGTATAGGCCGTGGGCAGCTCTTCAGGATGCGAGCACATGACCACAAAGCCCGGTGGACGGGTTTTCACTTGGGTCATGTAACGCAGCTTGATGCGCTTGCCGCCGGGCGCGGGGGGCGGGTGCGCCGTGACCATGGCTTCCAGCCATTGGTTCAGCTTGGCGGTCGTCACGCGGCGATTCCAGATGTCATGCGCGCGCAACACGGCAGCATGCAGCCGGTCCAGACCTTTGCCGGTCTTGGCAGACACCGTGACCATCGGCGCGCCACGTAGCTGCGGCAATAACTTCTCGAACTTGTAGCGCAGTTCTTTCAGCTTGTCCTGCTTTTCGTCTTCCAAGTCCCACTTGTTCACCGCCACGACGACCGCGCGCCCTTCGGTTTCGGCGAAATCGGCAATGCGCAGGTCTTGGCTTTCGAACGGGATGGCGGCGTCCAGCAGCACCACAACAACTTCCGCAAAGCGCACAGCGCGCAACCCGTCGGCCACGGACAGTTTCTCGACCTTATCTATGACGCGGGCTTTCTTACGCATGCCCGCTGTGTCGAAAATGCGCGTCGGAGTGCCCATCCAATCCAGCGTCAGAGAGATCGAATCGCGTGTGATCCCGGCCTCTGGCCCGGTCAGCAGGCGGTCTTCACCAAGGATCTTGTTGATCAGCGTGGATTTGCCCGCATTGGGCCGCCCGATCACGGCCACTTGCAAAGGCCGCGCGGCGCTGGGGGTGTGGTCGGGGGCATCTTCATCTTCCGACACGTCCAGATCAGTAATGGGTGCGGCGGCTTCGGCCCGGTCCTCGAACTCGTCCACAAGCGGGCGTAGCATGTGATACAATTCGTCCATCCCCTCGCCATGCTCGGCGGACAGGCGCAGCGGTTCGCCAAGTCCCAGCCCATAGGCGTCCAGCAGGCCGGATTCGCCCGCGCGCCCTTCGGCCTTATTGGCGCCCAGAATGACATGAGTGCCGCGTTTGCGCAGGATTTCGGCCAAGCCTTCATCGCTGGCGGTGACACCGGCGCGCGCGTCGATCAGGAACAGGCAGATATCGGCCATCTCGACCGCGCGTTCGGTCAGGCGGCGCATGCGGCCTTGCAGGCTATCATCGGTGGCGTCTTCAAGGCCCGCCGTGTCAATCACCGTAAAGCGCAGATCGCCCAGCTTGGCCGCACCCTCGCGCAGGTCGCGGGTTACGCCGGGCTGGTCATCGACCAAGGCCAGCCGCTTGCCGACCAACCGGTTGAACAGGGTCGATTTGCCGACATTCGGGCGGCCGATGATGGCAAGGGTGAAACTCATGAATCCCTCCGGGGATAAAACGAAGAACGGCCCCGCAGCAGGCGGGGCCAATCAGATCGCGCAGGCTATAGACCAATCTTTAGCGATAGGCCAGCAAACTACCGTCGCGCGACACTACATAAAGCGAGCCACCGACGGCAATGGGGGCGCTGGCCGCGCCGCCGGGCAATTCGGTTTGCATGCGCAGCGCGCCATTGGCCGGGTCAAACCCGCGCACCATGCCATCGCCAGAGGCAACGACAAGCTGCCCGCCAGCCAGAAGAGGACCGAAATGAGCATAGACCTCGGCACGCTTACGTTCACGCGCTTCGGTGTGCAATGGCAGGGGTTGGCCCCAGATGAATTCCCCCGTCGCGGCATCCAGACGCACAAGGCGGTTGCGATCCGACATCAGGAAAACTGACCCGCCGACGGGCCAGACCGGGCCATAAGCCGCTTCTTCGGCCGTCCAGAGCTTGCGGCCATCGGCAAGGTCCAGCGCCATCACGCGGCCCGATTGGTTACCGATAAAGACTCGGTTGCCGTCGATGACGGGGTCCCCGGTGATGTCCTTGATCGCGGCATAAGCCACCCCAAGCCGGGTTCCGGCAATGCTGGTGCGCCACTCGACCATGCCGGTGTCGCGCCGCGCCGCGATCAATTCGCCAGATGGCATAGGGAACAGAACCAGAGCGCCCGCGACCGCCGGGGCAGCCCCGCCAACCATGGATGCGCCGCCGGGCGTGCCGGGCAAGGTCCAGTCGGTTTTGCCGTCGCGGGTTTCCAGTGACCAAGCGGAACTGTCCGATGCCACAACAAACACACGGTCGCCGGAAATGGTCGGCGGTGCGGTTACGGCCGAATCGAATGCCTTGGTCCAGACAACCTGCCCGCTTGCGGCGTCCAGCACGGTCAGGCTGCCAAAAGCAGAGGTGACGTAAAGCCGCCCATCGGCCAAGGCCAGCCCGCCGCCAGATGCGCCATCGGCACTGCGCGTCGCGCTGGGCGTCAAATCCCGTGTCCAGACGGTTGCGCCTGCCGTGTTGGTCGCCGTGACCAGAGCGCGGCTGTCGAGCGTGTAGATTATACCGTTCGCGGCCACGGGTTCGGCAGTAATGCGGTGGCGGCGGCCTTCACCTTGGCCGATGGGCGCGGCCCATTGCTGCACGGGCGCGCCGCCGAGAGCCGGATGCGAGATGCGGGTGTTGGGCGTGCCCAGCCGATGCGTCCAAGCCGCGTTGACCTGAGTGCCGGGCAAACGGATGGGTTCCGCGCGGCTGGCGGGCGGCTCTCCCGCGCCTTCTGAAAAGGGCGCGCGCACCGAAAAACGCTCGCCTTCCAAGATGAATTCGCGGTTGCAGCCGGTCACGGCAAGAGCCACGGCAAGCAAAGTTGCGGAAGTCCAGAGTCTCACCTTAGGCTCCTATCTCGCTATCCTGCGCGTCACGCGGCGCCGGTTTCAGCCCCAAGGCTGATCAAAAGTTGCGTCACGCGCTGGCGCAGGGCCTCGGACACGTCTGACTGTGCCAGCAAATCCTGCAAAATTTCAATCGCTCTTTCGGTGTTGCCCAATTCCAACTCGATGAGCGCGCTTTGTTCCAGAGCAAGCGGGCGAAAGGGTTGACCGGGCTGGGCAAGCCCCGCGACCATGGTTTGACGTTCCGCCAGCGGCAATGTTCCCTGACCGGCCATCACACGCTTGAGCGCTGCCAGTTGGCGATAGGCCTCGGGCAGGCTTGCATCTTCCGCGGCAGCTTGAAAGGCGTCCAGCGCAGCACCAAGGTCAGTTTCCAATAATTCGCCCGCGCGCAGCAATTGTAGCAAACCCTGTTGCGCGCCACTGGCTTCAATCTGGGACAAGGCACCGATGCGGGCATCGCTTTCGTTGTTTTCCAGCGCCGACAGCACGGCCTCACCAAAGGCTTCGGCTTCTGCCTGCGCGCTGGCCTTGCGCCATTCGTTCCACGCGGTGCCGCCGACGATCAGCAGAACTGCCAAAACTGCGATCCAGCCATATTTGCGCATGAAATCCATGGCACGATCGCGCCGAAGCTCTTCGGTCACTTCCTCGAAGAATCTGTCGGTATTGCTCACCTTCGGCACCTTCTGTGTTGGACTTGGGCACTCTTAGCGTGAAGCGGGGTCGATTGCCAAGCCCTGCAAGCCTGCCGCTGATCGTGGTGCAGCTGCGGAATTGTTGCGCATGCAGCGCTTTTCTTTGTGGGCCGACAAATCTGAACTGGTCAGTTTAGCGTAAAGGCCCTATATACGCGACTTGAATTCGGACCATGAGGACGCGATGCGCATTTTCCCCTTGATTACGGCTTTAACAGTTGTTGTCGCCCTCTACATGCTTGTCATGGAACGCTCTGCGCTTCTCAGCTTTGCGGGCGTCGTGACCGAGGCAAACGCGCAAACCGAAGAACCGGCGCAACCCCGCGTCAAGGTGCTCGCCATGCGGTCCGTGGCGCAGCAAGTCGATAGCAGCGTTGTCCTGCGCGGGCGGACCGAAGCGCCGCGTTCGGTGGAGGTGCGCTCGGAAACTTCGGGTTTGGTCATTTCCGAACCCTTGCGCCGTGGTGCGCGGGTGGAAGCGGGCGATCCGCTGTGCCAGGTCGCGCCCGGTGTGCGCCAAGCTGCGCTGGACGAAGCCCGCGCCCGTCTGGCCGAAGCCGAGATCAATTTCCGCGCCGCCGAAGGCTTGCGCGAAGGTGGCTTTGCGTCAGAAACCCGTCTTGTCAGCGCCCGCGCAGCCCTGCAAGCCGCGCAAGCGGGGTTGGACCGTGCCGTTGAAGACATGGCGCGGCTGGTCATGCACGCACCGTTTGATGGGCTTTTGGAAACCGACACGGCAGAGCTTGGCAGCCTGTTGCAGCCCGGTGGGCTATGCGCAACGCTCATCCAGCTTGACCCGATGAAATTGGTGGGCTTCGCCACCGAATTGCAGGTGGCCCGGTTGGCAGAGGGCGCGCCCGCAGGCGCGCGGCTTGCTGGCGGGCGCGAAGTCGTGGGGCAGGTCAGTTTCATCGCACGCTCTGCCGACCCGCAGACGCGCACCTTCCGCGTGGAAGTGACCGTGCCGAACCCCGACAACAGCATCCGCGACGGGCAAAGTGCCGACATCTTGATACAGGCGGAAGGGCGCAAGGGGCATCTGATCCCGGCATCTGCCCTTACCTTAAACGATGCAGGCGCGCTGGGTCTGCGTCTGGTCGATGACGCGGGCCATGTCAGCTTCGCGCCCGCGACCGTGCTGCGCGATACCGATCAGGGGATCTGGCTGGCGGACCTTCCGGAAGAAATTGGCGCGATCATCGTGGGTCAGGAATTTACCCGCGAGGGCGCGGTCGTAGACGTCACATGGCGCGACACCGTGCCCGCCGCCGAGGAGACCGCGCAATGATCGGTATCGTTTCATGGGCCGCGACCCATGCGCGGATGGTTCTTGCCCTTGTCGTGATGACATTGGGCGCGGGTGCGGCCGCCTATTTCGGCCTGCCCAAAGAGGGCGAGCCGGATATCGAAGTGCCTGCCGTTATCATCACCGTGCCCTTCCCCGGTATCAATGCGGTTGATTCGGAAGATGCCATCGTCAAGCCCATGGAAACCGAATTGGCGGGGCTGGACGGGTTGAAAAGCCTAGGGGCATTTTCCGCCGATGGCATTGGCGCGGCCGTGCTGGAATTTGAATTCGGCTGGAACAAGTCCGAAACCATGGCCGATATCCGCGACGCCATGACCCGCGCCGAGGCGCAATTTCCCAGCGGCGCGCAGAATTACACCATCACAGAGATTAACTTTTCCGAATTTCCCATCGTGATCGTCGCCCTGTCGGGTGACGTCTCTGAACGCACTCTGCTGAGCGCCACGCGCAGTCTGCAAACCCGGATCGAGGCACTGGATTCGGTGCTGGAAGCTGAAATCGCCGGTGCGCGTGACGAGATGGTCGAGGTCTTGGTCGACCCGCTGAAGCTGGAAGCCTATAACGTCACCGCCGGGGAATTGATCCAAGCGGTCGGTGCGAATAACCAGCTTGTCGCGGCTGGACAGGTTGAAACCACAAGCGGGGCGTTTTCCGTTACCGTGCCGTCCACCTTCGAGACGACACAGGATATTTACAAGCTGCCAATCAAGGTCAACGGGGATGCAGTCGTAACCTTGGGCGATTTGGCCGAGATTCGTCTGACCTTTGCCGACCGTGCAGGGACAGCGCGCTTCAACGGTGAAGAAAACCTGGCCATTCAGGTCGTGAAGCGCAAAGGTTTTAACGCGATTGACACGGTCGCAGCCGTCCGCACCGCGATAGAAGCCGAGCAGGCCAGCTGGGATACCGAGCTGCGCAATTCCATCCACATTACCACCGCTCTAGACCAATCGGTGCAAGTGGATGAGATGGTGCGCCAGTTGGAAGGGTCCGTGCTGACCGCTATCGCGCTGGTGATGATCGTGGTTCTGGGCGCGTTGGGCACACGGTCGGCGCTGCTGGTGGGCTTTGCGATTCCGGCGTCGTTCCTGCTGTGTTTTATCCTGTTGGGCATCATGGGCGTTGCGGTGTCGAATATCGTGATGTTCGGGTTGATCCTTGCCGTGGGCGTGCTGGTCGATGGCGCGGTCGTCGTGACCGAATATGCCGACAAGCGCATCGCGGCAGGTGATGGGCCGATGCAATCCTATGTCCGCGCGGCACAGCGCATGTTCTGGCCTGTCATCGCTTCTACCGCGACCACGCTCTGCGCGTTCCTGCCCATGCTGTTCTGGCCCGGTGTCGCGGGAGAGTTCATGGGGATGCTGCCGGTCACGCTGATCTTCGTGCTGACGGCATCACTGATCGTGGCGCTGGTGTTCCTGCCGGTCATGGGCGGTGTCACGGGCCGCATGGCGCGCCGTGTGGGCCAGATGTCGGACGCGCTGCGCCGCTTGCCCGTGCTGGTGCGCGTGCCACTTGCACTTCTGGCCATGGCGGGGCTGTGGTTGGGTGCCATGCTGATGCTGAATCCCGGCTATCTAAGCGGCGGCACGCAGGCCGCGCAATCGGTCATGCAGATCGTGCCGGGGGCCGTGCTCATGGCGCTGTCCGCGGTGGCTTTGTCCATCACCCTTGGTGCGCTTGCAATCCGCCGCGCGCCCAAAACCATCAATGCAAAGCGCCGCTACGGGCTGACCGGTTGGATCATGCGCGTGATCGTGGGCAACCCGATCATGCCAATTGTTACAGTTGTTGCAATCGTGGCCTTTGTGATGACCGTGTTCCAGTATTACGGCGCGAATAACCGCGGGGTGGAGTTCTTTGTCGAGACGGAGCCAGAGCAGGGCATCATTTACGTTCGTGCGCGCGGCAACCTGTCGCTGGATGAAAAAGATGCGCTGGTCCGACAGGCCGAGCAAGTCGCGCTGTCCACCGATGGCGTGGAATCTGTTTTTGCTTTCGCGGGCGATGGCGGGCTGAACACCAATACCGGCGGCACAAGCGCGCCCACAGATGCCGTGGGGCAGGTTCAGTTCGAACTGACAAGCTGGCAGCTTCGCACCGATGACCCGAACATGGCCGGGTCACGTATTGTCGAGCGGATGCAGGAAAGGCTGGCTCAGATCCCCGGCATCTATGCCGAAACGCTGATCCAAGCGGGCGGGCCTGCGGGCGCGAAACCCGTGCATCTGCGCCTGACAGGGCAGGATTTCGACACGCTGGAAACAGCGGTCGAGATAGTGCGCGACAAAGCGGCCACCATGCCGGGCCTGTTCGATCTGGAAGACACGCGCCCGGTGCCCGGCATTGACTGGCAAATCAATGTCGACACGGAAATCGCGGGTCGCTTCGGCGCGGATGTTCAGCTTATCGGCGGCATGGTTCAGCTTGTGACCCGTGGCTTGCTTCTGGACACGATGCGCGTCGACACCTCGGAAGAGGAAATCGACATTCGCGTGCGCCTGCCTGAAAGCGACCGCTTGCTGTCGACATTGGAGACCCTGCGCGTTCAGACAAATTTCGGCTTGGTGCCGCTGTCGAATTTCGTGACCACCGAAACGGTTGCCAGCCGCTCTCGCATCGACCGGATGGACCAGCAACGCTATTTCGACGTGAAGGCCGATGTGCGCCCCAATCTGGAACAGATTGTCGATGCCGATGGCAATGTAGTGCGCGTGGTCACGCGGGCCGAAACACACCCGGATGAAAATGAACCCGGCACAGAGGCGCATGCTCTCGCTGTGCAAACCATGGCCGAGATTCAGGAAAATGGCTGGCGCATCGTGCCCATAACCGCGACCGAGCGGATTGAAACCCTGACCGAGTGGTTGCAGACCGAAGCAGAATTGCCCGCCGGCATTGGCTGGGAATGGACCGGCGAGCAGCAGGACCAGCAGGAAAGCCAAGCCTTCCTGATGTATGCGTTCGGCGCGGCGCTGGGGCTGATGTTCGTCATCCTGCTGACGCAGTTCAACAGCTTCTATAACTCGGTTTTGGTGCTTTTGGCGGTCATCTTGTCCAGCGCCGGTGTGCTGATCGGGATGCTGGTGATGGAGCAAACCTTCTCTGTCATCATGACCGGCACCGGGATCGTGGCGCTGGCGGGGATCGTGGTGAACAACAACATCGTTCTGATCGACACCTACCAAAACTATGCCCAGATCATGCCGCGCATAGAGGCGATCATCCGCACGGTAGAAGCGCGTATTCGTCCGGTTCTGATGACTACTATCACCACCATGGCGGGGCTGACACCGATGATGCTGGGGATCAGCCTGGATTTTGCCAATGGCGGCTACAGTGTCGACAGCCCCACGGCGCTGTGGTGGAAGCAGCTTGCCACGGCGGTGGTGTTCGGCCTTGGCGTGGCCACCATTCTGACGCTGCTGCTGACGCCTGCCTTGCTGGCTCTGCGTATCTGGATCGAACAAGGGGCCTATCGCGGCGCGCTGGGCTTGCGCTGGTTGTTCTCGAAGCGGGACAGTGCGGCACGCCGCGACCGCGCCTTGGAAAAGAAACTGACGGGCATTCGAGAGGCCGAGTTGATATGGGATACGGGCACGCCGCCAACCCGTCCCGTCACAGCCTTGCCCGATCTTGAACCGGAACTTCCCTTGCGCGCCGCCGAATAACGGCGCGCAAGCTGGGTTAGGGCGTGGCGAGTTTTGCGATAAGCATAACCGCCAACCCGAAGCCGCCTAGGCCAAGTCCCGCGACAACACCGTCGCGCACCAATAGGCCACTGGCCAAAATGCTGACGACCACCGCAAGAGTGGTGGCGGAAAATGGCACAAGCTCGAAAAACGGCATGATAAGACCACAGGCCATGCAGGTGATCAGCAGCAGATGGCGTCCCGGAAAGGCAAAAATCCATTCCGCGCGCGGGACAGACTTGCGGTCTATGAAAGCGGCGGCCTTATCCAGCTTCCCAAGCCCCCAGTTCAGGCGCTCTGTCGCAAGCCTGCGGCGCAGGATGAAGCCGGGCAACCAGATCGCCTCGCGCCCGAGCAGGATTTGGGCCGCGACCAGCGCGATTGTCAGCCCGCCCAACGAGGACAGCCCCGGAATACCGCTGAGAGGCGAGACGAGAATCAAGGCTGGCAATAAAAGCAAGACCGGGCGGCTGCTGGCATCCATTGCGCGCATGACATCGCCCACGGCAACCGATGGACCATCTGCCGCGTGGCGTATCTGGTCCAACATGTCTTGAACTGGGCGGCGCGGGCTGGGCACTGGCCCGGATGCGGGGCGCTCGGCTTTCTCAGGCGGTTCGGCGACACCCTCACTGCCGTCAGACTGGTCAAGCATGAAAAGCGGCACTTCCCGTGAAAGGCGCGGAGCGTCCGCACTGACGTTGAAACGACCGTGCTGCGACAATCCAAAAATCCGCGCACGTATAGAGCAGGAGATGAGGCTGAATTGCCCGCCAAGCAAGATCCGATAACGCGGACTTGAGCAGGCGGCAAGCGCTGCATGCGCTTGCAATGCCCGTTAAATCTCGCGTCGGAAAACCGGGCGATCCTCGGTCGATTGCATCGGGTCATAGGCATAGCCACCCGTGTCGAACGCGCGCAGTTCAGCAGGGTCGGTCAGGCGGCGTTCCAAGATGAAGCGGGCCATCGCACCACGAGCTTTCTTGGCGTAAAAGCTGATGACCTTGGGGTCCGACCCATCCTTGCTGTCCAGAAATTGCGGCGTGATCACGCGCGGTTGCAAAGCGCCCAAATCCACCGCGCCGAAATATTCCTGCGAGGCGCAATTCACAATCACATCCGCACCGACATCCTTGGCGACATCATTCAACGCTTTCGAAATCCGGTCACCCCAGTAATCATAAAGCGATCTGCCCCGTTCGGTGGCCAAGCGGCTGCCCATTTCCAGCCGGTAAGGCTGCATCGCATCGAACGGGCGTAGAAGGCCATAAAGCCCCGACAGAATGCGCAGGTGGCCCTTGGCCCAATCCAGCGCGTCCGCGTCGAGCGAGCGGGCATCGAGGCCCGTGTAAGTATCGCCCGCGAAGGCGTGGATCGCGGGACGGGTGGCTTCTGGCTCTGGGTCTGCGGCGAAATTCTCAAACCGCTGCAGATTCAGCTCTGCCAGCTTGTCGCTGATATGCATCAGCTTCTTCAGTCCCGGCGCGCCCAAGCCCTTCGCCACGTCTGCCAGCGCCACGGCATCGGCCTGAAAATCGGGCCGAGTGGTGGCGTCGGGCAGGGCGGTCCAGTCAAGCTTTTTGGCAGGCGAGAGGATAACGAGCATTGGTCAAACGGTCCTGTGTGGCGCTGTCCCTTACCTAGCGATTGTGCCGCGCGTGTCCAGATGGGTGAAGTGGTTGCTCTTACCCGCCTGCGCCCTTAGATATTGGGCAACCCAACGCGAAAAGGCCCAAGATGCTGTCGATCCTCCAGATACTTTTGCTTGTGCTGAACGTGGCGCAATTCATCATCATCATTCATATCATCCTGAGTTGGCTGATAAATTTCAACGTGCTCAGTCTAAGCTCGCCCTTGGTGGCGTCGATCTGGGATGGCATCAACCGGCTGGTTGAACCCGTTTACCGCCGTATCCGCCAGTTCTTGCCCGATTTGGGCGGCATAGACCTTGCACCGCTGGTGGCGCTGCTCGCCATTTACGCAATCCAGATCATCATCACCAACAATGCTTTCATGTTCCTCTGACGAGGCGGACCCGCAAGCCATCCTAAAACAGGTTTTCGGCTTTGACGGGTTCCGCCCCGGGCAGGCAGAGATCGTCGCCTCTGTCGCCGCGGGTCAGGACACGCTTGCGCTGATGCCCACGGGCGGCGGCAAGTCGCTCTGTTTTCAGCTGCCCGCCTTGTGCCGCGAGGGGTTGACGGTTGTCATCTCGCCCCTGATCGCGCTGATGCGCGATCAAGTTCGCGGCTTGCAGGAACTGGGCGTGGCTGCGGGCGCGCTGACCTCTGGCAATACCGAAGCAGAGCGCGACGCGGTGTTCGACGCCATTGATCGGCGTGAATTGAAACTGCTGTATATCGCGCCGGAGCGGCTGGCATCGTCCGGCACTATCGACCTGCTGCGCCGCGCGCGTTGCACCCTGATTGCCGTGGACGAGGCGCATTGCGTCAGCCAATGGGGGCACGATTTCCGGCCCGATTACCTGCGCATTGGCGACCTGCGGCGCACGCTGAATGTGCCCATGGCGGCGTTTACCGCCACCGCGGATGCAGAAACCCGCGCCGAAATCCTGAAGCGGCTGTTCGAGGGACGCGCACCGAATATCTTTCTGCGCGGGTTTGACCGGCCCAACATCACGCTGAACTTCGCGGTCAAGGACAGCCCACGCAAGCAGATCCTAACTTATGCGGGCGCGCGACGCGGGCAATCGGGCATTGTCTATTGCGCGACCCGTGCGCGGACCGAAGCGCTGGCGCAGGGGCTGCGAGAGGCGGGCCACAACGCCCGCGCCTATCATGGCGGGATGGAAGCTGACACGCGCCGCGCCGTGGAGGAACTGTTCCAGCGCGAGGATGACCTGATCGTTGTGGCAACGGTGGCCTTTGGCATGGGCATAGACAAGCCCGATATCCGCTGGGTCGCGCATGCCGATTTGCCCAAGTCGATCGAGGCGTATTATCAAGAAATTGGCCGTGCGGGTCGTGATGGCGCGCCCGCCGACACGCTTACCCTATATGGCCCCGACGACATTCGCCTGCGCCGCGCCCAGATAGACGAAAGCCCCGCGCCCCCGGAACGGCGCGAAGCCGACCATGTGCGCCTGAACGCGCTTTTGGGGCTGGCAGAGGCTACGGCCTGCCGCCGTCAGGTGCTGTTGTCCTATTTTGGCGAGGCATCGGAGCCGTGCGGCAATTGTGATCTGTGTCTGCGCCCCGTCAAGCTGTTCGACGCCACGACCCCGGTGCGCAAGGCGCTGTCGGCCATGCTGCGCACGGATGAGCGTTTCGGGGTGGGCCACTTGGTCGACATTCTGACCGGCAACGCGACCGACAAGGTCAAGGCGCGCGGGCATGACCATCTGCCCACCTTTGCCGTAGGTCGTGACCTGAGCCGCGCCAAGTGGCAGGCGGTGTTCCGGCAGATGATGGGGCGCGATCTGGTCCGCCCGGATGCCGAGCGCCATGGCGCGTTGCGTATGACCGAAGCTGCGCGCCCGATATTGCGCGGAGAGGCCGAGATCACCCTGCGCGAAGACACGATCACGGCCGCCCGCGACGGGCCAGCGGTCAAGGCGCTGGTCTCGGATGAAGACGCGCCGCTTCTGTCGGCGCTGAAAGCCAAGCGCCGTGCGCTGGCCGAAACCGCGCGTGTGCCCGCCTATGTTATCTTCACCGACCGCACATTGATCGAGATGGCCGAATCCCGCCCCGACAGCATGGACGCGATGGCGCGTATCTCTGGCGTGGGGGCAACCAAGCTGGACCGCTACGGCGCCGATTTTCTGGCCGTCATCACCGGGGCCATGCCCGATGCCCAACACCCCCAGCGCCGCAAGCTGGCCGGGCGCGAGGCGGGCGCGCTGTTCGATGAATTGGCGGAAGTCGCGCGTGGGTTGGAACGGGGCGAAGATGGCACCGAGAAACTGCTGACCCTGACCCCCGCGACCCTGCGCGCCATAGCCGAACGGCGGCCAGCCAATGACGCCGAACTGGCACGGATTAAGGGTATGGATGACGCGCGCATGGACCGGTTCGGGGCAGCGATTCTGTCTTGCTTGCATAGCATGTGACGTCACGGCGGGGCTTGACCCTGCCGCCCAAGCGCGCGACGCAGTCGACGAAAGGACACCCGATGTATCCATTCCTGCGTTTCGCCGCCCAAATGTTCAAATACCGCAACGCTCCGCGTTTGGGGTTGCTGGACACGCATGTCTCGCACCATCGCTGTTTGCCGTGGGATCTGGACCCTTGGGTCGAATTGAACAATGGCCGCACGCTGACGCTATACGATCTGGGCCGCATTCCGATGGCCATGCGCACGGGGTTGGGCGATGTTCTGCGGCGCAAGGGTTGGGGTATCACGGTCGCGGGCAATTCCACGCGCTACCGCAAACGCATCCGCGCCTTCGAGAGGTTCGAGATGCGCAGCCGCTGCATCGGCTGGGACGCGCGATTTATCTATACCGAGCAGTTGATGTGGAAGGGCGCGGATTGCGCCAACCACATTCTGATCCGTTCCGCTGTGACGAGCAGCAAGGGTATTGTGCCGCCCGCTCAGGTGCTGGAGGCGCTTGGATATGATGGCCCAACGCCCGATTTGCCCGATTGGGTGCAGGCATGGATCGCCGCCGATGCCACGCGCCCATGGCCGCCGCAGATGTGATAAAATATCTATCATTATTGCCTGATTTATAATCATTCTAAACTTTGATCTGGGTCAAGGCCGTCCCCGATTCCTCACATTACAGTGATCTCAGACGCGCGAAAGTTTTGCGGCAGGCGTCGCAGGACCGTCAGGAGGTGACCGTATATGGAGGCCAACATGACCCCCCGCAACCTTCCCCGGCTAGGTGCCACGGCGCTTGCCCTTGTGCTTGGCGCAACCGCTGTCCATGCCGAGGATATCGCCGAATACATGGATTTTTTCGAGCCGCTGCCCTATCTGCCGCCGATCCCGGCAGATAACAGCATGGAACAGGCTAAGATCGACCTTGGCCAGATGCTGTTTTTCGAACCGCGTATTTCCGCGTCGGGCGTGATAAGCTGCGCGACCTGCCACAACCCGGCATTGGGCTGGACCGACCGGATTGACCGCGCCGTGGGCCAT
>JAFGVZ010000001.1 GCA_016937725.1 Paracoccaceae bacterium | reverse complement strand
GAACGACCAAACACCTTTTAGAGTAACCGGTTCGGCTGAGTAGAAACTGTTCAAACGTTGGAGACTTATTATGAACCTGTTCGCAAATATCAAAACCTTCGCCGCTGATGAATCGGGTGCCGTGACCGTTGACTGGGTTGTGCTGACCGCGGCAATCGTGGGTCTGGGCATTGCCGTGATCGCATCTGTCCGCACCGGCACCACCAACCTGGCAACAGACATCCAGACCTCGCTGACCGGTGCTTCGGTCGCAACGCTGGGCACGCTGGGCACGAACGGCGCCACCACCACGACCACCACCACTACAACCCCGTAAGGTCTGAAATGCCATCAAAGGTCGCGCCAAGGGTTCGACCAAGAGCGCCCTACATGGGCGCTCTTTCCTTTTTAGCTTGAACCAACCTGCCCCGACACGCCAAGCGCCGCTCGAAACAAGTTCCGAATTCTGGTCGGACCTTCGACAACAATCCGCCACATTCGGGGGGCATTGTTACAGGTATCGCGCCGGGTTCAGTCGGGCCACTTACTTGGAAGGAAGATGAAATGCGTATTGTTTTCGGAGCTGTCCTTGTTGCCGGCCTTGGTCTGGCCGGTGCCGCCGCGTATCAGACGCACGGATACATTTCCAACATGCAAGCCGAGTTGGTCGAAGCCCGCGCCAACGCGAATACCACAGCCATGGTCAATGTGTTTCTGGCCAAGCGCCAGCTAACCTATGGCGAGATGTTGACGCGTGACGATGTTCTGGTCGCGCCCTTCCCGGATTATGCTGTTCCGGCAAATGCCCTGACCAGTGTCGAGGCGCTGTTTCCCGGTGGTGTCGATCACCGCATCGTGCTGCGCACGATGGATGAAAAAGAGCCGATCCTGCTGACCAAGCTGACTGCACCGGGCAAGGAAGCGGGCATCACATCGCATCTTAGCCCCGGCATGCGAGCCTTCACCATTCCGGTAAACCAGATTAGCGGTGTCGCGGGCTTCTTGCGCCCCGGCGACCATGTGGATGTATTCTGGTCGGGACGCCGCAACGGCAACGAAGAATTCACCCAGTTGATCGAGTCGCAATTGCGCATTATCGCGGTGGACCAATCGGCCGATATGGACCGGTCCGAAAAGGTGCGCATTGCCAGCAACGTGACCGTCGAAGCCAGCCCCGAACAAGCCGCGGCGCTTGCGCTGGCCCAAGGCTCTGGCCGTTTGTCGCTGGCGCTGGTCGGCGTGGGCGATACCGAGGTGTCTGGCGATGTCGAGATGACCCAAGACCGTTTGTTGGGCGTTGTGCGTCAGGAACAGGTCGTTGAAGAAACATGCCACATTCGCACCCGTCGCGGCAACGAATTGGTGCGCATCGAAATCCCCTGCACCAACTAAGGTTGCGGCCGTTTTCCAAGCAAACCGGGCCTGCACGGCGGTGTTGGCCCGGTTCTTGCCTGAAAAGACACCGCTATATCAAGCTTGCCATGGGCGCTCTGACACGAAATCTGGCCCAAAAGCCATGTTTCGTTGCAATATTCACATAAAGAACGCCGCGCAAGCATCTGGAATCTTGATATGTTGCGCCAAATGAGGCATGGTCTTCCAAAATAATGGGCAAAGCCCGAGCAGTTTTTTAAAGGCAGGCACCTCATGGGTTTCAAGAGATTGGCAGTCACACTGCTGACCGTCCTAGGCCTTGCGCTGGCGCAGGGTGCGCCTGCTGCGGCGCAGACGGTTCGCGTGATAGATGGCGATTCCGCATCGACCTTGCGGGTCCCGATGAACCGCGCCGTGGTGGTCGAGACAGAGCAACCCTTCGCGGAACTGTCCATCGCCAATCCCGGCATTGCCGACATTTCCACGCTGTCTGACCGGTCGATCTATGTGCTGGGCAAAACGCCCGGACGCACGACATTGACCATTCTGGGCCTTGACGGTGGGCTTATGTCGAATGTCGAGGTGCAGGTTACGCCCGATATCGCGGAATTCCGCGAACGCCTGCGGCAGATTTTGCCGAACGAGAAGATCGAAGTGCGCACCGCCAATGACGGGATCGTGCTGTCGGGCACCGTGTCGACCCCGGCACGGCTGGACGCGGCGTTCCAACTGGCGCAGCGCTATGCCCCTGACCGCGTGTCGAACCTGATGAGCGTTGGCGGCACGCAACAGGTGATGCTGAAGGTGCGCTTTGCGGAAATGCAGCGCGGCGTTGGCAAAACGTTGGGCGGCAGCATTCAGGTCAATAGCGGGCGCGGCACGCTCAGCACTGGAAATTTCGCAACGCCCTCTGCCTCAAGCCCAGCCGGATCGCTTGGTTTCCGCGTTGGCGGCGGCAGCCTGACCGCGCAGGTGCTTTTGGAAGCGTTGGAAACCCAAGGTATGGCCCGGACGTTGGCAGAACCCAACCTGACAGCCTTGTCGGGGCAAGAAGCGTCGTTCCTGGCTGGCGGTGAATACCCGATCCCGGTGATCGAGGATGGGAATGTCACCATCCAATACAAGCCCTTTGGTGTGGAGTTGACCTTCACCCCGCGCGTGCTGGAAGACAACATCATCAACCTGTCGCTTGAAGCGGCGGTCAGTTCTTTGGACGGGACAAATACGGTGTCCATCGGCGGCACGGTGGTGAACGCATTCCGTCGGCGCGAGGCGCAGACCTCTGTTGAATTGCGCGACGGTGAAAGCTTTGCCATTGCCGGGTTGCTGGAAGATGATTTCCGCGCTGGCTCTACTTCTGTGCCATGGTTGTCGGAACTGCCAATACTTGGTGCGCTGTTCCGCAGCGCCAATTACCAGCGCAGTCAGACAGAGCTTGTTATCATCATAACCGCGCATCTGGTCACGCCCACCCGTGGCGAAGCGCTGATGCTGCCAACCGACCGTGTGCGCCCCCCATCGGAGCGCGAATTGTTCCTGAACGGTCAGATGACCTCTCGTGGGGGTGGTGCCGTGGGCGAAGTGGCCCGGCAGGAATTTGGCGGGTCCTACGGATATGTGATGGAATGACCGTTGCCCATTCCGGCGACGCAGGAGCGTGTCATGAGCTTTAGCAGACGTTTTTTTCTGATGGGTGCAACCGGCCTTGGTTTGTCTGCCTGTGGCGGCAGCTTTACCCGCGAAGCTGGTATCTTGGCGGATGAAGGCGGGTTCGGGAACCCGACTATGCACAATCATCTTGTGCAGACCGGGCGGATCAGCCTTGCGGAAATTATGACCCGCCGCTTCCATGACGAAGTGCCTTCGATGGTGAATTTTGATTTCGGCAGTGCCGCGCTGACGCAAGAGGCGCGCAGTATTCTTGGGGTGCAGGCGGATTGGATGAAGCAGTTTCCCGAGCTGCGCTACACGATCTATGGCCACACGGACGCTGTCGGCTCTGACGCGTCCAACAACCGGCTTGGCCTGCGCCGTGCGCAGGCCGTGCGGCGCCATCTGGTGTCTTTGGGGGTCCCGCATCGCAGCATTCTGGCGGTGGTCACGCGCGGCGAAAGCCAGCCCCTTATTGTGACCGAAGGCCGCGAACCCGCCAATCGCCGGACCGTGACCGAAATTTCGGGTGTGATGCGCCGTGCCCATGACACAATGAATGGCGATTACGCCCGTGTTATCCACCGCGAATATATTGCCTCGGCCACCGAACCGCATGACGCGCCGGGTTGAACGCCCGCACGCCCGCACATGTTCCGACCCGGCCGAAGTGATCTGCATTGGCCGGGTTCTTTGTTTCTAAATCTGTTGCAGGTCGAACAATTTAAGCTTTTTGGCCCAATTCTCGCCCGATTTATCGACAATCTTGTCTCAACGATTTTGCTCTAGCCTGTCCGCACATGATTCTGTGTCGGTTGGGTGGCGAGCACAATACGATCATTAGGACCGATGTTATGAGCGCAACTTCTCACGAAAAAGCCAGCCTGATCCGGGCCTGCACCGTCTCGCGCGATGTGCAGAACTTCGATCTGTTGATCGAGGATATGGAGACGGAATTTGGCGAAGACTGGGGCGATCTGAATTTCGCGGAAGCCCATGCGTTCATGGATGCACCCGATGCAGGCGCGCTGGAAGTGATCGCCATTGCGTTGGATGACGCGGATGAAGCGTCTACCCCCCTTGTGCGCTCTATTATCGAGAAAGCGGCGGCGCGTGGCATTCATATCCTGCTGATTGCAGAGGCGCTCTCGCCGATCCTGCTGCACCAATTGTTGCGCGCGGGGGCCGAAGACTTCGTGCCCTATCCGCTGCCGGATAACGCCCTGCACGAAGCCATCGAACGCCTGCACCGCGCTGACCAGCGCAATGCCAGCCCTGCACCTTCGGCCACGGCGGGCAGTGGCGGCAAGGATGGCACCGTGTTGGTTGTGCAGGCTTTGTGCGGCGGGGCGGGTGCGACCAATTACGCCGTGAACCTTGCATGGGAACTTTGCCTGTTGTCGAAGGACCGCAAAAACAGCGTGTGCGTTCTGGACTTCGATTTCCAGTCGGGCTCGGTTGCGACCTATCTGGATCTGGCGCGGACCGAAAAGGTCTATGAATTGCTGTCGCAGACACACAGCATGGACAGCGATGCCTTTTTCGCTGCTCTGCAAATGTTTCAAGAAAAGATGCATGTGCTGACCGCACCCTCCGACATGCTGCCGCTTGACCTGCTCAGCCCGGACGAGATTGAGCGTGTGATCAACATTGCCCGGTCGCATTTCGACTATGTCATCATCGACCTGCCGCGCGCTGTCATGCATTGGACGGAAACCGTTCTGAACATGTCCGATGTGTTCTTTGCGCTGCTGGAACTGGACATGCGCTCGGCGCAGAACACGCTGCGCATGCTGCGCGCGCTGAAGGCCGATGGCATTGACCTGAGCAAGCATCGGTTCATCCTGAACCGGGCGCCGAAATTTACCGATCTTAGCGGTAAATCGCGCGCAAAACGCATGTCCGAAAGCCTTGGCATCAGCATTGTCGGCAATCTGCCCGATGGGGGCGCACAGGTGCGCGACGCCAATGACCACGGGCTGCCGCTTGCGGAATTTGCTGCCAAGAACCCGCTTTTCAAAGAAATCCGCAAGATCGCGGGCGAGTTGCATCAGGCAACGACCGCCCAGATGCTTGCCGCAGAGTAACGAGGAAACCCATGTTCTCACGGTATCGCAAAAACGCCGAAGCATCCGCGCAGCCCGTGCGCCCTTCTGCTGTCGGTCCGGCGCGCCATGTGTCGTCCGACCCGCTGCGCGCGGAACTCGCGCCGCGGCCCGCTAAGCAAGTTGCCAAACCAGTTGCCGCAACGCCCGAGGCCGCCTCTAAGGACGAACAGCGCAAACTACGGATGAACAAGGTCAAATCCGACCTGCATCGCCGCTTGCTGGACAACCTGAACCTGTCGGCGCTGGACAATGCCAGCGAATCCGAACTGCGCTCCGAGATCAATTCGATCGTGGCTGAAGCGCTGGTCGAAATGGATGTGGTCCTGAACAGCGAAGACCGCGCAACCCTGAATCGCGACCTGTTTTTCGAGGTGATGGGCCTTGGACCGCTGGAACCGCTGCTGCAAGACGACAGTGTGAACGACATTCTGGTCAACGGGCCGAAAAAGGTGTTCGTGGAACGTGCCGGCAAGTTGGAGCTAACAGATGTCACCTTCCGCGATGAACGCCATTTGCTGCGCATTATCGACAAGATCGTGTCTGCCGTGGGCCGCCGGGTCGACGAATCGAACCCCTATGTCGACGCGCGCTTGGCCGACGGCTCTCGCTTTAACGCTATGGTGCAGCCGGTTGCTGTGGATGGCGCGCTTGTGTCCATTCGTAAGTTCAAGAAAGAAAAGCTAAGTATCAATGACTTGGTGAACTTCGGCGCCTTCTCGCCCGAAATGGCGCTGTATCTGGAAGCCGCCGTCTCGACACGCCTGAATGTGATCGTCTCGGGCGGGACGGGCTCTGGTAAGACGACCACGCTTAACGCTTTGTCCAGCTTTATCGGCCATTCTGAACGTGTCCTGACAATTGAGGATACGGCCGAATTGCAGCTGCAAGGCGAACATGTTGGCCGCATGGAAAGCCGTCCGGCCAATATGGAAGGCAAGGGTGCCGTCACCCAGCGCGATTGTTTGCGCAACGCACTGCGGATGCGTCCTGACCGCATTATCGTGGGCGAAACGCGGGGCGAAGAAGTGATCGACATGTTGCAGGCCATGAATACCGGACATGACGGGTCGATGACCACGATCCACGCTAACTCTGCCCGCGACGGGATCAGCCGTCTGGAAAACATGGTCGCCATGGCCGGGATCGAAATGCCGCTGAAAGCGGTGCGCAGCCAGATCGGGTCCGCTGTTAATTTGATCGTGCAAGTGTCGCGCATGCAAGACGGGTCGCGCCGCATGATGTCGATTACCGAAATTACCGGCATGGAGGGTGAGATTATCACCATGCAAGAAATTTTCCGATTTGAACGCACGGGTATCGAACCCAATGGCAAGATCCTTGGCCATTTCACCGGAACCGGCCTGCGCTCGCATTACGCGGACCGCTTTAAGCGCTGGGGCTTCGATCTGCCCTCGTCGATCTATGACCAAGTGAAGGCATAACCCATGGAACTGTCGCTTAGCCCCCTGATTTACGTTGCTATTTTCGGGTCGGTCCTGCTGGTTATCCAAGGCCTGTACCTGATCATGTTTGGCCGCAGCATTGAGCATGATTCCAAGATGAACCGTCGTCTGGAGATGATGACGAAAGGCAAATCCAAGCAAGACGTGATGGAGCAACTGCGAAAGGAGCGCTCCGTTCACGGGCAAGGGTTCTCTATTCCGCTCTATGGGTTGCTGTCCGAACGCGCGCAAAAGGCCAATATTGCGTTTACCCCCGCGCAACTTTTAATGCTGATGGGCGGGCTCAGCGTATTCAGCTTTGTCATGCTAACCATTGGCACCAGCGCCCCGGCCCCGGTGCGTCTTGCGATAGCGGGCGCGATGGGGGTCGGCGGCGTTTTCTTTTGGGTGTCGAGCAAAGCCAAGAAGCGCGTGGCCGCGATTGAAAGCCAGCTTGCCGAAGCGGTCGATCTTATGGTGCGCAGCTTGCGCGTGGGCCATCCGTTCAGCTCGGCGCTGGGCATCGCTGCGGAAGAGATCCAAGACCCCTTGGGCACCGAATTGGGCCTGATCGCAGATGAGGTTGCCTATGGACGCGACGCCGGCGAAGCACTGCGCGATTTCGGGGTGCGCGTTGGTCTGCCAGATATCGGCTTTCTGGCCGTGGCCGTGTCGATCCAGCAAAAATCGGGCGGCAACCTGGCCGAGATTCTGGATGGTCTGAGCAAGGTCATCCGGGCGCGCTTCAAACTGTTCCGCCGTGTGCGCGCCATTACCGCCGAAGCGAAATGGTCTGGCATGTTCCTGTCGGGCTTCCCGATCTTGGCGATGATCATGATCCAAGTGATCAAGCCGGATTACTACGACCCGGTCAAGGGCACGCCACTCTACATTCCGCTGGCGAT
This sequence comes from Paracoccaceae bacterium, assembly GCA_016937725.1. Taxonomy (GTDB): domain Bacteria; phylum Pseudomonadota; class Alphaproteobacteria; order Rhodobacterales; family Rhodobacteraceae; genus Roseinatronobacter. Next base: position 7,013 of record JAFGVZ010000001.1, on the reverse strand, counting down.
CGTTGTGTGCATCTTCCTTGTCGTCAACGTGCTCTATATGCGCAAGATGACGGACATCAAAGTTTAACCCACTGAAAAGAGGAAAGATCTATGTTTGATATGCTTTCAGGTGGGTTTGGAACCATCATGCTGCTGGGGCTTTTGGGCATCGCGCTAGTTGCGGTCGCCGGTCTGGCCGCACTGCGCGACACCTCGGATGATCCGATGAGCAAGCTCAAGGATCAAGTCGCCGCCAGCAACCCCAAACGGGCAGACAGGTCGGCAAAAGCTTTGCGGCGGGCTGAAAGCAATGGCTTCGCCGGGCTGGAAAAATATGCAAAATTCCTAGAGCCTGACAATGAGAAAGACCTGTCGGCGGCACGCCAGCGCATGATTCAGGCGGGCTATCATGGCAAGCATGCGGTGCGCGATTTTCAAGCGCTTCAGTTCATTCTGGCCGTTGGGATGCTGCTGGTGTCGCTGCTGGTGGTCTTCGTGCTTATGCCAGAGAAATTTCAAAGCATGCCGATGCGGGCTGCCGCGCTGACCCTGCCCATGCTGATTGGCTATTACGGGCCGCGCCGCTGGGTCGAACGCCGTGTCGAAGCGCGCAAGGAAGAGATTATCTCGGGCTTTCCCGACGCGCTGGACATGATGCTGATCTGTGTCGAGGCCGGCCAGTCGCTTGACCAATCCATCCAACGCGTCGCCAACGAGATCACGGCGACCTATCCTGCCTTGGGCGAAGAATTGGGCGCGGTCAGCGAGCAGGTGAAAGCCGGGCGCGAGCGCAGTGAAGTCTTGAAGGATTTGGCCAAGCGATGCGATATCTCGGACATTACCAGCTTTACGACCGTCATGATCCAAGCCGCAACCTATGGCACGTCGATTACCGATGCGCTGCGTGTCTTCGCGGCGGAAATGCGCGACAAGCGGATCATGCGGGCCGAGGAAAAGGCGAATATCCTGCCGACCAAAATGACCTTGGGGACAATGATGTTCACGGTGCCGCCGCTGTTGATCATCTTGATCGGCCCATCTGTCATCGGCATCATGAATGAACTGAATACCAGTAACATATCGGGAATGTAATGCGGCGCGAGGTCTTGCCCTTCGTCTTTGTCAGCTTGATCGCAGGCTGTTCGCTGTCTTCTTCGGGGGGCAGCGACGTTGCGGTTGCGCTGGGCGCGGGGCCGGACCAAATTGCAGCGCGCCGTGGCGATGTCAGTGAAGCGGTTGATGGGTTGATCGTGGGGCATCGGCTGATGGCCGCAGGCGAATACGAGCTTGCGCTGCGGGCCTATTACCGCGCCTCTGCCGAACGTGGTGTGAATGTCGATATTCTGTCGGCAATCGGTTCGGCGAACCTGCGCCTTGGGCGGGTGCAACAGGCCGAACAAGTGTTGCGGCGCGCGTTGGAGCAGGACGAAACCTTCGTGGCGGCGCATAACAACCTTGGCGTTGCGCTGGGCGAACAAGGAAAATGGGGCGAGGCGGGGCTGCATTTTCGCAACGCTTTCGCCTTTGATGGCGGAAGATCGTCGGAAATTCGCGATAACCTGCGTTTGGCAATCGAAAAAACCAAAGAAACCGGGTATGATGAACGCGAGGCACACCAGCTTTCGCTGGTGCGGCGTGGACAGGGCAGGTTCTTGCTGCTGGAAACGCCGTTATAACGAGCAATGAGGACGCAAAAATGCGCCAAATTATCCTAATTGCGCTGCTTTCGGGCAGCGTGTTTGCGCTGTCGGCATGTGAGGGCAGCAAACAGGCCAACGTCACCCGCGCAATAGATGCGGTCAATGCCGTCGACCAGAAGAATGTCGCGGAACTGATGCTGGCGTCGGGCAACCCCGATGAAGCCGTCGCCTATTTTGCCGACCAGGTCGAACGCAACCCCGATGACATTGCCAATCTGCGCGGCTTGGCCCGGTCCTTGGTGCGCGCTGGCCGTCTGGCTGAAGCGATCCCCACCTGGCGCAAGGTCGTGCAGCATCCTGAGGCCACCAATGACGACAAGGTCATGCTGGCAGAAGCGCATATCCGTGCCAATGATTGGGCGCAGGCCGAAGCGGTGCTGAACACCGTGCCGCCCACGCATGAGACCTTCGACCGCTACCGTTTGGAAGCCATGATCGCTGACGGCAAGAAAGACTGGAAGAAAGCCGACCATTTCTACGAAACCGCGGCGGGGCTGACCACGCGCCCCTCGGGCGTGTTCAACAATTGGGGCTTTTCCAAGCTGACGCGCGGTGCCCCGCGCGAGGCAGAGCAACTTTTCACGCAGGCACTTCAGCATGACCCGCATCTGTTTACCGCCAAGAACAACATGGCATTGGCCCGCGCGGCGCAGGGCAATTACAGCCTGCCGCTGGTCCGCATGAGCCAGCAAGAACGCGCGATGCTGCTGCACACGATGGCGATTGCCGCGATCCGCAAGGGCGATGTCAATGTGGGCCGCACCCTGTTGCAAGAGGCCATCGACACGCATCCGCAACATTATGACGAGGCCGTGCGCGCCTTGCGGGCCTTGGAAGGAGGGCGTGGGTGATGGGGCTTTCGGCAGATGCTGCGCTTTGGTTCTTGCCCTTCGTGGCCCCGATCGCACTGTGGGTGGCATGGAGCGACATGAAATGGATGAAAATCCACAATTACGCGGTGCTGGCGCTGGCCGCGATTTATCTTGTCATAGGTCCCTTGGCGTTGCCGTTGCAAACCTGGGCTTGGGGCTGGGCAAGCCTTGGCTTGGTGCTGGTGGTCGGCTTCGTCTTAAGCAGTGTGGGCCTGTTGGGCGCAGGTGACGCGAAATTTGCGGCAGCCATGGCCCCGTTCATCGCACTGGGGGATCTGAGCACATTCCTGATGTTGCTCGCCAGCGTGATCATGGTCAGCTTCATTGCGCATCGTCTGGCGCGCCGGTCATCTGCCATCGTTGGCATGGCCCCTTCCTGGGAAAGCTGGCATCGCCGCGAATTTCCCTTGGGCTTGGCGCTTGGCCCAAGCTTGCTGTTTTACCTTGTGCTGGCCGCGGGCGTAGGCACTGCGGTTTAACCTGTCATCTTGTTGGCCGTGTCAGCCGGGTTGGAGTATTGGTCATGAATGCGCATAGCACACCTGTTGCGGCCCCGCCGGTCCCGCGCAATCTGGAATCGACCGGCCTGACGAATGTCATGATGCGGGATATCCTGTTGAAGACCATGTATCGCATGTCTTTGTCGCGGATTTCCGAAATTGCCCGCAACATTTGCCTGCCAATTCCGCAATCCATTGAATTAATCGACCTATGCCGCCAAGAGCGCCTGCTGGAAGCGACCGCCAGCAGCAGCATGCGCGGTTCGGGAGAGGCGAGTTTCCAGTTGACGGAGGCGGGCAAGGCGCGGGCGCTGAACGCGCTGTCGCAATCGGAATATTATGGTGCCATGCCCGTGCCGCTAGAGGCCTACGCCAAGCAGATCCAGAAGCAATCCATCCGCAACATTCAGGTCACGCGGCGCCAGTTGCAGATCGCGATGGGCGACCTGATCCTGCCGCCGACGCTGATGGATGACCTTGGCCCGGCGGTCAGTTCTGGCCGGTCGATCCTGCTCTATGGTCCTCCGGGAAACGGAAAATCCTCTATCTCGAACGGCATTCGGGCCGCGATGGGTGATCGGATCTATGTGCCGCGTGCCGTCTGCCATGCCGGTCAGGTCATCAGCGTTTACGACCCAATCGTGCATACGCTTGTCGATACGTGGGAGGACGATCCCAACCTGCTGCGCCAGACCGGCAACCGGTTCGATGCGCGCTATGTCCATTGCGAACGGCCAACCGTGATAACCGGCGGCGAATTGACGCTGTCCATGCTGGACCTGACCTTCAACCCGGTGTCGCGGACCTACCAGGCGCCGTTGCAGTTCAAGGCCACGGGGGGTGTGTTCATCATCGACGACCTTGGCCGGCAGGAAGAGCCGCCGCAATCCATCGTGAACCGCTGGATCGTCCCGATGGAGATGAATTACGATATTCTGGCCCTGCAATCGGGGGAGAAATTCGTTGTGCCCTTCGACACGCTGGTCATCTTTTCGACCAACTTCCACCCGAACGAGATTTTCGACCAAGCCGCGTTGCGCCGGATTTTCTACAAGATCAAGATTGATGGCCCAAGCCAGCAGGATTTCCTGAAGATCTTTGCACTTGTCGCCAAGAAACGCGGTATTCCGCTGAACGAAGATGCGATCATCCATCTGATCAAGAAGAAATACCCGACGATCAACAACATCTACGCGAATTATCAGCCGGTCTTCCTGATCGACCAGATGATTGCGATTTGCGATTTCGAAGGTAAGCCCCGCCGCATGACACCCGAATTGATAGACAGGGCATGGAAAAACATGTTCGTCGAGATGGAGAAAATCACGCGCTAGGCGTTATTCAATCTCGGCGGCGCGGGCTTCCAGAACATCGAACGGGACGCCGGGTTCCAGCTTGGCCCCACGAATGACAAGCGATGTCTTGACAGTGATCACATTGTCGGCGGCCAACAATTCTTCTGTCAGGAAGCGCTGGAAGGTCGACAGGTCGGGGGCCACGCATTTCAGGATGAAGTCAATCTCGCCATTCAGCATATGGCATTCGCGCACCAGTGGCCAGTCGCGGCAGCGCTGTTCAAAGCGCGCAAGATCGGCTTCGGCTTGGCTGTTCAACCCGACCATGGCAAAAACCTGCACTTCAAAGCCCAGATCGCGGCTGTTCACTTGTGCATGATAGCCCCGGATGAACCCGGCTTCTTCCAGCGCGCGCACGCGGCGCAGGCAAGGCGGCGCGGATATACCAACGCGCTTGGCCAGCTCGACATTGGTCATCCGACCATCGGCCTGCAATTCGGCCAGAATCTTGCGATCGATCGGATCTAGCTTGCCGCCTGACATGTCCGCTCCTATTATTTTGCACTTATGTAAGCTGTGATGTGACCTTGCGCAATATTATTTCAATATTGGGCAAGATTAATTCCCATGCGCGCTGCGCGGAATGTCCTCTTGTGTGGTCGGGCCGAATGCCTAGATTGCGCAGCAGGAAACGTTGAAAGGACATGCCATGACCAGCCCCCGCCATACCCGCCTGTTGATTATCGGTTCCGGACCGGCTGGCTACACGGCGGCGGTTTACGGCGCGCGCGCGATGCTAGAGCCGGTCTTGGTGCAGGGCATCCAGCCCGGCGGTCAGTTGACGATTACAACCGAAGTAGAAAACTGGCCGGGCGATACAATGGTGACAGGTCCCGAGCTGATGGTGCGTATGGAGGCCCATGCGCGCGAGATGGGAACCGAGATTATCAGCGAGCATATCGCGTCGCTGGACCTGTCGCAGCGCCCGTTCCGGGCGGTGGGCGATAGTGGCGCGGTGTTCACCGCCGATGCCGTGGTGCTGGCGACCGGCGCGCAGGCGCGTTGGTTGGGCCTGCCCTCTGAGCAGCAGTTTCAGGGCATGGGCGTGTCGGCTTGTGCGACCTGCGACGGGTTTTTCTACCGTGGCAAAGAAGTGGTCGTCATTGGCGGCGGCAACACGGCGGTGGAAGAGGCGCTTTTCCTGACCAATTTCGCCACCAAGGTGACGCTGGTGCATCGCCGCGACAGCCTGCGCGCCGAGAAGATTTTGCAACATCGGTTGCTGAACCATCCTAAGGTGCAGGTGATCTGGGACCATACGCTGGAAGAAGTGTTGGGCGAGGCTGGTGGTGCGGGCGTTCAGGGCGTGCGGATAGCGCATGTGACCAGCGGGGCCGCGCAAGACTTGACCTGCGATGGCGTTTTCATTGCCATCGGCCACAGCCCGGCGAGCGACTTGGTCAAGGACCAGCTAAAAATGCAACCCGGTGGCTATGTCTGGGTGGAACCGGGCAGCACGCGCACGTCTATTCCCGGCGTTTTTGCGGCGGGGGACTTGACCGACCATACCTATCGCCAAGCGATCACCAGTGCGGGGATGGGCTGTATGGCAGCGCTGGATGCCGAGAAATTCTTGGCCGAGCAGGGTTTGGACGCCGAAGCCGCCTAAGCGCGGCTGATCAACCCACCGGGATGGCGTTGCACGGCGCCATCCAGTTCCAGTGCGACCAGCGCGGGCGAGATGATTGCGGCGGATAGTCCCATATCGCGGATGACCATGTCTTCATGGATGGGTGTTGGCCCCAACAGGCGCAGGATCGCGGCGGTCACGCTGGCCGCATCTGGCGCGGCGGGCCGGGCCAGAGGTGCCGCGTCGGGGCGCGGCACGGGTGGCACGCTGCGCAGACGGTCAAGCACGTCCAGCACATCCTCGACATTGCGGATGAGTGTTGCGCCTTCGCGGATAAGCCGGTTGCACCCCCCCGCGCGCCCATCGACCGGGTGGCCGGGCACCGCCATCACTTCGCGCCCCTGTTCCAGCGCGTCTTTGACGGTGATCAGCGTGCCGGATTTTTCCGCCGCTTCCACCACGATCACGGCCATGGACAGGCCAGAGATGATGCGGTTGCGCGGCGGGAAGTGGCGCGCTTGCGGATAGGTGCCCATAGGCTGTTCGGACAGGCGCAACCCTTGGTCGGAAATCGCGGCAGCAAGCACGGCGTTTTCAGCGGGGTAGATGACATCGACGCCGCCGCCCATGACCGCGATGGTGCCGGTTTTGAGGCTGGCTTGGTGCGCGGCTGTGTCGATGCCGCGCGCAAGCCCGGACACGATGGTGTAGCCCGCAAGCCCCAGCCCTTCGGCCAGCATCCGCGCCATACGCGTGCCAAGGCTGGACGCGTTGCGCGCGCCGACCAGCGCGACCATGGGCTGCGCCAGCGGTTTGCGCCCACCCATGCACCACAGGACCGGCGGGGCATCTGAAATGGCGGCCAGGCTGGGCGGATATGCTTCGGTGCCAAAGCACAACATGCGCGCCCCCTTGCCGCGTGCAAGGTCAATTTCCGACTGCGCTTGTTCGGATGTGAAAGGCGTGTAGGTGTCAACACCGGCAGCCTTGGCCACTTGCGGCAAGGCGTCCAGCGCGGCGGCCGCGCTGCCGTGTTC
>JAFGVZ010000135.1 GCA_016937725.1 Paracoccaceae bacterium | reverse complement strand
TGGCTGATCGCGGGGCTTGTGTTCCTGATGGGCGTCACGATCCGACATTTCTTCAACTCCATGCATATGGGGCAGGGGTATAAATGGTGGACATGGGCCGCCACCGCCGTGCTGTTCGTGGGCGTCGTGATCCTGTCGGTCATAGGTCAGCCCAAGGATGCCGAGGACGATCTCGCAAGCCTGTCGCCCACAGCCGCGCGCTTCATGGCGGATCCGGGGTTCGAGGATGTATATTGGAGTGTGCAGGGACATTGTTCCATGTGCCACGCAGAGGAACCGCTCTGGCCGGGGCTACATTGGGCACCGAAGGCCGTGGTGCTGGAAACCGAAGCGCAGGTCGCGCGCGCGGCGCAAGCCATTTATCTGCAAGCCGGGATCAGCCACGCCATGCCGCCGGGCAGCACCGTGCTGATGGATGACTATGCTCGCCAAGATATTCGCGCTTGGTTCGAGCGCGCGGCAGGGTCGTAAGCTGCGCTTGTCAGGCCCGAAAACCGGTGTAAGCTGAACCCAGTTTATACATAGGGGCAATCATGCGGCAGTACGCGGTTTTTGGGGCCATCCTAGCCGGGCTGGTTGCTTTTGGCACAATGGCCAAGGCCGATGAAGACGCGTTCGTGGAAGCGAATATCCTTGGCATTTTCTATCACGAACTGGGCCACGCGATTATCGACATCGAAGGCCTTCCCATCTTTGGGCAGGAAGAGGATGCGGCCGATGTTTTTTCCATCCTGATGATCAATGCCTATTTCGACGCCGACACCGCGTTGGACCTTGCCTATGACGTTGCACTGGGCTTCCGGGGCGAAGCGGTCATGCGCGATGCCGAAGGCTATGAGACGGAATATTGGGGCGTTCATGGCCCCGATGAGCAGCGCTTTTACAACACCGTGTGCCTGTTCTACGGCGGCGACCCCGACAGCCGCGATGACTTTGCCGCCGAAATGGACCTGCCGGAAGAACGCGCCGAGATTTGCCCGGATGAATTCACGCTGGCCAACGATTCTTGGGGACCGGTGCTGGCAGAGCTAGAGGCACTGGAAGATGGCTGGCCCTTGGTCTTCACCGAAGGTCGGGGCTTTGCCGCAGAAATTATTGCCGCCGAAGTGGAAGTTCTGAACCAACACCTTCAACTTTCGCATGAATTGCTTGTTTCGGTGCAAGAATGTGGCGAACCCAACGCCTTCTATCACCTCGACACCGTGGAAATCGTCTTCTGCGCCGAATTCGAACCCTATCTGCGCGAGATGTTTCAACGCCTGCAATGACGCCTAATCCTCGCCATGCGCGCCGCGTTCGCGGTAGGGCGTGGTGTCATAATGCGCCCGGTAGCATTTCGAGAAATGCGAGGGCGAGGTGAAGCCTGCCGCCAGCGCCACGTTGATCACGCTCATATCGGTCTGCATCAACAGGTTGCGGGCGCGCTCTAGCCGCAACTCCATGTAATAGCGTTTCGGGCTGCGGTTCAGGTAGCGCCGAAACAGCCGTTCCAACTGGCGGGTGGACATATCCACGGCTTCGGCCAGATCGGACGGGCTGATCGGGTCTTCGATATGGCTTTCCATAATCTCGATCATGCGGGCCAGCTTTGGGTGGCGCACGCCAATGCGCGCCGGGATCGACAGGCGTTGCGTGTCGCGGTTGGTGCGGATCGCGGAATAGACAAGCTGATCGGCCACCGAATTGGCCAGATCGCTGCCATGGCCCGACGCGATCAGCGCCAAGATCATATCGAGCGACGCGATGCCCCCCGCCGCCGTGATCCGCGGGCCATCGACCACGAAAACCGTGCGCGCCAGATCGACCTCGGTAAATTCCTCTGCCATGGCATTGAAGTTTTCCCAATGGATGGTGGCGCGTTTGCCGTCCAGCAGCCCTGCTTTCGCCAGCGCCCAAGCCGCCGTGCAGATACCGCCTATGCGGTTGCCGTGCCGCGCACGCTTGCGCAGCCACGACAACACGCCCGCGCTTGTCGCGCGCTGCACATCAACCCCGCCACAGACCACGATCAACGCGTCCGGGCGCAGATCGTCCATCTTGGTGGTGCCTGCGATCTCTGTTCCGTTTGAACACTTGACCGACCCGCCATGCTCACTGACCAATTGCCAGGTGTAAAGCGTGCGCCCCGCCACGCGGTTGGCCAAGCGCAGTGGTTCAATTGCCGCTGAGAACGCAATCAGGGTAAAGCGATCAAGCAGCAGAAAGGCCACATGGGCCCTTGCGGCGGCGCTGGGCTGGCTGGCAGGCTGGGTCATCGGTCTTGGATACCGGGTGGTCTGAAGATGCTCGACACAAACAGGTTTCATTTTCCGCTGCAAGAGCAAACGCATTTGCAAGCGCCGGGTGGCTTTTGTATAGGGTGGCCACGCGCAGCATGGTTGCGCAACCAGACACCCGGAGGGCATTATGACACAGAACTGGACAAAATCCTCGTGGCGGCAAAAGCCGCGCATCCAGATGCCCGATTATCCGGACCAAGACGCGCTGCACCGGGTCGAAGCGAAACTGTCCAGCTACCCGCCGCTGGTTTTTGCAGGCGAAGCGCGCGCGCTGAAACGCAAGCTTGGCGCTGCCGCGCGCGGCGAGGCGTTTTTGCTGCAAGGTGGTGACTGCGCCGAAAGCTTTGCCGAATTCAATGCCGATGGCATCCGCGACACGTTCAAGGTGCTGTTGCAAATGGCGATTGTCCTGACCTACGGCGCAAAAGTGCCGGTGGTGAAGGTTGGCCGCATGGCGGGCCAATTTGCAAAGCCACGGTCAGCGCCCATGGAAACCGTGGGCGGGGTAGAATTGCCCAGCTACCGGGGCGACATCATCAACGGGTTCGATTTCACGCCAGAGGCGCGCATCCCCGATCCTGACCGCATGTTGCAGGCCTATACCCAAGCGGCGGCCAGCCTGAACTTGCTGCGCGCGTTTTCAACCGGCGGCTATGCCGATATGCACCGTGTGCATTCGTGGACCTTGGGCTTTTCCGAAGGCGAAAAGGCCGAGCGTTACCGCGAGATGACAAACCGCATTTCCGACACGCTCGATTTTTTGACGGCGGCGGGCATCACGTCCGAAACAAGCCGCGATCTGGCGACGGTCGACTTCTACACCAGCCACGAAGCCCTGCTGCTGGAATATGAAGAGGCGCTGTGCCGCGTCGATTCCACTTCTGGTCTGCCGGTTGCCGGCTCTGGCCACCTGATCTGGATTGGCGACCGCACCCGCCAACCCGATGGCGCGCATGTCGAATTCTGCCGGGGCGTGCAAAACCCGATCGGGCTGAAATGCGGCCCATCGCTTTCGGCGGACGACTTGAAAGTGCTGCTGGCCAAGCTGAACCCGACCAATGAGGCAGGCCGCCTGACCCTGATCGCGCGCTTTGGCGCGGGACAGGTGGTCGATCACCTGCCGCGCCTGATAAAGGCGGTGCGGGAAGAAGGCGCGAACGTGCTTTGGACCTGCGACCCGATGCATGGCAATGTCATCAAGTCATCCACCGGCTACAAAACCCGGCCCTTCGAATCCATCCTGCGCGAAGTGCGCGAATTCTTCGCCGTGCACAATGCCGAAGGCACCATCCCCGGCGGCGTGCATTTCGAGATGACGGGCAAGGATGTGACCGAATGCACCGGCGGTCTGCATGCGGTCAGCGACGAAGACCTGTCCAAGCGCTACCACACCGCCTGCGACCCGCGCCTGAATGCCAGCCAATCGCTGGAACTGGCCTTCTTGGTGGCGGAAGAACTGGTCGGGCGGCGCGAGAAACTGGCTGCGGCGATCTGATCCGCCTTGATATTTAGAATTAGGGCCGAAGTAACGCATGCTTCGGCCCTGTTTCATTAGGCCTTGCCCCCGCTGATAACGCGCAGCATGGGTGCGCTTTCCATTGCAACAGGCGCGGGCTTTGCCGTTGCAAAGCGGCGCGGGCGGCGGCCTATCTGGCCATGGCGTTCTAGCACGCCTAGAACATGGCTTATCCGCCCGTTCGCGTCACAGAGCGGCATCAGCGCCAGTTGCGCACACATCTCAGGCTGGCCAAAGCCGCGTTCGGCCTGCAAGGCCAGCGTGGCGCGCGCGCCATGGCCCACGATTTCCAATGCCGACATGATGTCCTCACGGGCATTCGGGCCAAAGAGCGTGGTCAGCGGCATGCCGCGCAGGTCCATGCCCATCACCTCTTCCACCTTGTGACCGCACAGGCGAATGCGGGCCACGCGCGGTGTGACGAATTCGGCCAGAAACACATGCGGCAGCGCATCGGCCAGTTCGGACGGGTCGAGCGCAGCGCGCGCTGGCAAGGCATGGCGTGTGCGCAAGCTGGCCCAATGCGCGCAGACCTTGGCCACCAGCGGATACTCCTGCGGCGCATCGGGGTGGGGAATGCTGGTCATGTCACTCATCTGGCTCATCTCACTCGCGCAATGGGGCGCTGGGGCCCTTGGGATAAATGTCAGAGCCGCGCCATCTTTCATCTTTAGGCAAGCTCCGTTAACACGACCTTAATAGACCAGATTTCGCCAGATTTCTGCCACATTCTGGGCAAATGGTTAATGCGCCCAACCACCTAAAGGGGGAAGCGCATGCTTCATTCCATGACCGGTTATGCCAGCCAGCAGGGCGAGCGGGACCTATCGGGCCTGCGCATGGTCTGGGAATGGGAGCTGCGCGCGGTCAATGGGCGCGGTCTGGACCTGCGCTTGCGCTTGCCCGATGGCTATGGATTTCTGGAAAAACCCTTGCGGGACAAGCTTGCCGCCACGGTCGCGCGCGGTAATGTGGCCCTGTCCTTGCGCCTGCGCCCTGCACGGCCAGAGGGGCGCACGGCGATTGACGAGCGCGCGCTGCATGACCTGTTCCAGACCCTTGCCCAGCTACAGGCGCAGGCCGCATCGACAGGGCTGGCCCTGCGCGCGCCCACCTCGCTAGAGGTGTTGTCGTGGCGCGGGTTCAGCACTGATAGCCCAGATACTGCCACAATCGACATGGCAGATCTGGGCAAATACCTGCTTGCGGATATCGACAGCCTGCTCGCCGCGTTCAATGCCGCGCGGCACGCTGAAGGGCGCGCGTTGCAGGCCATTTTGTCGGGCCAGATTGACCAGATTGCGCAGCTTGTGGCTCAAGCCCGGGCGCAAGTGCCCGCGCGCGCAGAGGCGATGCGCGCTCTGTATCAAAGCGTTCTGGCGCAATTTGGCGAAGGCGCTTCGGCAGACCCGGCGCGGCTGGAACAGGAATTGGCGCTGCAAGCCGTCAAGGCTGATCTTGCAGAAGAATTGGACCGTCTGGACGCCCATTGCGCCGCCGCGCATGCGCTTTTGGCCGAGGGCGGGGCAGTGGGCCGCCGCTTGGATTTTCTGACGCAGGAATTCAACCGCGAGGCCAATACCTTATGCTCTAAGGCGCAGCATATAGAGTTGACGCGCATCGGGCTGGAGTTGAAAAGCGTGATCGACCAAATGCGCGAGCAAGTGCAGAATCTGGAGTAGCGGCATGACCCGACGCGGGCTTCTCATTATCTTGTCCTCACCTTCGGGCGCAGGCAAATCGACCTTGGCCAAGCGGCTGATGGCATGGGACGCCACGCTGCGCTTTTCCATATCGGCCACCACGCGCGCACCGCGCCCCGGAGAGGTGGACGGGCGCGAATACTACTTCCGCAGCCATGAGGACTTCGCTGCCATGATCGCGGCGGGCGACATGCTGGAACATGCCGAGGTATTCGGTAATTTCTACGGCTCTCCCAAAGAGCCGGTGGTTGCGGCGATGGACGCCGGGCGCGACACGCTCTTTGATATAGACTGGCAAGGCGGGCAGCAGGTGCGCAATTCCAGCCTTGGTAAAGATGTGGTGTCCATTTTCATCCTGCCGCCGTCGATCACGGAATTGGAACGCCGCTTGCGCACGCGTGGGCAAGACAGCGCCGAGGTGATCGAGGGCCGGATGCGCAAATCCCGTGACGAGATAAGCCATTGGGCGGAATATGATTATGTTCTGGTCAACGAAGATCTGGACGCAACAGAAACGCGCCTGCGCACCATCATTGAAGGCGAACGCCTGCGCCGCGACCGCCAGCCGGGCCTGAATGACTTTGTGCGCGGCCTGAACACAGAGTTCGAAGCGCTGCGCCGCTAGTTTCTGGCCCCATGCCAAGGCGATTAACTTTTTGGTTATTCCTTGCTAGTATGGTCGAAAAACAAATAATCGAGTAGGCAGTATCATGATCGTTTGGCACGTTCTTTTCGGTATGCTCTGCGGGGCTTTGGGGCTTTTGGTGTCCATGGGTATGGATGCCGCTTTCCCCCAAGCGCTGGCGGCATATAGCTTTGCAGGCAGCATCGGGTGTTTGGCGTCGGCTGTGCTTGGCAGTCTTGTCAGCAAGCCTTTCGTCGCGCTTACCCGTCCGTCACAGGCAGATTAACACGCTGTGGCGCGCTCTATGGCGTTTGGCCGGGTTTCGCAGCGGGTTTTCTCGTGTCGTCGCCAGACGGTCTTAGGTCGCACCCCAGTTTGACGCTGTGCGCCTGTCATGGCAGCTAGGCGCTGCGCGGATTAAAGACGCGCAGATGCTGGGGGCAAGATGACCGATAACAAATCAGCCAGCCGCGCGTTGGCCACGGCCCGCCGTGCAGAGGCGCATGCGCAAAAGGGCGAGGCAGCGGCCCGCGCCGCCTGCGACGCGCTTGGCGCGTATCTGCGCGCGCGCTTCGCGGATAGTTTGGCCACGCGCATTTTGGCCGGCTACATGCCCATGCGCAGCGAAATCGACCCGCGCGCGGCCATGTGCGCTCATCCCGGCCCGGTCTGTGTGCCCGTCATCCCGGCGTTGCACAGCCCGCTGGTCTTTCACCGCTGGACCCCCGATTCCCCTATGGTGCCGGGCCGTTTCGGGGCCTTGGTCCCGGAACAGGCAGACCCGCTTGTGCCGCATATCTTGATCGTGCCCCTGCTGGCTTTTGACGCGCGCGGCCACCGGCTGGGCTATGGTGGCGGGTTTTATGACCGGACGCTTGCGCAGCTGCGCGCGGCGGGCCATGTGCTGGCGATTGGCCTTGCCTATAGCGCGCAGGAACAACCCAAGGTGCCGACAGAACCGACCGATGAAAAGCTTGATGTAATCGTGACGGAAGCGGGTGTTTTGGTGCTCAAACGCTAACGGAGCCGACAGCCCATAACCTGAAAGCCTGTCGCTTCGGGCAGGGGGTCTGGGCGGCGGAAGTTCGAACCCGCCTATGATCCATCCGCGCCCGATACCCATCACGCGCTGACCGGCGTGGCCGGGTCCGGCGCGCATTCCAGCCACAGCCGCCCATCTTGGGCCTGCACATCCCATGATGCGGGCGGGGCCATGCGCGCGCGGGTTCGTGTCAGCCGCCATGCCGCGCCCACCGGGTCGGCGGGCGGCATATCGCGTGCGGTGCAAGGCGCCATATGCCAGCGGCTTTCCACCCCCGGTGTGCCGCCATCCCCCGGTGTCAGCACCAGCGCGCGCAAACTGGCATTGGGGCTGCGCGCGCGCCGCCGCGCCAGCCCCATCTCTGCGGCCAGATGCAGGCGGCGCAGGGGTGTCATCGCCACCGGCTCGGCCAGATCCACCACCACCAAGGCGCAAGCCCCGCTGCGCAAGCTATCCTCGGCGCAAGCCAGCACTTCGGACGGACGCGGGTTTTCCGCCCAGATCACCCCGCCCGGTGCCGCCCAGTCCGCCAGCCCTTGCGGGCAGAAACGGTCGGGATTGTGCGACAGCCGCAGCCAGAGCGCCGGCGCGCCCCAATTCATAACCCACGCAGCCAGCACGCGCCGGGCCGGGCCGCATATCTCATGCGCGCGCCCCGCAGCAAGCGTGAGTGTCTGGTCCAGTGTAAAACTTGGGTCGTTCCGCATGGTTTGCCATATGTTCGCATAATGTTCCAATATGGCGCGACCTGCCGTTGAAAGCAAGAAAACGGTTTAACTTGACGGTGCAGCGGCTAAGTTGCGCGCAAATACGACACACAAGAAGGATGCCCTTGATGCGCAAAATGAAACTGGGACGCAGCGATCTGATGGTTTCGGAATATTGCCTTGGCACCATGACCTATGGCAGCCAGACCGACGAGGCCGACGCGCACCGCCAGCTGGATATGGCATGGGAGGCGGGGATCAATTTTCTGGATGCCGCAGAGATGTATCCGGTCAACCCCGTCACGCTGGAAACCGCGGGCCGCACCGAAGAGATCGTGGGCCGCTGGCTGGCCAGCCGCAAACCCGCGGATGCCGTGGTTGCGACCAAGATCACCGGGGCCGGGTCGAATGCCGTGCCCGGTGGGGTTGCAATTTCGCCCGACCGAATGCGCGTCGCGGTCGATGCATCGCTCGCGCGGTTGCAGATTGAGTGTATCGACATCTACCAATTGCATTGGCCCAATCGCGGGTCGTATCATTTCCGCAAAAGCTGGGATTTCGACCCGTCGGGCCAGAACCGGGCCGAAACGGTCGCGCATATGCGCGAGATCCTTGGCGTTGCGGCAGACTTGGTCGCGGCGGGTAAGATTCGTCATATCGCGCTCTCGAACGAGACAGCTTGGGGCACCGCCATGTGGCTGCGCTTGGCCGAGGAAGAGGGCTTGCCGCGCGTTCTGACCATGCAGAACGAATATTCGCTATTGTGCCGCTATTTCGATCTGGATATGGCAGAGTTTTGCGTGCACGAGGATATCCCGCTTCTGGCCTATAGCCCCCTGGCGGCCGGGCTTCTGACCGGGAAATATGCCGGCAATGTCACGCCCGACAATTCGCGCCGCTCGCGCAATGGCGATCTGGGCGGGCGCATTACGGGCCGCGTTTTTGAGGCGGTTTCGGGCTATTTGGCAATTGCCAATGAACACGGCATCGACCCGGTGCATATGGCCATCAACTGGACGCTGACACGGCCCGCGCCGACCTTGCCGATCATTGGGGCCACCACGTCAGAGCAATTGGCGCATTTGCTGAACGGGGTGGATGTGGCGATCACGCCAGAGATGCGTGCGGCCATAGACCAATTGAACCGCGCCATGCCGATGGTGTTCTGACCATGCCTTTGCCCCCTCTGCGCGCGGTGCTGTTCGACAAGGACGGCACGTTGTTCGACTTTGCCGCAAGCTGGGCGGGGTGGATGGATGGCGTGATTGATACGCTCTCCGAAGGCGACACGGCCTGCGCCGAAGCTTTGGCGCGCGCCTTGCAGTTTGACCGCGCCGCACGGGCTTTTGCCCCGTCTTCGCCGGTAATTGCCGGAACGCTGGATGAAAGCGCGGACCTGATCCGCCCGCATCTGCCCGCCCACCGCGTGGCCGGGCTGGAGCGCTACCTGATCGACAGTTCCGCCGACGCGCAGATGGTGCCGCCACTTCCCCTTGCGCCATTGCTGGAAGGTTTGCGCGCTCGTGGGTTGGTGTTGGGCGTTGCCACGAATGACGCCGAAGCCTCGGCGCACCAGCATTTGCGCGCCGCCGGGATTTCCGGGTTCTTTGACCATGTGTTGGGCTATGATAGCGGCTACACGCCGAAACCCGCGCCCGATATGTTGCTGGGCTTTGCCGCGCGCGCAGGGCTTTCGCCGCAAAGCGTGGCCATGGTAGGCGACAGCACGCATGATCTGCGTGCGGGGCGCGCGGCGGGGATGGTCTGCATTGGCGTTCTGACCGGGCTTGCCGATGAAGCGACGCTGGCCCCCCATGCCGATTTGGTGCTGCCCGATATCGGGCATTTGCCGGATCATCTGGCCTAAGCGCCAAAAGTGCTGCCTCTGCGCAGCATAGCCCGTCAGAACCGGTCGCTATCTTGCTGCCAAGCTTTCACAAGGTTGCCGAAGCGGGTGAACTGGCCCTCGAAGCTCAGCTCCACCGTGCCAATCGGCCCGTGGCGCTGCTTGCCGATGATGACCTCTGCCTTGCCATGGACCTGTTCCATCTTGGCTTGCCACGCGGCCATCTTGTCCAGTTCATCCTCGCCCGGTTTCTCGCGCTCGCGGTAATATTCGTCGCGGTAGACGAACATCACCACATCGGCATCCTGCTCGATCGAGCCGGATTCGCGCAGGTCCGACAATTGCGGCCGCTTGTCTTCGCGCGATTCCACGTTCCGCGACAGCTGCGACAGAGCGATGACGGGGATGTTCAGCTCCTTGGCAATCGCCTTCAGCCCTTGGGTGATTTC
>JAFGVZ010000017.1 GCA_016937725.1 Paracoccaceae bacterium | reverse complement strand
TGCTCGCGCCGCCGTTTATTGTCACGCCCGAAGATGTCGATCAGATCGTGGGGCGGCTGTCCGAGGCCGTGGACGCGGCGCTGGCGGCGTAAGGGCGTAACTTGGCCCGGCGTTAACAGGCGCGTCAGCGCCACCCGGGCAGCGGCGGACCGCCCCAGAGGCCTGCCGCTTTGGCCGAAGTGGGTGCGCGGCTCGAAGGTCATTCGGATTTGGCCGCCATAAACTGCGCAAATCAACGCATAGATGCGGCAGACCGCGGCCAGCCGCTTCCCGGGCTTGGGTCTAGAACTTCAGCGCGTGGTGCAGGATCGTCGGCACAACCAGCTCTTCCTCATCAACCAAGTGGCGGTCCAGAAACCGCTCGAACCCGTCAAGCCGTGCCAGCATCGTGCCAGCGCTGGCCTTTTGGTCGGCATTGCGGTCCTGCAACGCGCGCAAATGGCCATTCGCCGCATCCGTCAGGGCTGCGAGTTGCGCGTCCAGCGCGTGATGATCGGCATCCAGAAGCTCGAATCCTTTGGCCAGTCGCGCCTCTGCCTGCGCCAGAACGGGGAAGTAATGCGCGTCCTCGATATGATGATGCCCGTGCAATTCGTTGATCAGGAACCCGCCGATCCGCGCCGTCATCTGCCCGTGTTGGCGCGGGTCGCGGCCGTGGTCCAGAAACCCGCGCGTGTCGTCTTGCCATTGCGCCAGTGCGCGGCGAAACATCAGGTGCCGCTCCAGCCAGAAGCGGGTGAGGCCGTCGAAATTGCGGTGGCTTTCCCACATGTCGCGCGGATACTGCTCTAGAAGCACCCTAAGGGCGTCGGGCAGGCGGGTGCGGTGGGCAAGGTCGATATTTTCCATGCCGCGCAAGCTAACCCACTGCGCCCCCGCTTCAACCCCGTTTGCGCCTGCGCCCTTCGCCCCCGCCGGTGTTGAAGTTGACCTGCGGCAGCGTCACCACCTGCGACAGATGCGGGAAGGGCGCGGTCGCGTGGGGCAGGGCGTTGGCGGCGACGAAATGCTCCTGAAAGCGCGGCTCGATGGCGGTTTCGACCTTGTGAATGCGGGTGACGGTGCGCTCGATCGCCGCGCGCTCGGATTTCGAGCATAGCGCCATGCGCGCGCCCGTGCCTGCGGCGTTCCCTGCACTGGTCACGCGGTCCAAGGGCGCATCGGGGATCATGCCCAGAACCATCGCGTGTTTGGGGCTGATATGCGCGCCGAAGGCCCCGGCCAGCACAATGCGGTCCACGCTGTCGGTGCCGATTTCGTCCATCAACAGCCGCGCGCCCGCGTAAAGCGCCGATTTCGCAAGCTGAATCGCGCGGATATCGCCTTGGGTGATGGTAATGCGCGGTCCGCCTGTCGCGGTCGCGTCGTGGATCAGATAGGAATGGGTGCGGCCCTCAGGGATGCAACGCTCTGTCCCGGTCTGTTCCGCCGATCCGATCAGGCCAGAGGGATCGACCAACCCCGCCATCCGCATTTCCGCCACGGCTTCGATAATGCCCGACCCGCAAATGCCGGTGACATTCGCGGCAAACTCGGGGTCATCCGACCACAGGTCCGACCCGATGACGCGAAAGCGCGGCTCTTTAGAGACGGGGTCAATCTCTATCCGTTCAATCGCGCCGGGGGCGGCGCGCTGGCCCGAGGAGATCTGCGCGCCTTCAAAGGCCGGGCCGGTGGGCGATGAGCAAGCCAAAACGCGGCGTTTGTCGCCCAGCAGGATTTCGGCATTCGTTCCCACATCCACGATCAGCACCAGATCGTCAGAGGTTTCCGGCGCTTCTGACAGCGCCACGGCAGCGGCATCCGCGCCCACATGGCCCGCGATACAGGGCAGAAGATAGGCCCGCGCGGCGGGGTTCAGCGCGGTCAGGTCCAATTCGCGTGCCGCTAGCGACAGCGCGCCCGATATGGCCAGTGCAAACGGCGCTTGACCCAGTTCAACCGGGTCCACGCCCAATAGCAGATGGTGCATGACCGGGTTGCACACGATCACCGCTTCCATGATCTGGCGCGCGTTGCAGCCCGCCTCCGACGCCAGCGCGGCGATCAACGTATCAAGAGACTCGCGCACCGCGCGCGTCATCTCGACATCGCCGCCGGGGTTCATCATGGCGTAGCTCACACGGCTCATCAGGTCTTCGCCGAAGCGGATTTGCGGGTTCATGATGCCGGCAGAGGCCACGACCCGCCCATCGCGCAGATCGCATAAATGCGCGGCGATGGTGGTGGACCCCAGATCAATTGCCAGCCCGTAAAGCGCGCCTTCATACAGGCCCGGCCATATGTCGAGCACGTGCGCCGCCCCGCCCGCATGGTCGGAAAACAGCGCGACCGTCACCTGCCACTGGCCCGCGCGCAGGGTGGGTTGCAACTTGCGCAGCACGTCGAGCCCAATGGCTATCTCGCCCACATCCCATTGTGCGCGCAAAGCCGCTTCCAGCCGTTCCAGATCGCCCGATGGCTCGTGCATGTCGGGCTGGGCCATCTCGACAAAGAACAGCCGCGTTGCAGGGTCCATGACCATGGGCCGCGCGCTCGCATCCTTGCGCACCACTTGCTTGTGAAGCTGGCTTTCCGCAGGCACGTCAATGACCACGTCACCCATGATCTGCGCCTGACACCCCAAGCGCCGCCCGTCGATCAGGCCGCGCTTGTCCTTGTAGCGTTGTTCGACCGCGTTCCAGCCCGACAGCGCATCGGGCGCGACCTGAACACCGTGCTTGGGAAAATCGCCAAAACCCGGCGTGATCTGGCATTTGGAGCAGATGCCGCGCCCGCCGCAGACCGAATCAAGATCCACCCCCAAGTGCCGTGCCGCGGTCAGAACCGGCGTTCCCAGCGCAAACCGCCCGCGTTTGCCAGAGGGCGTGAAGATGACCAAAGCGTCCGACATGTGCTTCCCTGCGCTACCTTGCGCGACAGATACCGCGTTGGCGCGCAAGGGAAAGGCTTGTTCGCGTCACTTGCCGGGGAAAAAGCGTCAGCGGCTGACCAGAACCGAGACCGGGCTGTGGCGCACCACGCGCGACGCGGTCGAGCCGATGAAATAATCGCTCATGCCCGGCTTGTGGCTGGCGATCATGATCAGGTCGGCATGGCATTCTTCGGCACAGGCAAGGATGTTTTCAGACGGCCGCCCGCCGCGAAGATCGACATCCACCCGCTTGGCCTTGGCGGTTGCGGCGAGCGAGTCTAGCTGCTCGCGGATCGCCTTGCGGTGTTCCAAAAGCTGTTCCTGCGCTACGGCAGCGGCCAGATAGGCGGGCACCTCGTCCAGCACATGCACAAGGGTGATCGTGCCTTCGGGGTCGATCAGCTTGTTGGCACGCTGGATCAGCGCGCGGCTGGTGGCCCCTTGGTTGAACAAGGCAACGGCTACGACGATGGAAGTATACATGCGGCCCTCCTTAACAGGTTGTGCTGTTAAAGTGGCACAGGGGCGGCGCCATGGCAAACCGCCCCTTGCAGTGTCAGCGCGTCACCAAAACCGAGCATTGTGCATGCCGCACAATGCGCGCGGCGGTCGATCCGATGAAATAATCGCTCAGGCCCGGTTTATGGCTGGCGATCATGATCAGATCGGCATTCGCCTCTGTCGCAGCACCCAGAATAGAGGCCGAGGGCTGACCATGCCGAATGCTCGATTTGACATTCATATCCCCTGCCGCCTTGGCCATCGCGTCCAGCTGCTCTTGCACCTCGCGCTGGCGTGCGCCCATGTGTTCCTTCGGGATTGAGGCGGCGACATAGCCCGGCACTTCTTCGATAACATGCACAAGCGTGACGGTGCCGCCGGGGCTTAGCAGCGTCTTGGCCTTTTCCAGCGCGGCGCGGGTGGTGGCACCTTCATTGAATAGTGCGGCGGCGATGACGATGGAAGTATACATGGTCGAGTGTCCTTTTCCTTGGCCTGGGTCGCAATATGCGCCAGCCTTCCTGCAAAGACCCTCTATGGCTTTGGGAAAGCTGTCCTTGATATCGGTCAAATCGGCGGGAAATTGCGCCTGTTTCGCCCTGAAACCAGCCGTGATAGGTCGGCCACTTGCACCCGCGCGCCAATCCGCGCATTCAGGCAGCACGAAAACCGCATCGAGGGCCCATGAGTATTTCGCTTGTCATCTTGGCCGCTGGGCAGGGCAGTCGCATGCAATCCGACCTGCCAAAAGTGCTGCATAAGCTGGCCGCATGCCCTTTGGTCGTTCATGCCATGCGCGCAGGCCGCGCGTTGGAGCCTGAGCGCGTTGTCGTCGTTGTTGGCCATGAGGCCGAGGCGGTCGCAGCTGTGGTCACAGACGAAGACCCGCACGCGCAGATCGTGACCCAGTCTGAACAGCTTGGCACCGCCCACGCTGTCGATCAGGCGCGCGCGGCACTGGTGGGGCAGGCGGGTGATGTGGTCGTGCTCTATGGTGACACACCCTTTATCCGGCCCGCAACGCTGGAAGCCTTGCAAGCGGCCCGCGCGCAGCATGACGTGGTGGTGCTGGGCTTTCACGCCGCTGATCCCGGGCGCTATGGGCGGCTGGTGGCGGATGGCGACCGGCTGGAGCGGATTGTCGAATTCAAGGATGCCACCGAAGACGAGCGCGCGATCACCTTGTGCAACAGCGGGGTGCTCTGTGCCGATCGCACGGTCTTGTTCGACCTGATCGCAGAGGTCGGCAATGACAACGCAGCGGGTGAATATTACCTGCCCGATGTTGTTGCGCTGGCGCGTGCAAAGGGGCTGGGCGCGGGCGTCGTGACCTGCCCAGAGGCTGAAACCTTGGGCATTAACACCCGCGTGGAACTTGCCGCCGCCGAGGCCGTGTTTCAGGCAAAGGCCCGTGCAGAGGCGCTGGAAAACGGCGTCACCCTGCAAGCGCCCGACACCGTCATCTTTGCCCAAGACACCTATCTGGGACGCGACAGCGTGGTGGAACCCTATGTCGTGTTCGGCCCTGATGTGACGGTCGAATCGGGCGCGACCATCCGCGCGTTCAGCCATCTGGAGGGCTGCCATGTCAGCCGGGGCGCAGTGGTTGGCCCGTTTGCTCGGCTGCGCCCGGGCGCAGAACTGGCCGAAGATGTGCGCATCGGCAATTTTGTAGAGGTGAAAAACGCCCAACTGGGCGAAGGGGCCAAGGTCAACCACCTGTCCTATGTGGGCGATGCCGATGTGGGTGCGCGTGCCAATCTGGGTGCAGGCACGATTACCTGCAATTACGACGGCGTCTTCAAACACCGCACCACGATTGGCGAGGGTGCCTTCATCGGGTCCTCGACCATGCTGGTGGCACCTGTAAATGTGGGGGCCGGGGCGCTGACAGGGTCGGGGTCGGTCATTACGCGCGACGTGCCCGCTGGCGATCTGGCATTGGCGCGGGCCGAGCAGGTCAATAAACCGGGCCTTGGCGCAAAGCTGATGGACATGCTGCGCGCACGAAAAATAAATAAAAACAAGGGCTAGAGCAGATGTGCGGTATTGTAGGTATCTTGGGCCAGCACGAAGTGTCACCGGCCATTCTGTCAGCGCTGAAACGGCTGGAATATCGCGGCTATGACAGTGCCGGTATTGCCACGGTCAACAAAGGCGTGCTCGATCGCCGCCGTGCCGTGGGCAAGCTGGTGAACCTGTCGGACGAATTGGTGCATAACCCGCTGCCCGGCCGCGTGGGTATTGGCCACACGCGATGGGCAACGCATGGCGCCCCTACGGTCGCCAATGCACACCCGCATCGGGCAGGGCGCGTGGCCGTGGTGCATAACGGCATTATCGAGAATTTCCGCGCGCTGCGCGAGGAATTGAGCGCGGCAGGTGCCGAGTTCCAAAGCCAGACCGATACAGAAACCATCGTGCAACTGACCTCGCGCCTGCTGGACGCGGGCCGCAACCCTGTGCAGGCGGCGCGCGAAACGCTGGCGCGGCTGGATGGGGCCTTTGCCGTGGCCTTTGTCTTTGATGGCGAGGATGACCTGATCATCTGCGCGCGGCGCGGCTCTCCGCTATGTGTCGGGCATGGCACGAACGAGATGTTCCTTGGCTCTGACGCGATTGCGCTATCAGAGATGACCGACCGCATCACCTATCTGGAAGAAGGGGATATGGCCGTTCTGACGCGGGCAGGCGCGCAGATTTATGATGCACAGGGGCATCAAACCAACCGGCCCATGACGCGTATCAATCTGGTGAATGCCCGCGTGGATAAATCGGGCCACAAGCACTTTATGGCCAAAGAAATGGCCGAACAGCCTGCGATCCTGAAAGCCGCGCTGGGTTTTTATTCCGGTGTTGACAGCGACAGTCTGGAATTACCCGAAGCGCTGGATTTTGCCCGCACCGACCGGCTGATCATGGTCGCCTGTGGCACCGCATTCTACGCCTGCCAAGTGGCGAAGTATTGGTTCGAGAAATATGCAGGCCTGCCGGTCGAATTAGATATCGCCAGCGAATACCGCTACCGCGAGCCGGTTCTGGGCGCAGCCAATATGGCGTTGTTCGTCAGCCAGTCGGGGGAAACTGCGGATACACTTGCGGCGCTGCGCCATACCAAACCGCATGTCGCGCGGGTGGTTTCGGTGGTGAATGTGCCGACTTCGTCCATTGCACGCGAAAGCGATGTTGCGCTGCCCATTCATGCGGGGCCGGAAATTGGTGTGGCCTCGACCAAGGCGTTCACCGCGCAGCTTTTGGTGCTGGCGGTTCTGGCGCTGGAAGCGGGCCGCGCGCGCGGGCATCTGAGCGCAGAAGCCTATGCGCGCCTTGTCGAAGACCTGCGCAGCCTGCCCGGTTTCGTGGCCCAAGCGCTGGACCGCGAGGGCGAGATCGAGCGCCTGACCAAGATGCTGTCGCAAGCCCGCGACGTGCTGTTCCTTGGGCGGGGCACGATGTATCCTCTGGCTTTAGAAGGTGCTCTTAAATTAAAGGAAATCAGCTATATACACGCCGAAGCTTATGCAGCGGGCGAACTGAAGCACGGCCCGATCGCGCTGATCGATTCCGAATTCCCGGTCATCGTTTTCGCCCCACATGACGGGCTCTATGAAAAGACCGTGTCGAACATGCAGGAAGTGATGGCGCGGCAAGGGCAGGTGCTTTTGGTGTCCGACCCTGCGGGCTTGGCCGAAGCGGGCGATGTGCCGCACCAATTGCAAATGCCGTCCGTGCCGGAATTGATCGCGCCAATCGTCTATGCCGTGCCCGCGCAGCTTATTGCCTACCACACGGCGCTGCACCGGGGCACTGATGTGGACCAACCGCGCAATCTGGCGAAATCGGTCACGGTCGAATAGCCTCGGCCTTTCCTTGGGGCGCAAAGCGGGCTATGCGACATTCATGTCTTTGAAGGTATCAGATCTGGCCTGTGCCCGTGGCGGCGTGCCTGTTTTGGAAGGTGTCAGTTTCGCGCTGTCGCCCAGTCAGGCGCTGGTGCTGCGCGGGCCGAATGGCTGCGGCAAAACCACCGCTTTGCGCACGATTGCAGGTCTGCAACCGGCGTTGGAAGGCCATATCGACTGCGCGCCAGATGCGATTGCTTATGCGGGCCATGCCGATGGCTTGAAAGCCACGCTCAGCGTGACCGAGAACCTGACATTCTGGGCAGCGATTTATGGCACCAGCCAGATTGACCACGCGCTGGAGTGCATGAACCTTCGCCAGCTTGCGGACCGCGCGGCGCAGAACTTGTCTGCGGGGCAAAAGCGGCGGCTGGGGCTGGCGCGGTTGATGGTCACGGGACGGCCCGTCTGGGTGTTGGATGAGCCAACAGTATCGCTGGACGCGGCATCGGTTGCGCTATTCGCTGACGTGGTGCGCTTGCATCTGGCCGCGGGCGGCATGGCGCTGATGGCCACGCATATCGACCTTGGCTTGCCCGAAGCGCAAGTGCTTGACCTTGCGCCCTTCAAGGCCAAGCTGCCAGAGCCGTCGGGCGGATTTGACGAGGCCTTTCTATGATCGCGCTTCTGCTCCGCGACCTACGGCTGGCCATTCGCGCTGGGGGCGGTTTTGGCCTTGGTCTGGCGTTTTTCCTGATCTTGGCCGTGTTGGTGCCCTTGGGCGTCGGCCCTGATCGCACAACCTTGGCCCTGATCGCGCCGGGCATTCTGTGGGTCGGCGCGCTTTTGGCCTGCCTTCTGTCGCTGGACCGCATATTCGCGCTCGATTATGAGGATGGCTCGCTGGACCTGCTGGCCACGGCCCCGGTGCCGCTGGAAGGGGTCGTCAGCATCAAGGCGCTGGCGCATTGGATCACGACGGGTGTGCCGCTGGTGCTGGTCTCTCCCGTGCTGGGCCTGCTCCTTAGCCTGCCCGTTCCCGCCTATGGCTGGCTGCTTTTGTCGCTGGCGCTTGGCACGCCCGCTTTGTCGGTGATCGGCACATTCGGCGCCGCGCTGACCGTGGGGCTGAAACGTGGCGGGTTGCTCATGTCGCTGCTGGTGCTGCCGATGTATATCCCGACGCTGGTATTCGGGGCCGAAGTGGTGTCGCGGGGCGGGCAGGGTCTGGATGTCGGCACACCCTTGGCCCTGTTGGCCGGGATCACGGCGGGGGCTGTGGCATTATTGCCCTTTGCCTCTGCGCATGTGATCCGGATAAACCTTCGGTGAACCGCACCGGTTTCGCTTGAGAGCCCACCCACCCAAAGATAGGTAATGCTCATGTCATCGCTCTGGGAATATGCCAACCCTTTGAAATTCATGCGCACCACGGATTGGCTGTTGCCGATCGTGGCGGTTGCCGCCGTGGTCGTCACGGCCACCGGGCTGATCTGGGGGTTCTTCTTCACGCCCGATGATTTCCGCCAAGGCTCGACCGTGAAAATCGTGTTTATCCATGTGCCCGCCGCGATGATGGCGATCAATGCGTGGGTGATGATGCTTGTGGCCAGCCTGATCTGGCTGATCCGCCGCCACCATGTCAGCGCACTTGCCGCGCGTGCCGCTGCCCCAATCGGGGCCACGATGACCGTGATCGGGCTGATTACGGGCGCGGTTTGGGGCCAGCCCATGTGGGGCACGTGGTGGGCGTGGGATCCGCGGCTGACCTCGTTCCTGATCCTGTTCCTGTTCTACTTGGGCTACATCGCCATGTGGGCTGCGATTGACGACCCCGACACCGGCGCGGACCTGACCGCTGTGCTGTGCCTTGTGGGGTCGGTTTTCGCGGTACTGTCGCGCTATGCCGCGAATTTCTGGAATCAGGGGCTGCATCAGGGCGCATCGCTGTCAGTTGCCCCCGGCACGCGGATGGATTGGGCCTATAAAGCCCCGCTTTACACCTGCATGGTGGGCTTTGGCCTGGTCTTTCTGGCATTGGTGCTGGCAGGCACACGGACCGAGATCCGCGCCCGCCGCATGAAGGCGCTTGCCGCACGGGAGCGGATGGCATGATGCCCGATCTTGGTCGCTACGCGGTCGAGGTTACTTCGGCCTATATCGTCTCGCTTGGGATGCTGATCGTGCTGGGGCTGTGGTATATCGCGCGCGGCCGTCGTGTGCGGCGCGAGTTGGACGCCTTTGAAAAGAAACGAGGAAAGAATGGGTAAAATGCGCCCGCTGATGTTCCTGCCGCCGCTGCTGTTCCTGGGTTTGGCGGTGTTGTTCTATATTGGCAATTTCCGCGAAGGGCGCAACGATCTGCCCTCTGCCCGCGCAGGGCAGCAAGCACCCGCCTTGGGGGTTGAGCAATTGGGCGAACGCACCTTGTTCACCGACGCCATGCTGCGCGAGGGCGAAGTGACGCTGGTCAACTTCTGGGCTACATGGTGCCCGCCCTGCCGCGCCGAACACCCGTTCCTTGAGGAATTGTCGCAGGAAGGCACCACCATTTACGGTGTGAACTACCGCGACCAAGCCGACAAGGCCGAAGATTTCTTGGAGGAATTGGGCGATCCGTTCCGCGCCATCGGGTCTGATCCTGCTGCGCGCACAGGTCTGGATTGGGGCGTCGTCGGCCTGCCGGAGACCTTCGTGGTGGCAGGCGACGGCACCATCGAATTTCGCTATGCAGGCCCCATCACGCGCGAGATTATGGAAACCCGTATCCGTCCGGCAATGGAACGCGCTGCGGCGCGTTAAGCGCCATGCTCGCGCTCGACCTCTAGCACCGTCACCGTTCGGTCGGCAAGGTTCACGCCCGCCTGTGTCATTGTCAGATAGGTATAATCCGCACCCGCTTCGCGCAGAACGTGGCGGGTGTCTTCATGCATAACATGCGCGATGACTGGCCCGGTAAAGCCGCGCGCGCGCAGCGACCGCACGGCGATGACCTTGGCCTCTAGATCGCCCAAGGCCAGCACGGCGGCCTTGATGCGGCTCAGGTCCACCGAGCGCCAGAAATTGCTGTCCTCGGCATCGGCGAAGAGCGCGTTGCGCCCGGCCTCGCGGTGGCCTTCGACGCGGTAAGTGTCGGCGTCCAGCCCCACAGGTGACAGGCCCGCAGACAGCAGGCGGTCGTAGGCAGCGGTCCCCGTGCGCCCCATGCCAAAGACCAGAACAGACGCATCGCCCAAATCCTTGGGTTGCTCGTCTGGATGCATGGTTGCGCGTTCAAAGCGTTGCAAGCGGCCCTCCAGCCGCTCGTAGAGCGGGTGCGCCATCCGGTTCAAAGGGGCTGCGATCAGGAAGGACAGCGTGACCGCCAAGGCCAGCGGCACAAGATAGTCGGGCAACACGCCTGCCGCCACGATCAGCCCGAATTCGGAATACGCGGTCAGGCTAAGCGCCGACAAAAACGCCGAGCGGGCGCGCAGCTTGAACGCGACAAGCAGCGCGTAGAACAACACGCCTTTCAGCGGCAGCGCCAGCCCCACGACCAGCGCGAAGATCAGGGCAGGGCCATCAGGCAGACCCGTCAGCCCGATCTCTAGGAAGAAGGCCACAAGGAATACTTCCTTCAGCGACCACAGCGCGCGGGACAATTCGCTTGCGCGGGCATGGTTCGACAAAAGCACCCCCATCGCCAGCGCGCCGATTTCGGATGAGAGCCCCATCGCCTCGAACCCGTAGCCGCCGATGACCAGCGCCAGAAGCATGCCCATCAGCACCAGAATTTCGTCATGGCCTGCAAGGTCCAACAGCCTATGCAACACGGGTCGCAACAACGGCAGCCCAAGCACCAAAAGCGCAAACATGTTCGGGCTTTTGCCCGACCATATGGCCAGCACCACCAGCGCGATAATGTCTTGCACGATCAGGATACCGATGGCGGTGCGCCCATGAAACGCGCCCAATTCGCGCTTTCCCTCCAATAGCTTGGCTGCCAGAACGGTGGAGGAGAACGCCAAGGCAATGCCCAAAAGCAACGCGGTTTCCCATGCCACGCCCATCAGCAGCTTGGCGGCAGGCGCAAACAGCGCCACGCTGATGGCGAAATGCAGCACCGCGCCACCAATGACCTGCGGCTGCGCGATTTGGCCCAGTTTCAGCTTTAGCCCAACGGTGAACAGCAACAACAGCACACCCAGATGGGCAATGTGGTGCAGGATCGGCCCGGTTTCTTGCGGCAGGCCAAGCGGCGCGCCAAGCAGGTTTATGGCAAAGCCCGCCGCCAGAAAGCCCACCAGCGGCGGCAGGCCGACTTGGCGCACCGCCAGCCCAAAGACGAACGCAAAGCTGAGGATGATGGTTTCGAACACGTGCGCGCGCTTTCTGTCTGCCCCTTGGCGCTATCCTAACCACGCTGACGCGGGTGTGAATAGGCGCAGTGCAAATAGGCGCGGCGCGTGCTTAATCGCGCAGCACGAAGGCCAGAACTTCCTCTGTGCCTGCCGATGTCAGGACCAATTCCCAGCGCCCGGTGCGGGTGAACTGACCCTCTGCTGTCGCTCCTTCGGCCAGCAGGGGGATGTCACTGCCATTTGTAAAGCGCAGCCGCACGCTCTCGGCGCGGTCCAGCGGGGTGACGGTCACGCGCGCCTCGTAATCGCTGCCGACGGAAATTTCGGCCCGCAGGGACGGGTCGATCTGCGTGGTTTCCAGCACAAGGCTTTGGTTTGGCCCGATAATCGGCAGCGGGTCGCGCACGAACAGAGTGACAGAAGCCATGACCGCCACAAAGGCCAGAAACAGACCTAGAAAGACAAGTGCAATGATGCGGGTGGCCATGCATTCTCCGATGTTTTTTGCACAGATAACCCCAAGCCCGCGCAAAGGAAAACCCCGGCGCGAGGTAACGCGCCGGGGTCTGTCGGGAATGTGAAGCGATCAGGCCGCTTTGGCAAGGTTGCGCAGCACGTAATGCAGCACGCCGCCATGTTCGACATATTCCTTCTCTATGCCGGTATCGATGCGGCACTTGAGCGTGATCGTCTTTTCTGTGCCATCGGGGTAGGTGATGGTGCAGGGCACTTCAGAAAGCGGTTTAAGATCGCCTTCCAATCCACTGATATTTATGACTTCGTCACCAGTCAGCCCCAGAGTGGCACGGGTGTCGCCGCCGGTGAATTCGAACGGGATAACCCCCATGCCGACAAGGTTGGAACGGTGGATACGCTCGAAGCTTTCCGCGATCACGGCCTTCACACCCAGCAGGTTCGTGCCCTTCGCCGCCCAGTCGCGGCTGGAGCCTGCGCCGTATTCCTTGCCGCCGATCACGACAAGCGGCGTGCCCTCGGCCTGATAGGCCATGGCGGCGTCGAAAATGGCGGTCTGCTGGCCGTCTGGCCCTTTGGTATAGCCGCCTTCGACCCCGTCCAGCATGGCGTTGCGAATGCGGATATTGGCGAAGGTGCCGCGCATCATCACTTCGTGGTTGCCGCGACGAGAGCCGTAAGAGTTGAACTCGCGCACCGGCACCTGACGTTCTTCCAGATAGCGGCCCGCAGGGGTCGATGCCTTGAAGCTGCCCGCCGGGCTGATATGGTCGGTCGTGACCATGTCGCCCAGCAGCGCCAGAATACGCGCGCCTTTCAGGTCTGCGATTGTCCCGGCTTCCGCACCCATATCGCGGAAATAGGGCGGATTCTGGATATAGGTCGACGAGGCCGGCCAATCATAGGTTTCCGAGTCGGTGGTCTTCACGGCCTGCCATTTCTCATCCCCCTTGAACACATCGGCATATTTCGACTGGAACGCCTCGCGCGTGACGGTCGCTTCCACCAGATCGGCCACTTCTTTTTGGGTGGGCCAGATGTCTTTCAGGTAGACATCCTTGCCATCCGGTGTCTGCGCGATCGGGTCTTTGGTGATGTCGATATTCATGTCCCCGGCCAGCGCATAGGCCACGACCAAGGGGGGTGAGGCGAGGTAATTCGCGCGCACATCGGGGGAAATGCGCCCTTCGAAGTTGCGATTGCCCGACAGAACGCTCGTGGCGATCAGGTCATTGTCGTTGATGGCTTTCGAGATTTCTTCCTGAAGCGGGCCGGAATTGCCGATGCAGGTGGTGCAGCCATAGCCCACAAGGTTGAAGCCGATGGCGTCCAGATCCTCTTGCAGATCGGCCGCTTCCAGATAGGCCGAGACAACCTGCGATCCGGGCGCGAGCGAGGTTTTGACCCAAGGCTTGCGGGTCAGGCCCAGCGCGCGGGCCTTGCGGGCGACAAGCCCCGCGCCGATCATCACATAAGGGTTAGAGGTGTTGGTGCAGGACGTGATCGACGCAATTACCACAGAGCCGTCGCGCAGGGTGTAGTCTTCGCCCGCCACGGCGGCGGTTTTGCGCGGGTCGGCGGGGGCGGTGGGGGCAGGGCCTTCGCCTGCCATGTCGGCGGCCTCTGTATCTGCCGCCACCCCGCGATATTCCGACACAACATCAAGGAACTTTGCTGCCGCCTGATCGAGCGGGGTGTGGTCCTGCGGGCGTTTCGGGCCGGAAATGGCGGGCACGACCGAACTCATGTCCAGCTCCAGCGTAGAGGTGTAGACAGGCGCGTAATCCGCCCCGCGCCAGAAACCGTTTTCCTTGGCATAGGCTTCGACCAGCGCCACGCGATCCTCGTCGCGGCCGGTCTGGCGCAGGTAGCGCAGGGTTTCATCGTCAATCGGGAAGAAGCCGCAGGTCGCGCCGTATTCGGGGGCCATATTGGCAATGGTGGCGCGGTCCGCCAGCGGCAGGTTATCCAGACCCGGACCGTAGAACTCCACGAACTTGCCCACCACGCCATGCGCGCGCAGCATCTGCACCACTTTCAGCACAAGGTCGGTGGCGGTGGTGCCTTCGACCATCGCACCGGTCAGTTTGAAGCCCACCACTTCGGGGATCAGCATGGAGACGGGCTGGCCCAGCATCGCGGCCTCTGCCTCGATCCCGCCAACACCCCAGCCCAGAACCGCCAGACCGTTGACCATGGTGGTGTGGCTGTCGGTGCCCACGAGCGTGTCGGGATAGGCCACTTCCGCGCCGTTCTGGTCGGTATCGGTCCAGACGGTTTGCGCCAGGTATTCAAGGTTCACCTGATGGCAAATCCCGGTGCCCGGCGGCACCACGCGGAAATTGTTGAACGCCTTCTGGCCCCATTTCAGGAATGTGTAGCGTTCGATATTGCGTTCATATTCGCGGTCCACATTCATCTGGAAGGCGCGCGGGTTGCCGAATTCGTCGATCATCACCGAATGGTCGATGACCAGATCGACCGGGTTCAGCGGGTTGATCTTTTGCGCGTCGCCGCCCAAAGCCTTGATCCCGTCGCGCATGGCGGCCAAGTCCACTACGGCGGGAACGCCGGTGAAATCCTGCATCAGCACGCGGGCGGGGCGATAGGCAATCTCGCGCGGGTTCTTGCCCCCTTGCGCGGCCCAGTCGGCAAAGGCGCGGATGTCATCAGTCGTGACCGTCTTGCCATCCTCGAACCGCAGCATGTTTTCCAGCACCACTTTCAGCGCCGCGGGCAGCTTGTCGAAGTCACCCAAGCCCGCAGCCTGCGCGGCTGGGATAGAGTAATAGGCAATAGACTTGCCTGCGACGGTGAGCGTTTTGCGCGCGGCCGCGCTGTCTTGGCCGACGATAATGGTCATGGGGCTGGGCCTCCGAAAAATAGGTGACAGGGGTCTTGGCCCCGTGCATTTGCCATTGTGCAGTGCTGCGATCAAGAGGAATTCGGCATTTTGTATACCGTTGTGCACAAAATATGCATCCGTATGCCGCCTGTGGCCATTGTGTCGCGTGTGTCAAACCCTCGCAAAACCTTGATTGGCCCTTGGTGCAGGGGATGGTTAGATCGCGATCTGAGCAAGAAACAGGCTTTGAATGCAACTCCAACCTTCTGTCATTATTGCCTTTGCCGCGACGATTGGTCTGGCTAGCCCTGTTGTTGCGCAGCAGAACCCGGTTGTGGTTGAATTGTATACATCTCAAGGTTGTGCGGCCTGTCCCCCGGCAGATGATTTGCTCAATGAAATGGCGCTGCACGACGAAATTCTGCCCTTGGCGCTGCATGTGGATTATTGGGATTACATAGGGTGGGCCGACACGTTCGGTCACCCCGCCTTCAGCGAGCGGCAGAAATCCTACGCGCGCAAGATGGGCCGCAAATCTGTCTACACCCCGCAAATGATTATCGGCGGGCTGCATGATGTGCCGGGCAATGCCACGATGCAGGTCATGGGGCTGGTGGCGGAACACCGGATGAACCCGTTCGGCGCGGGTCGTGTCACGGTCGAGATTGCCGACCGCGCGGATGGGGGTGTAACGATCACGGTCCAAGCGCATGATGTGCTGGAATATGCCACCGATGTGCAGCTTGTCCGCTTTCTGGATGAAGCAACGGTCGAGATTCTGTCGGGCGAGAATGCCGGGCGCGACATTACTTATCGCAACATCGTCACCGATTGGAGCGTGCTGGGCGCGTGGAATGGCGCGCAATCCTTTACTTACACGGTAACCGACGACCTGCCGGAAGGCTCTGGTCTGGCCGTTGTGGTTCAGGAACAAGGGCTTGGCCCGATCCTTGGCGCGGCGCGTTACCCGTAATCGGCTGACGCAGGGTTTTTCTTGGCAGGTGCATGTCCGCGCCCCATATCTTGCGGTAAACAGCCAAGGACCTTGCCGCATGTCTATTTCCCTGACGGTTAACACCACCCTTTATCAAACCGATGCCGCGCCAGAGACGCCGCTTCTCTGGGTCTTGCGGGATGAGCTTGGGCTGACCGGCACCAAGTTCGGTTGCGGTGTGGCGGCCTGCGGGGCCTGCACCGTGCATATTGACGGGCAGGCGGTGCGCTCTTGCCAAGTGCAACTGGGCGATGTCTGGGGGGCGGTGACGACTATCGAAGGGCTTGGCGGTCAAACGGCTTTGCAAGCGGCGTGGGAGCGCCATCAGGTCGCGCAATGCGGCTATTGCCAGTCTGGCCAGATCATGCAGGCCGCCGATTTGCTGGCAAACAACCCCACCCCCACGGATGACGATATAGACGCCGCTATGGGCGGCAACCTGTGCCGATGCGGCACCTACAGCGCCATACGCGCCGCCATTCATGACGCCGCCAAGGCGGGGGCAGGGCAATGAGCACTTTGGGCAAGATCACCCGGCGCGGGCTTTTGTTAGGCGCGGTTGCCGTGGCAGGCGGCGCAGCTTTTGGTATCTACCAAGTGCAAAAGCCGGTGGAAAACCCGCTTTCACCCGATCAGGGCGCCACGCTGAACCCATACGTCATCATTGACCGGTCGGGCGTGACCATCATCGCGCCGCGCGCCGAGATGGGGCAGGGCGTGCATACGACCCTTGCTGCGCTTGTGGCCGAGGAACTGGATGTGGATTGGACCAGTATCCGTGTCGAACATGGCCCGCCCTCAAGTGCCTATTATAACGCCGCGCTGATGCATGGGGCGCTGCCGGTGGCCGACTACGCCATGAAAGACTGGCAACATAGCGTGGTAGGTGGGCTTGGCGCGGTCGCCAAGTTGCTTGGGTTGCAGGTGACAGGCGGGTCTACCTCTACCGTCGATGCCTATGAGAAGATGCGCTATGCGGGCGCTGGTGCGCGCGA
The DNA here is from genome assembly GCA_016937725.1 of Paracoccaceae bacterium. Lineage (GTDB taxonomy): Bacteria > Pseudomonadota > Alphaproteobacteria > Rhodobacterales > Rhodobacteraceae > Roseinatronobacter. Next base: position 5,559 of record JAFGVZ010000017.1, on the reverse strand, counting down.
AGCCCTGAAAGCCGTGGCCGCCGACCGGCTAGGCGTAGCGCTCGCATCCTTGCGGACCGAAAGCGGCTTTGTCATCGCGCCCGATAACTCGCGCATCTCGTATGCCGATCTGGCCGAGGAGGCCGCGACGCGCCCGGTGCCGGATGTAACCTTGCGCCCGCAATCGGAATGGAAATTGCTGGGCCGCGCACTTCCGCGCAGCGATATGCGCGCCAAGATTACGGGCCAAGCGCAATACGCCACCGACATTGCGCTTCCGGGGCTGAAATTCGCCACCGTTCGCATCTGCCCGTATCTTGGGGGTGGTATGGCGCGGTTCGACCCCGCGCCTGCGCTGGCGCTACCGGGTGTCGAGCAGGTGATCGACATGGGCAATGGCGTGGCGGTGGTTGCGCGCAACACATGGGCCGCGATGGAAGGGGCGCGGGCGGTTGATGTGCAATGGACGCCCTCGCCCTTGCCCGCCGATATGGATGGCATGTTCGCCGCGATCGAAGCGGCGTTTGACGCAGAGCCGAATTCCACCCTGCGCGATGATGGCGATGTGGCGACTCTGCCCGAGGGCGCGATCCGCGCGGACTACCGCGTGCCGTTCTTGGCCCATTCCACGATGGAGCCGCAGGGCGCCACAGCATGGCTGCAAGACGGGCGAATGACCATCTGGGCGGGCAATCAGGCCCCGCGCCTGTGTGTGCAAAAAGCTGCCGAGGCGTCGGGGCTGACGGAAGATGCAATCACGCTCCACACAGCCTTCATGGGCGGTGGCTTCGGGCGGCGCGCGGAAACCGATACGGTCGCGCAAGTCGCCCGCATTGCCGCTGAAATGTCCGGCACGCCCATCCGCCTGACATGGTCGCGCGAGGAAGATATGGGCCATGATTTCTACCGCCCCGCCGCCATGGCGCGGATGCAAGGCGCGGTGGCCGATGGCCGCATCAGCCATTTCAACGCCGCGATTGCCGCGCCCTCCGTCACCCGCGCGTCGATGAAGCGGATCATGGGCCGCGCGCCGGGCGGGGCCGATAAGGGCCATGTCGAAGGTGCGTTCGACCAGCCCTACGCGATCCCGAATTACCGCGTCGCGGGGCATCTGGCCGATCTGGATGTCCCGATTGGCTTCTGGCGCTCGGTGGGTGCATCGTTCAACGGGTTCTTCCACGAAAGCTTTGTAGATGAGCTGGCCCATGCCGCTGGTGCCGACCCCTTGGCGTTCCGGCTGGCCCATGTCGCGCCGGAAAGCGCGGTCGCGGCGCGCGTGTTGGAGCGCGTGCGCGAGATATCGGGCTGGGACACTCCGCTGCCAGAGGGCCGCGCGCGCGGCATTGCGATGACATGGTCCTTCGGCACACCCACGGCGGTCGTGATCGAACTGGCCCGCCAAGGCGACCGCATCCGCATCGACCGGGCTTTCATGGCCTGCGATCCGGGGCTGGTGCTGGATCCGGGCATCGTGCGCGCGCAGATGGAATCTGGCCTGATCTACGGGTTGTCGGCTGCCGTGATGGGCGAGATCACCTTTACAGAAGGGCGCGCCGATCAGGCCAATTTCCCCGATTATGACGCGCTGCGCATGTTCAACACGCCGCGCATAGAGGTCGCGATCCTGAACACCAACCCGCATATGGGCGGGGTGGGGGAACCCGGCACACCGCCCGCCATACCCGCGCTGGCCAATGCGCTTTTCGCGTTGACAGGCACGCGGGCGCGCAGCTTGCCCTTGCGGGATGTGGCGGATTTCGGGGTCTGAGCCTAGCGCTCCAGCATCATGACGGCGGTGGGGCCTGCATAGAGCGCCACGCGCCCGTCTTTAAGGCGCAAGATATCGTCGGCAGCTTCCAATGCGTCCAGAAACCGGGCTTCCAGATTGGACAGGTTCACGGCGCAGACCAAACGGGTTGTGCCAAGGTCGCTAACCTTCAAGCGCCGGTCGGTGACCGCCGCACGGCCCAAATAGCGGTTGCAGCTTGTGCGCCCTGACAGGCGGCCCGTGTCAACCTGTAGGGTAAGCGCAGGCGCTGCATCGGTGCCTTGCGGAAGCGCATGCCCAAAAATGTGAGACACCTGCCATGCCCCGCCCTCCAACACCAAAAGTGGATCGCCCGCGCAACCCGGAGAGAATGGCCCACCCGGACCCATCAGCGTGGCACCAAACGGGTAGGTCATGTATCGCACCGGAAATTGGCACGGCTCCGGCACTACGCTTAGGGTATATGCGCCGATCTCAATGCGCAGCGCGTCATCGTCCATGGGCAAAATGGTGCTGGGAAGGCGCTCTTCCGCCGCCGTGGCGCTGTCCACGGCCACGCCGGGCAGCGACAGCACAGACCCGTCCAACCGGGTGACAACTTGCCAGCTTTGCGCGGCAGGCTGTTCGGGGCCAAGGGCCTCGAGTGGCAATATGGGGCGGGATGGAATGGGCTGGCAGCTTTCCAGCAAGGTGCCATCTGTGGCTTCAAGCTGCAAAAGCCCCGGAATCAGATTGGCATATGTGCCATCTTCGGATGAATAGCGCCCGTCCAGACCCGTTGGTCGGAAGCTGCGCATGGTTTCCGCCGTGGTGACGAAGCCCGCGCCGTCCATGCGCAGTGTCAGCACCTGCCCGGACGCGCAGAGATATTCGGTCGAGAAACCGGCGGTCAGGGCCGCATTAAGCTGCACACGGTCGGGGGGCTGGCCGCCTTCAACGGCGATGCGCGGGCTTTGCAAGGCGAAAACGCCGCCCACCAAGGCCCCTACTTGCAAAGTGGTCGCTTGGCGCGACAGGCTGGGCAAAGGCAAAACCGTTTCTTGCGTGTTTTCCGGCAGGTTCAGGCGCTGGCTTTCTAACACTGCGCCTGAAGTGTCGCGCGCGACCGCCACGATTTCGGCGGCGGGGGCCACCTCGTCCCAGTTCAGCACTAAGACCACATCACGCGCATGCGCAGCCTGCCCAAGGGCTATGACAACGCAAGCGATCGCGAAAGGACGCATTGACTAAATCCCAGACCGGGACGCGCAAAGTTCTGTGTTAGGCGCGCTCGGAATACTCAAAGGTTTCGGTATTGACGACGATCTCTTCGTCTTGCCCGACGAAGGGTGGCACCAGAACACGCACGCCGTTATCCAGCAAGGCGGGCTTGAAGCTGTTGGCGGCGGTCTGGCCTTTGACGACCGGTTCGGTCTCGACAATCTTGCAGATCACCTTTTGGGGCAGGGCCACGTTCAGGGCCTCTTCGCCGTAATATTCCACCGTCACGGTCATGCCATCTTGCAGGAAGGGGCGGCGCTCGCCCAAGATTTCGGCGTCCAGCTCAACCTGTTCGTAGGTGTCCATGTCCATCACGACCAGACGACCATCGGTTTCATACAGGAATTGCTGGTCTTTCTGCTCCAGCCGCACGCGCTCGACCTTGTCGTCAGAGCGGAAGCGCTCGTTCAGCTTGCGCCCGTCGCGCAGGTTTTTCATCTCGACCTGCGCGAAAGCGCCGCCTTTGCCGGGTTTCACATGGCTGACCTTGACCGCAGCCCACAGGCCGCCATCATGTTCCAGCACATTGCCGGGGCGAATTTCGTTTCCGTTGATCTTGGGCATTGGATAAACCTTGGCACTAGCGCGACTTTTCGTTTGCGCCTGCTATATCGCGGGTTCGTAAAGCACGCAAGAACAGGATATGGATGCCTGAATTTGCCTGCTATGCAAGCGCAGCATGGCTGGTATGCGTAAGAGGACTAGCGAATCAATGCCGAAAAAGGGTAGGCAGGCGTTCGCGGTGAATGCAAGAGCAAGAATAAAGGACCTGATATGTTTGACGCAGCGGATGGAACGGCGTTTACCCATGAGCAGGGGGCGCGGGCCCGCAAACTATTTGCAGCTGTGGTGCTGGCAGCGCTGGATGACGCCATAGCTGATGACAAGAAATACGGCAACGGGCCAGAGCAGATCGCTCGCTGGGCGCGGTCGCGTGATGGACGGGAAGTGCTGAGCTGTGCTGGCATTGACCCGAACGAGCGTGTCGTGTCTGGCCTGATGGAATTCGTGTCCAAGGGCGTGCGCACCTCTGTTGCGCTGTCGCGTGAGGAAAGCGAGCGTCGTGCCGCTGCCGAAGCAGAGGCTGAAGCCGCCTGATCTTGCCTGGATTGCGACATCAAAACCCCGTGCGATCATCCGCACGGGGTTTTTCATGTCTTAAAGCGTGACGCCCAGATGTTCGGCCAGAAAATCCAGCCGGTCTTGCCCCCAGAATCGTGCGTCCCCGACCACGAAGAACGGCACGCCGAACACGCCCGCCTCGACCGCGTCTTCCAGGTTGCGCGGGTAGATTTCGGCGCCCAGCAACATGCCCGAAAAGGCTAGTCCGGTATCGAACCCGGCGGCGCCAAGGCAATCGCGGATCACGTCATCTTCGGCAATGTCACGGTCTTCTTCCCAGCAGGCGCGGCTTAGCCCCGTGACCAGCCTGTCCAAATCGCCACCGCCCTTTTCTTGGGCTGCAATGATCGCATAAGCGGCAGGGGCAGGGTTGGTCGGAAAATGGCGAGGTTGCAGTTTAAGTGGCACGCCCAGCCGCCGCGACCAGCGCTCCAATTCCTGCAAGCGGTAGGCCTTGCGGCTGTCATGGCGCTCTGCCAACACCTGTCCCCCGGTGCGCGGAAAAAGCGCCATCGGGTCCAACGGCTTGTAGCGCAGTGCCACACCCGCTTTGCGGGCAATCTGCGCCGCGCGGTCCCCGACAAGATGTGTCCATGGCGAAATCGGGGAAAGGTAATAGTCAATCTGCGACATAGGCGGCCCCTTTTTGGGTGGTTGTAACATTTGCAAGACCGTATCGGGGTGGTAAGCGGTGTCAACGCTGCGACTCGCCAAGGATGCGCCCCATGATCGACCGAACCGAACCCAAGCTGATTGCCGGGAACTCGAACCCCGGCCTCGCCAAGGCCATCGCGCGGCGTATGTCGTTGCATCGGGGGGTCAGCACCGGGTTGGTGGATGCACGGGTCGAGCGTTTCAATGACCAAGAAATCTTCGTCGAGGTTTATGAAAATGTCCGGGGCGAGGACATGTTCATCATCCAATCCACCTCGCGCCCCGCGAATGACAACCTGATGGAGCTGTTGATCATCGCGGATGCGCTGAAACGCTCCTCCGCCGCACGCATTACCGCCGTGATCCCCTATTTCGGTTATGCGCGCCAAGACCGCCGCACCAAGGCGCGCACGCCGATTTCGGCAAAGCTTGTGGCGAATATGATCACCCAAGCCGGGATCGAGCGGGTTCTGACGCTGGACCTGCACGCGACGCAGATCCAAGGTTTTTTCGATATTCCGGTCGACAACCTTTATGCCGCGCCGGTTTTCGCGCTGGATGTGCTGCACCATTTCAAGGGCCGTGTGGATGACATGGTCATCATCTCGCCAGATGTGGGCGGCGTGACGCGGGCGCGCGAATTGGCCAAGCGCGTGGGCTGCGCGCTGGCGATCGTGGACAAGCGCCGCGAGAAAGCGGGCGAAGTGGCCGAGATGACAGTGATCGGCGATGTGACGGGCAAGACCTGTATCATTGTCGATGACATCTGCGACACG
>JAFGVZ010000016.1 GCA_016937725.1 Paracoccaceae bacterium | reverse complement strand
TTTCTGAAAACCCGTGCGCGCGACCGGCTGGTGCCGATGGCAGAGCATTATGCAACGCAACTTGACCGTAAGGTTGCCGCCGTCAGCCTGCGGGATACGCGGTCGCGCTGGGGATCATGCACCGCGCAAGGGCGGCTAATGTTTTGCTGGCGTCTGGCCATGGCTCCGCCCGAAGTGCAGGATTACGTCGCCGCGCACGAAGCCGCGCATCTGGTGCATATGGACCATTCGCGCGCGTATTGGGCCACAGTTGCGCGGGTTATGCCCGATTATGCCCAACGTCGCGGGTGGTTGCGCAGCCATGGTGCAGGGCTGCATGCCTATCTGTTCGAAAGCGGGTAGCGCGCGATCACGTCGTAGCTGTTGCCGCGTTTGCCTTGGTGCACCCGAAAGAGCGACACGGCGTCTGCCACGAACGGCTCTGTCGCAAAGCCCATATCACGCGCGACGGCCAGCTCTATGTCTGCATTAGCCATGCGAAGATAGGCAAGCGTGACATGTGGTATGAACTTGCGGCGCGCAATCTCTATCCCCGCGCGGCGAACCAGGCGTTCCAACCGGGCTTGCAGGTCCATCAAGGCCGGATCGGGACGAACGGTCGCGTGCAGATTGTCTGGCTTCATACCACCAAACAGACCCAAGCCTGCAATCTGCACTGTCACGGGCGGCGCATGAAAGCGGTCCAGCGCCATGTCCAGATCTTCCAGCATGTGGCGCGGTTGTTCGCCCAGAAAGACAAGCGTCAGATGGTAATTGTCGGGCGGTTGCGGGCGATCCACAGGCAGTTTGCGGCTTTGCAGCAAAAGCTGCGCACCGATATGCATGGGAATCTCAAGGCCAAGAAACGCACGGATCATGGCAAAGACCGTGCCGCAATCTGTGGCAAAGGAAAAGGGCGCGGGGGAGGAAACCGCCCGCGCCCACGGTGATTATTCTGCCGCAACCGGCACGGCTTGCCCGCCGCGCGGGCGCTCTGGCAGCACGAAGGCGATGGCAACAAAGACCAGCCCCATCACAATGCCTGCCACATCGCCCGAAACAGGCAGCAGCGCCGGGTAATCCTGACCCGCGATCTGGCCTATCACCAGCTTGCCGCCCCAGATATTGTTCAGAAGGCCAGTGGCCTTGACCGCCGAATAGACTGCCGTGTAGGCGGCAGCGCCGACCAGACCGCCAAGGATATAGACCATCGCATCACGACGGCCCGAGGCAGCAGCGCAAACGCCGGTGCCGGGGCAAAAGCCCGTCAGTGCCCAGCCAAAGCCCAGCATCATACCGCCCAGCAAAACGCCCCAATAGGCTGCCTTGACGGACATATGCGCCACGTCCACCAAGCCCAGCATTTGACCGCCGAAAATCAGGACAGCAGCAACGCCAATGCCCAGAAGGATGGTCTTCATCAGGCCAAGGGCGCGCAAGGCCAGCATATTGCCCAGAACCGATGGGTTGGTGGCCCCAATGCGGTCAAGAACCGCGCCGAAGGCCGCGCCAATGACAAGTGCAAGAAGGATTTCCATTGTTCTTACTCCTCGTTCTTGTAAAGCCACAGGGCGGTTGGCACGGCGGTTGCAAAGGCACCCGCTGCGAACAAAAAGCCCGAAATTGCGGTTTGCGACATGCCCGACATCATGTGGCCAGAGGTGCAGCCCCCGGCCAGACGCGCGGCAAAAATCACGATGAACCCGCCGATGAAGGCCACCGCGAAGCGCTTGGCCACTCTTGGCCCGAAATTCGCCTGCCACAATGCGGGAATGCTGCGCTCTGCTCCCTGCACGCCCTTGCGCAGGTATGACGACAAGAACGCCCCAAGCGCCATGGCCAGCACGAAGATGAAACTGTAGTTCACCGGATTGGCGATGTTTTTGGCGTATTTGGCGAAATAGGCGATGTCCGAGGTCGGCTTGCCATCGGCCCCGTCATAGATCGTGGCGGATGCAACAGCATCGGCGACCACCCCGTCCAAGATCACGAATTGGGTGGACACGCCGATCGGTTTGACCAGCATCATCGCGATGAAAAACACGAAGCCCAAGGCCAGGCCCCCAATCTTCCAGTCGAGTGTCATGAATCGTCTCCTTACATAACATATAATATGATTTTATGAATATTTTGAATCGCTGTCTTTGATCGAGGTCAATTTAGCGGCTTTGGCTACCAACCCTGCCAGTGCACCGGGCTTGCCGAAAGACCGCGGCTTGGCCATCAAGGCCACTCATGTCGTGTCGCACGTAAAATTCCGGGTAAGTTGACACGCCTGTGACCCTTGACCGCATCACGCTGTGCTAACAAGTCTTTGCTTGACCAGACCCTTAGGCTACAACTTCACCCATGATAGTAGAACTCGGACATTTCGCCCTCATCCTTGCCTTCGCTGTGGCGTTGGCGCAAACCGTCATTCCGCTGGTCGGTGCCCATAAAGGGTGGCGCGACTGGATGGGCGTCGCCTCGCCCATGGCGAGTGTGCAATTCGCGCTGACGGCTTTTGCCTATGCCGCGCTGACCTATGCATTCGTGGTGTCGGATTTCTCGGTCAAGCTGGTCGTGGACAATTCGCACACGCTGAAGCCACTGATCTACAAGCTGTCCGGTGTTTGGGGCAATCACGAGGGGTCGCTTCTGCTTTGGGTATTGATCCTGACCTTGTTCGGGGCGTCGGCAGCGTGGTTCGGGGGCAACCTGCCCCGCAGCTTGCAAGCCCGTGTCCTGGCGGTGCAATCCGGGGTGACGGCGTCGTTCATGGCGTTCACGATTTTCACGTCGAACCCGTTCACGAGGCTGGCACAGCCGCCCTTTGACGGAACCGACCTGAACCCGCTGTTGCAAGATCCCGGTTTGGCATTCCACCCGCCCTTCCTGTATTTGGGCTATGTGGGCCTGTCGATGGCGTTCAGCTTTGCCGTAGCCGCCCTGATCGAAGGCCGGGTCGACGCCGCTTGGGGCCGTTGGGTGCGCCCGTGGACACTGGCCGCATGGGTATTTTTGACCATTGGGATCGCGCTTGGGTCATGGTGGGCCTATTACGAGCTGGGCTGGGGCGGCTACTGGTTCTGGGACCCGGTGGAAAATGCAAGCCTTATGCCATGGTTGTTCGCGGCAGCGCTGCTGCATTCGGCCATCGTGGTCGAGAAACGCGAGGCCTTGAAAAGCTGGACCATCCTGCTGGCCATCCTTGGCTTTGGCTTCTCGCTGATGGGCACATTCATCGTGCGCTCTGGCCTGCTGACCTCGGTTCATGCTTTCGCGTCAGACCCGGACCGAGGCATATTCATCCTGATCATCATCGCGGGTTTCTTGGGTGGGGCGCTAACGTTGTTTGCGTTCCGCGCAAACGCGTTGGAAGCCAAGGGCGTGTTTTCGACCGTCAGCCGCGAATCGGCTTTGGTCATGAACAACGTTCTGTTGGCGGTGTCGTCCTTCGTGGTGTTCATCGGGACTATGTGGCCGCTCGTCTCGGAAATGGTGTTCGACAGGGTTTTGTCTGTCGGCCCACCTTTCTTTGATGCGGCCTTCACGCCTTTTGCGGTCGCTTTGGCCATGATCTTGCCGATTGGCGCCATGCTGCCATGGAAACGCGGCGACATTGCCCGCGCCATGAAGCCGCTTTGGGGGATCATGGTCTTTTCGCTGGCAATGGGCGCATTGGTCTGGGCCATGCAGACAGGCAGTTCGGCCATTGTGCCGGTCGGTGTGGCGCTTGGCCTGTGGGTTGTGTTCGGGGCTGCCGCAGATTTGTGGATGCGTACGGGCCGTGGCACCATCGGGAACCGTTTGGCGCGCCTTGGGCGCCTGCCGCGAGCCGATTGGGGCAAGGCAACCGCGCATAGCGGTCTGGGCATGACCGTCTTTGCCGTGGCCGCCCTGACGGGGTGGCAAAGCGAAGACATCCGCGTGCTGCAAATTGGTGAAAGCTTCGAAAAAGGTGGCTATACGCTGACCTTGGCCGGGGTCGAGCGCGTGCAGGGGCCGAACTATACCTCGACCATGGGTATTATCGAGGCTGAGCGTGATGGCGAGCCTGTTTCCATCTTGCGGCCAGAAAAGCGGTTCTATCCGATTGCGGGCATGCCCACGACGGAAGCGGCGATCAACTACAAGATTCACCGCGATTTGTATGTAACTTTGGGCGACCCGCAGGATAACGGCGGTTGGGCTGTGCGCACCTATATCAAGCCCTTTGCCAATTGGTTGTGGATGGGCTGTGCGTTAATGGCGCTGGGTGGCTTGTTGTCGCTCAGCGACCGCCGCTACCGCGTGGCGGCAGGTGCCAAGAAACGCGTCAGCCCGAACGCGGTGCCAGCGGAATGACGGCAGTCAAGGCTATCCTGATAACACTTATGCTGGCCCTGAGCGGGCCAGCATTTGCCGTTCAGCCGGACGAGATTCTGGATGATCCGGTGCTGGAAGAACGCGCGCGCGACTTGTCGTCGGGCCTACGCTGCCTTGTATGCCGGAACGAATCGATCGACGAATCCAATGCTGATCTGGCGCGCGACATGCGTATTCTGGTGCGCGAACGTTTGGTGGCCGGAGATACCGACGCAGAGGTGATCTCGTTCCTTGTCGATCGGTTCGGTGAATATGTGCTGCTGCGCCCCACGACGCAGGGCAGTAATATTGCGCTGTGGCTGGCCGCGCCCGCACTTTTCCTGATCGCTTTCGGCGGTGCCTTGGTCTACTTGCGTGGTCGCGCCCGCGCCAAAACAGAAGCGCGTGGCCTAAGTGCCGACGAACAAAAGCGGCTGGACGAACTGCTGAGCGAGTAACGCAAGGTCCGGGCTTCCCCCTGCCCCGGCTTTGCGCCACTATCCCGCCAAATAAGGCGCGAGGGCTTCATGGATTACCAAACAATCACCACCCGCGAAGAGGGCGGCATCGGCATTGTCACGATGGCCCGGCCCGACATGATGAATGCGCTGAACCGCCAGATGCGGGCAGAGTTGACCTACGCCCTGAAAGACTTGGCCAAACGCGCCCGTGTGCTGGTGTTGACCGGCGAAGGGCGCGCGTTTTGTTCGGGCCAAGATTTGGGCGATGGCGGCAATGCCGCCAATATCGATTTGGAACGCACGCTGCGCGAGGAATACGAGCCGATGCTGCGCGCGATCTATGACGCGCCAGTCCCGGTGATCTCGGCGGTTAATGGCCCGGCTGCGGGCGCGGGGGCCAACCTTGCTTTGGCCGCCGATGTGGTCATCGCGCAGGATGACGCGGTCTTCATTCAGGCATTTTCCAAGATCGGTCTAATCCCGGATGCAGGCGGCACATGGTTTTTGCCGCGTCAGGTGGGCTTTGCCCGTGCGATGGGGGCCATGCTGTTTGCAGAGCGGATCACCGCCCAACAAGCGGTCGAGTGGGGTATGATCTGGGAATGCGCCCCTGCCGAGGCGTTCGAGGCGCTGTGGATGTCGCGCGCACGCGGGCTTGCAGAAGGCCCGACCATTGCTTACCGCAACATCCGCCGCGCGCTGCGGGCCAGTTTGTCGAACCCGCTGAATGACCAATTGGCGCTGGAAGCACAGCTCCAGGCCGAAGCGGGCAAGACGCGCGACTTTCGTGAAGGGGTGCTGGCGTTTCTGGAAAAGCGCCCCGCATCCTTCGAGGGGCGCTGACCTGTCAGGCGGCGGCGATCCAGTCGCGCGCTTCGTCCAGATCTTCCATCCCGAAAAAGCGGACCTGTGAGTGGATCACCGCGCCCGCCGCTTTTGACATGGGACCAATCCAGCCAATGTCGGATACGACCGCGACATGGCTGATCTTTGGAATGTTTTTCCAATCGAACTTTATGCCCGGCCAAAGCATCAACGGGTCGAACCCGTGGAAACTTTCGATCACCTCTATGAACTTGACCGTTCCGTGGCGGTCGATGAAGGCCTGCATGGGTTCCACCGCTGCGATGTAATCGTCCACGGTGATTTTGCCGCGCACGATGATCTCTGCCACGCGGGTCTCGTCATTCTCACGATACTCAATGGTCATAGGTTGCGCTCCTTTCACTGGAAGGGCGCAGCTTAGCACATCGGCGGTTTCGCAGGTTTGACCCAGATCAGGCCTGCGGGTCTGCCTTGGGGTCTGGCCCACGCCATTCGCCCTGCTCTTTCAGCGCTTCCATCACTTCGCGCGGCATGTAGGTTTCGTCATGCTTGGCCAAGATTTCATGCGCGACGAACACACCATCGACAAAGCGACCCGTGCCGACAATGCCCTCGTTCTCGGTGAACAGGTCCGGCAGAATGCCGCGATACTGCACTTCTACCGAGGCGGGGCCATCCGTCACGCGGAAAGACACCGTGTCGGACTGACCGCGCACGATGGACCCGGCTTCGACCAAACCACCGATGCGGAACACTTCATTCGCAGAGGGCGGTTCGGCGACGACCTGACTTGGCGAGCGGAAGAAATTGATGCCGTCGCGCATGGCATAGCCAATCAGCGCAGTCGACAAGGTCAGCGCCACGGCGGCCACGGCGATGATCTGGATACGGCGGGTTTTCTTCAGGCTTTTCATCTCTTCCTCACCTTATGGAAAAACGGGAACGCCCATCAATCCGGTCGTCTCTGGCAGTCCCAACATCAGGTTCGCGTTTTGAACCGCTTGCCCGCTGGACCCTTTACACAAGTTGTCCAGCACACCCACGACCATCGCGCGCCCCGGTATACGGTCACCCACAACGCCAATATACACGAAATTAGACCCGCGCACATCATGAGTCGACGGGGTTGTGCCAAAAGGTAGCACTTTCACGAAGGTTTCATCGGCGTAGCGGGACTGCAACACGCTGTGGATTTGGGTCGCGTCCCCATCCAGCCAAGCGCTGGCCAGAATACCGCGATTCATTGGCAGCAGGTGCGGCGTGAACTGGATACGCACATCGCGGCCTGCGATAGCGGAAAATTCCTGATCGAACTCGCCTAAATGGCGATGCGTGCCGCCCAGCGCATAAGCCTGCGTGCCTTCGGACAATTCTGCGTGCAGCAGGTTTTCCTTCAGCGCCCGTCCAGCACCGGACACGCCACATTTCAGATCAAGGATAATGCGGTCAAGATCGATGCAGCCCGCCTCTATCAACGGGCGCAAAATGTATTGGCCCGTGGCCGCGTTGCAGCCCGTGCCCGCGACAAGCCGCGCATTCCGGATGGCGTCGCGGTAGAATTCGGTCAGGCCATACACCGCCTCGGATTGCAAATCGGGCGCGGCATGGGGCTGGCCATACCATTTTTCATAGGCCGCCGGGTCGCGCAGGCGGAAATCGGCGGACAGGTCCACGATGCGCAGATCGCGCGGCAGGTCCTTGATGACCGCTTGACTGGTCGCATGGGGCAGCGCGCAAAAGGCCAGATCAAACTGCGCGAAATCCACGTCTTCAATGCGGCATAGGTCCGGCAGGTCCAGATGGCGCAGAAACGGAAAGACCGACGCCATGGGCTGGCCTGCCTTGCGCTCGCCCGTCAGAGCGACGATCTGAAATTCGGGATGCGTAGCGATCAGGCGCACAAGTTCCGCGCCGGTATAGCCCGATGCCCCAAGGATGGCGATGCGTTTGGTCATGGTGCGTTTCCCTGTCGGATGCGCGGGCAGGTTAGCCGCGAGCCGTGAGTATTTTTGGCAAGATGAAGATCAGGCCGATTGAAAGGTGATCTGGCGTTTCAGGAATTGTGTCGCCTTGCGCGAGACATTGGCCGGGTCGCCCGTGGTCAGGAATTGCGACGTGCGGCCCGGTCCGATCATTTCCGGGCGTCGGGCTAGGTAGTCCGACAAGCTGGCCGCCACCAGATTGGGCTGCGAATAGACTGCCACATCGGGGCCGAGCGCCGCGCTGAACGCCTCTTCCAGAAGCGGGTAATGCGTGCAGCCCAGAACGGCGGCTTCTGGGTGCGGCATACGGCGTTTCAGCGATTCGACATGGCTGTGCACCAGTGCTTCGGCCAGGATCATGTCGCCCTGTTCAATGGCATCGACCACGCCGCCGCAGGGCTGCGCTTCGACATCGACCCCGATGGCGCGGAAGGCCAGTTCGCGCTGAAAGGCCCGGCTGGACACTGTTGCGGGCGTGGCAAACAGGGCCACATGCTTCACGGCCACTTCGCGCGGAGGCGAATTGTCGCCCCATTGGCGTTCGGTCAGCGCCTCTATCAGCGGCACGAACACACCCAGCACGCGCTTATCGGTGGGCACCCATGTTTCCTGCATGCGCTTCAGCGCGGCGGCAGAGGCCGTGTTGCATGCCAGAATGACCAGATCGCAGCCCTCGGCCCAAAGCCGTTCGACGCCTGCGCAGGTCAGATCGTAAATCTCTTGCGAGGGGCGGGTGCCGTAAGGCGCATGGGCGTTGTCGCCCAGATACACAAAGGGCACGTCGGGCAGCTTGTCGACAAGCGCGCCCAGAACTGTCAACCCGCCCAAGCCCGAATCGAACACGCCGACTGCCATATCTGCCATCCTTGGTCGCTACATCTGCCCAGACCAACTATCTTGAGCGTTGCAGGCATGATTAGGCCGCATGACGGCGAAAATCCATCCTGTTCTTTTTGCAGGGCCAAGTGCTTGGCAAACGGTCATGCGGGCGTGAAAACCACCGAATATGGCGTGCAGCGCAGGTCGCGCTTTGCAGCACAGGCGATTCGGCCTATGACCGGGAGCGAATACGCGAACAGTTGAAGAAGTTGCGAAACACATGGATTGGGACAAGCTCAGGATTTTCCACGCCGTTGCCGATGCCGGCAGCCTGACGCATGCGGGCGATGCGCTGCAATTGTCGCAATCCGCCGTCAGCCGCCAGATAAGGGCGCTGGAAGAGGCGTTGGATACCAGCCTGTTCCATCGCCATGCGCGCGGGCTGATCCTGACTGAACAGGGTGAATTGCTGTTCAAGGCCACGAAATCCATGTCGCGCGAATTAGACACCGCCGCCGCGCGCATTCGCGACAGCGAGGACGAGGTTTTCGGCGAGTTGCGCGTCACCACGACCACGGGCTTTGGCACGCTATTCTTGGCCCCACGCCTGCCGACGCTCTATGCGCAATATCCTGAATTGAAGATCGACCTGATGCTGGAAGAGCGTGTGCTGGACCTGCCCATGCGCGAGGCCGATGTGGCCATTCGCATGAAAGAACCAAGCCAGGCCGACCTGATCCGCAAGCGCCTGATGAATGTGAATATGCGGCTGTTTGCGACATCAGAATACCTGCGGGCGAATGGCACGCCTGCGATTGTCGAGGACCTGTCGGATTACCGGCTGATCTCGCAAAACGTGACCTCGGCGCAGGTCAGCGTGGGCGCACAACTTATACGAGAGTTGAACGCGCGACCCCTGCGATCCACATTTACCGTGAACAACTATTTCGGCGTTCTGCAAGCGGTGCTGAACCACCTTGGGATCGGCGTTCTACCCGATTACGTTGCCGAAGATTTCCCCGAATTGGTGCATGTGCTGCCAGAGGTGGCAAGCGGTGATATTCCGGTTTTCTTGGCCTTCCCCGAAGAACTGCGGCATTCACGGCGTATTGCGGCGTTTCGGGATTTCGTGGTTCAGGAAATTCAGGCCTATCGCCGCGCGCGGCAGTTGCAGGGCTAACCTTCCTCAACCTGAACCTGAGGCATGTGTGCAACGCATGTCGGGGTTGTTGCAGGGTCAAAGGATATTAACTTGCGAAACATCTCTTTGGTCATTTAATTGGCGGTAAGACGTGATTGAGAGCCATTCATGTCTTAACCTCCCTGTTGGACTTCGGCCGAGCATTGCGCTCGGCCTTTTTTTATGTCGTTGCGCCAGCATGATGCGGCTGCGGCAGTCCTTGCAGATTCGATGTTGTCGTATCCGGATCTGGATGCAGCCCCTTTTGCTTAAGCACGCGATAGCATAATAGGCAGCATGCTTGCCTGAGAGGATGCCAAACATGACTGACCCTGCCCTCACCCCAGAGCTGATCGCGGCGCATGGCCTGTCACCCGATGAATATGATCGCATCCTAGACATCATTGGGCGCGAACCCAGCTTTACAGAGCTGGGCATCTTCTCGGCCATGTGGAACGAGCATTGTTCTTACAAATCGTCCAAGAAATGGCTGCGCACGCTGCCCACCACGGGCCCGCAGGTCATTTGCGGCCCCGGCGAAAACGCAGGCGTGGTCGATATTGGCGATGGGCAGGCCGTTATCTTCAAGATGGAGAGCCACAACCACCCCAGCTATATTGAGCCCTATCAGGGCGCGGCAACCGGCGTGGGCGGCATTTTACGCGACGTGTTCACCATGGGCGCAAGGCCAATCGCGGCGATGAACGCGCTTAGCTTTGGCGAACCAAGCCATCCGAAAACCCCGCATCTGGTGTCGGGCGTGGTGCAAGGGGTGGGCGGCTATGGCAATTGTTTCGGTGTGCCCACCGTGGGCGGCGAGGTGCGCTTTCACCCTGCCTATAACGGCAATTGCCTTGTGAACGCCTTCGCTGCCGGTCTGGCCGATGCGGACAAGATTTTCTATTCGGCGGCCAGCGGCGTGGGTATGCCCGTGGTTTACTTGGGCGCCAAGACGGGCCGCGACGGCGTCGGTGGCGCCACCATGGCCAGCGCCGAATTCGATGACACGATTGAAGAAAAACGCCCCACCGTGCAGGTAGGCGACCCGTTCACCGAAAAGCGGCTGTTGGAAGCGTGTCTGGAACTCATGGCATCGGGTGCCGTGATTTCCATTCAGGATATGGGCGCGGCGGGTTTGACCTGTTCGGCCGTGGAAATGGGCGACAAGGGCGGCTTGGGCGTGAAGCTGCAACTCGATGACGTGCCGCAACGCGAAACGGCGATGACAGCCTACGAGATGATGCTGTCGGAATCTCAGGAACGCATGTTAATGGTGCTGAAGCCCGAGATGGAGGCAGAGGCCCGCGCGATTTTCGAGAAATGGGATCTGGATTTCGCTATCGTGGGCGAAACCATTGCCGAAGACCGCTTCCTGATCTTGCATGGAAATGACGTGGTGGCGGATCTGCCGCTGTCGAAACTGTCTTCTAGCGCGCCCGAATACGACCGCCCTTGGGTCGAGACCCCAAAGGCGGACGACTTGCCCGACCTGCCCGCAATTGCGCCGATGGACGGGCTGCGCGCGTTGATCGCTTCGCCCAACTACGCCCACAAAGCGTGGGTGTGGGAGCAATATGACAGCCAGGTCATGGGCGACACAGTGCGCACCCCCGGCCTTGGCGCAGGCGTGGTGCGGGTGCATGGCACAACCAAGGCGTTGGCCTTCACCAGTGATGTGACGCCACGCTACGTGCGCGCCAACCCGTTCGAGGGCGGCAAACAAGCCGTAGCCGAAGCGTATCGCAACCTGAGCGCCGTTGGGGCTGTGCCCTTGGCCACGACCGACAACCTGAATTTCGGCAACCCCGAAAAGCCAGAGATTATGGGCCAGTTCGTGGGTGCGATTCAGGGCATCGGCGCGGCTTGCACGGCGCTCGACATGCCCATCGTGTCGGGCAATGTCAGCCTGTATAATGAAACTGACGGCAAACCCATCTTGCCCACGCCCACCATAGGCGCGGTCGGGCTGATTGCCGATATCACGCAAATCATCGCGGGCCTGCCTTCAGAAGGCGATCTGGCAATCGTGATCGGGGAAACCAAGGGCCATGTGGGCCAATCCGCCCTGCTTGCCGAAGCCGCGGGCCTAGAGGCGGGCGATGCGCCATATGTCGATCTGGATGCCGAGCGCCGCAATGGTGATTTCCTGCGCGCGAACCGTGCGGTTGTCACTGCCGCGACCGACCTGTCAGATGGCGGGCTGGCACTGGCCGCGTTCGAGATGGCCGAAGCGGCTTGCATGGGCGTGACGCTCGACAGCAGCGACATTGGCCAGTTATTCGGCGAAGATCAGGCACGCTACCTTGTGGCCGCAAGCTTCGATCAGGCAGAGGCGCTGATGGTCGCCGCAGGCCAAGCCGGCGTCAGCATTGCCGTTGTGGGCCGTTTTGGCGGCGACACGGTCAGCTTGGGCGGCGACAGCGCCGCCTTGGCGGATCTGTCCGCGCTGTATCGCGGCAGTTTCGCCAAAGCCATCGGCGCGGCTTGATTCACGAAAACGCGGGGATTACCTATCCTGCAAGACCAAACAGGGACCACACGCATGGCCATTTCCGCCGAAGAACTTGAAACGCTGCTGAAGGAAAGTTTCCCGAACGGCAAAGTGACGATCACGGATCTTGCCGGTGACGGGAACCATTACGCCGCCGAAGTGATCGACGACAGCTTTCGCGGTTTGAACCGTGTGCAGCAACAACGCGCCGTCTATGCCGCGCTGAAAGGCAAGATGGACGGCAGCCATGGCGAATTGCATGCGCTGGCCCTGACCACCAAAGCGCCCGATTGAACCGCGCCCCCACTGAACCGAAAGAGGATTGCCATGAGCGCCCAAGACACGATTAAGAAAACCGTCACCGACAATGACGTGGTGCTGTTCATGAAAGGCACCAAAACCATGCCGCAATGTGGCTTTTCCAGCCGCGTAGCGGGGGTGCTGAACTTCATGGGCGTCGAATATGCCGATGTGAACGTTCTGGCGGATGAAGACATTCGCGCGGCCATCAAGGACTATTCCGACTGGCCCACGATCCCGCAGCTTTACGTCAAAGGCGAGTTCGTCGGCGGCTGCGATATCGTGACCGAGATGACCTTGTCGGGCGAGCTGGACCAGTTGCTCGCAGAAAAGGGCGTGACCTTTGACAAGGACGCTGCCGAGAAAATCCGCGAAGCCAACGCCTAAGCGCGGAGCTGGTCTACCCGCCCGTCCATGGACGCCGACCTTCGGTGTCGCGCAGGTCACGCCGCGCGACACCGGCTTTCGTTGCGTAATATGCGACAGAGCCCGTGCCGCGCAGCACATTGGGCGACAGCAGGGTGCATGGGCCATTGATAAGCACTTCCGGGTCGGTGTTGGTCACGATCACCCGGTCGGGCAGGCAAAGCGTGTCTAGGTCTTGCAGGCCGCGCTTGCCCGACAGGTGCACCACGTCCAACCCGTGACCGCGCAAGTGAACGACCGCGTCGCTTGGCCCATGCGCGCCGCGCATTTGTGCTTGCTCCTGACTGGCCAGATCGCCATCGGCCTGCAACCAGCTTTCAGCGGCAAAGGCGCCAGACCGGGCACGGCTTAAAATGCGGCCCTCGGGGCCAAGCAAACCAATAACCGCGCCATCTTCTGCGATCAGTAGAATCGGTCGTTCCGTCAGCGCCCAGCCCAGCGTGGCAAGCGCGACGACAGGCACACCCAGCCACCGCGCGGGCGCAGCCCATAGGATCAACCACAAACTGCCCAGCGCCATCACCGGCAGCACCCAGCGCGGTGGCTGGACAATGCCCGTCAGGTTGCCCTCCAGCCCGGCCACGAAGGCGGCGACCCAAAGGATCCAGTCAATGGCCGCGGCCATGATCGCAAGCGGTGCGCCTTCCAGCCCGAATGGCGCCAAGAGCGCCGCCACCACCCCCGCAGGCATGATGACCAGCCCCATCAGCGGCACTGCCGCCAGATTGGCCAGCAACCCGTATTCCACCAGTCGGTTGAAGCTGGCCGCCGCGATGGGCGCCGTCGCCACCCCCGCCACGACCGAGCATAACACGACCGACACCACCGGCATGGCCCAGCGCGGCACGCGACCGCGCCATGTGCCATCGTCGTTCAGCGCGCGGAATATCGCGACTAACGCCACAGTGGCCGCAAAGCTCATCTGGAACCCCGCCTGAACCAATGCTTCTGGACGCAGGATCAGAACAATCACAGCAGCCAACGCCACGCTGCGCAGCGAGATGGCCCTGCGGTCCACCAGCACCGCCAGAAACATGACCGCAACCATGATGAAGGCGCGTTGCGTGGCGACATTGGCGCCCGACAATGCCAAATAGAATGCCCCCGCCGCCAACGCCCCTACCGCTGCAATCTTGCGTGTAGGCATACGCAGCGCCATGCGCGGCCAAAGCGCCATAACAAAGCGCAGCGCGGCAAAGACAAAGCCCGTCAGCAACCCCATATGCAGGCCCGAGATGGCCAGCAAATGCGCAAGGTTGGAATTGCGCAGGTCTTCCAGATGGGCCACATCCACGCCAGAACGGTCCCCGGTCAGGATGGCGGCGGCAAAGCCACCTGCTGCACCCGGCATCCGCTCTTGCAAAGCTTGGGACAGGCGCATGCGCAGCACGCCCATCGGGGCGCCGCCCTCTTCCTGCAAGGCCAGCACGGGAACGCGCGTATAGCCCACCGCGCCCAAGCGCTCGAACCACGCATGACGACGAAAATCGAAGCCGCCGGGTTCGGAAGGCTTTGGCGGTGGCGACAGGTGGCCAGTGGTCATAACCCGCAAGCCGGGGCGCGGCGTGATATAGCCCTGTGGCCCGTGCAATGACAGCCGCACCCGCGCGGGCGTGCGGGCGGGCGATAGGCCAGCAAGGCGGGGGCGATCCAAGGTTAGCCGCAAATGCCCGTTCGCAGAGCGGTCAACCTTGACAATGCGCCCCTCTATCGCGCCATAGAAGCGGTAGTCCAGCACAGGCGCGGCGACAATTTGTGTGCGAAAGCCCGCCAAGGCGGCACCCAGGCCTACCAGAAGGCAGGCCAGCGCCAGAGGGCGCAAGTTCACAGGGAGCGCGACGGCCACGAGTGCCGCGCAGGCCATAGCAACCATCAGCACGGCCCACTCAACCCGCTCAGGTTCAACAGGCAGCAGGAAGTAGATGCCAATGCCGATACCAAGGAAAACCGGCACGAACAAAAACAGCCGCCCGCGCTGCGCGGCCAGCGCCTGCGCGACCCGTCCCTCGCCCCAGCCGGGTGCACCCTGTTCATAGCTGGTGACAGCCACCCTTGCCCTACCCTTTGCGCTTGCCTAGAACCCTGAACAAGCATGCCGCCCAGATGGTTTCCAAAAGGTTAAGCCCCCATGTCCGATACGCCTGTCGTCACCCGTTTCGCGCCCTCGCCCACCGGGTATCTGCATATCGGAGGCGCGCGGACAGCTTTGTTCAACTGGCTTTATGCCCGCGGGCGGGGTGGCCAGTTCCTGTTGCGGATTGAAGATACCGACCGCGAACGCTCTACCCCGGAGGCCACAGAGGCCATTCTGAAGGGCCTGACATGGCTAGGGCTGGATTGGGATGGCGAACCGATCAGCCAGTTCGCCCGCGCCGACCGGCATGCCGAGGTGGCGCATCAGATGCTGGCCGACGGCACCGCCTACAAGTGTTTCGCCACGCAAGACGAGATTGAGGTCTTCCGCGAAACCGCGCGCGCCGAAGGGCGCTCGACCCTCTACCGCTCGCCTTGGCGCGATGCGGACCCGGCAAACCACCCGGGTGCGCCCTATGTTGTGCGCGTGAAAGCGCCCTTGGAGGGCGAGACGATCATCCACGACCAAGTGCAAGGCGATGTCCGCATTCGCAATGACCAGTTGGATGACATGGTGTTGCTACGGTCGGACGGCACACCCACTTATATGCTGGCCGTGGTGGTCGATGACCATGACATGGGCATAACACACGTTATTCGCGGCGATGACCACCTGAACAACGCCGCGCGGCAGATGCTGGTCTATACCGCGATGGGGTGGGATGTGCCGATCTGGGCGCATATCCCGCTGATCCATGGCCCCGATGGCAAGAAACTGTCCAAACGCCACGGCGCGCTGGGGGTCGAGGAATATCAGCTTATGGGGTATCCGGCAGCGGCGATGCGTAACTATCTGGCCCGGTTGGGCTGGAGCCACGGCGATGACGAATTCTTCACCGATTCGCAGGCGCAAGACTGGTTCGACCTTGGGGGAATCGGCAAATCCCCCGCGCGGCTGGACTTCAAGAAACTGGACCATTTGACCGCGCAACACATGAGCGATGCGGACGATGCTGCACTGCTGCATGAATTAGAGGCATACCGCGCCGCAAAAGGCGAAGATGCCTTGCCCAAGGCGCACGCGGCGCTGCTGCTTCAGGCCATGCCCATTGTCAAAGACAAGGCAAAGGGCTTTGATCAACTTATTGAAAAAGCAAGATTTGTCTTGGTCGATCGTCCGTTGGACTTGGATGAGAAATCGGCCAAGGCCCTTGACGATGTATCCCGCGGTATACTGAGAGAATTGACGCCGCGCTTGCAAACTGCTACGTGGAGCCGGACAGAATTAGAGGAATGTGTAAGCGCGCTGGCGCAAGAACATGGCCTAGGTCTTGGCAAGTTGGCGCAACCTTTGCGCGCTGCTCTCGCCGGTCGTATGGCCAGCCCCAGCGTGTTCGACATGATGCTTGTCCTTGGGCGTGACGAATCACTCGCGCGGATCAAGGATGCCACTGAATAATCCGGCGCAAACGCGCCGAGATCGTAGCCCATCTGCCCGGCGACTTTGCCGGCAGGCAGACATGAAGGAAGCGAAATGGCAGACACAGACTCGGCAAAGCTGACAATCGGCGACAAGGTTATCGACCTGCCAATCATGAAGCCTTCGGTCGGGCCGGATGTGATCGACATCCGCAAGCTTTATGCGCAAGGCGATGTATTTACTTATGACCCAGGCTTCACCTCGACCGCGTCTTGCTCCTCGACCATCACCTATATTGATGGCGACAAGGGCGAACTTCTATATCGGGGTTACCCGATCGAAGAACTGGCCGACAAATCACATTTCCTCGAATGCTGCTACCTGCTGCTCTATGGCGAATTGCCCAGCGCAGGTGAGTTGGAAGACTTCGAGGCCCGCGTCACCCGTCACACCATGCTGCACGAACAGATGCAGTATTTCTTCCGGGGCTTCCGCCGCGATGCGCACCCGATGGCGATCATGGTCGGTGTGGTCGGCGCCATGTCCGCTTTCTACCACGATTCAACCGATATCAACGACCCGTGGCAGCGCGAGGTGGCATCTATTCGCATGATTGCGAAAATGCCGACGATTGCAGCTTGGGCCTTCAAGTATTCCATCGGCCAACCCTTCGTCTATCCGAAGAACAGCCTCGATTATTCGGGCAATTTTTTGCACATGTGTTTTTCGGTTCCGGCAGAGGATTATGTCGTCGACCCAATCCTCAGCCGCGCGATGGACCGGATCATGATGCTGCATGCCGACCACGAGCAAAACGCCTCCACCTCAACGGTGCGTCTGGCATCGTCTTCGGGTGCAAACCCGTTCGCGTCGATTGCCGCTGGCATCGCCTGCCTGTGGGGGCCTGCGCATGGCGGTGCGAACCAGGCCTGTCTGGAAATGTTGCAGGAAATCGGGACGGTGGACCGCATTCCCGAATACATTGCCCGCGCCAAGGACAAGGACGATCCGTTCCGCCTGATGGGATTTGGCCACCGCGTGTATAAAAACTTTGACCCGCGCGCCAAGGTCATGAAGCAATCGGCGGACGAGGTTCTGGGGCTGCTGGGGATCGAGAATAACGAGACCCTGAAAGTCGCCAAGGAACTGGAAAAGATCGCGCTCGAAGATCCGTATTTCGTGGACAAGAAGCTGTATCCGAATGTCGATTTCTA
>JAFGVZ010000134.1 GCA_016937725.1 Paracoccaceae bacterium | reverse complement strand
TGGTGTGATTACTCATTACGGACTGTTCTGGTCTGAGCGCGATGTTTTCTGGGGGCGCGGGAAAGCCAAAGGCGAACTACTTGGCCGAGAAAAAACTCCCTTGGGCAGACAGGGTGCACCAACCACCGCCGAACGAAAAAACTCAAAGTGCTATCGCGATTTTGTCGGACTTTACTGTCTCTATGGTGAGGGGGACCTAATTTACGTCGGCGAAGCCGGTCTGGACACCAAGAGCACCATCTTCGGTCGCCTCAAACAGCACCGCAAGGGCGGCATGGCTGACCGATGGGACGGTTTCAGCTGGTTCGGTCGTGCGAACACGCAGGGCACTTCTGCCAATCTCACGGCTTTGCAGCAACTTGAGGCCATTTCGATTGCGATCATCAATCCCGGCTTCAATCGCCAGAACGGAACTTTCGCGGGGGCGACACAGGTTTTTCAGATGCCCCACGAGCGATCCGAAGGCGATCTAGAGACCAAGTTGGAGCGGTTGCGGCTTCAGATCGAGAAGATAGCTGAGGCCGTGGAGGCTGAAGATTGATCGGCAGCACAATTTTTATGAGTGTCCCGATTGAATGGGCGCGAGAGGACGCAGCGCAGGGGGCTTTGAATGAGTGAGCCGAAAGTTAGCCCAGATGATTTGCGCGCCAATCTGGCCGCACTTCCTCTGTGGCCCGCATTCAGCGACGGGCACCCGGACATAGACGGGCTAATCCCGACCTGCCGCGTTGAAAGCTGGGAGAAATTCCTGGAGGCGATGCGTGATCCGCAGCACAATCGTGCGTCCAGCGAATGGGTCTATCGCGGGCAACGCGGGGGCGACTGGCCCTTGGCCTCGACCCTCGGTCGAAAGTTCGACGGCGGCAGCATTCCCGCCGACAAGCGCAAGCAACTCTTGTTTCAGTTCGAGCTCTCTATGCGTGGGCGAGGATATGACCTGAGCGCCTTCAACGGCGAGGATGCCGAGATCGAGAAATGGGCGATCGGGCAACACAACGGTTTGCTTACGCCCCTATTGGACTGGACCCGGTCACCCTTCATAGCCCTGTTCTTTGCCTTCAATACTGCCGATGATGCAGAGAGGAACCCGTCTCGTGCTGTTTATTGCGTGAACATGTCCGCGCTGCGGAATGCGTTGGGTGATCAGACCCTTTTCCGTGACCCGATGGGGCATAACAACAGCCGCCTGGTCAATCAGGCGGGCCTGTTCACCATGGTTCCCGATGACGACGACAATTTCGCCAGCTACATCATCAATACACTGCAGGAAGAAGGCGTCGTCAGCGCTGAACCGGTTACTCAAACGGCGACTGTCGAAAGCCCTGATTCAGAGGAATCGGTCGTTGAGTATACGGTCACTGACAATCTGTCAGATCAACTGAAACAGTACATTCAGAAGATTCATATTCCCAACGTTGGTCGAATGGATTGCCTCGCCACGCTTCGCAAGATGAACATTCACAACGGCACCTTGTTCCCAGACGCGCAAGGGGCTTCGCTCTATTGCAACGACTGGCTCGAACGGATCCTGCGCGAAGAAAAGGCGGAGCGTGAAAAAGCTGCCGAGCGGGCAACCCGCTCGACTTCGGCGGCAACAACAAGAGAAGTCATTGAAGCTGCGCCTGATGCATTGGGTGCCGTGAAAGCCGTTCTTGGACAGATTCTTGGCGACGATTACTCGCCCGAAGAGAAAGATGACTTCGCCACACGCCTCTATGAGCGCTTTCAACAAGATCAATCGTTTGAGTGGCATCTTGCAGACAGCAAGACCGCCAAGGTCAAGACCGGGCAACGTCGTTTGGCTGCGGCCTTTGGCTTTTCAGAAAGCCTCCGCGATCAAGTGGTCGATCAGTTGGTCGAATTCTACAAGACGTCAGCGAGTGGAGATGCAAAGGAATGATCAACGAAGACCTCGTCGAACAAGCCGCGCTGGCCATTTTGCAGGATCAGGGCATTCCCTATCTGGGGGCGCATGTGATCTCGCCCGATGGAACCGACCCTGAGCGCGCGTCCCATGGCGAGGTTCTGTTGATGGGGCGGCTGGAAGCGGCCGTGGCGCGGCTGAACCCCCGCATCCCCGAAGATGCCCGGCGGGACGCGCTGCGCCAGATCACCGGCGCGGCGTCGCAAAGCCTGACCGAGGAAAACCGGCGCATCCATGCTCTCCTGGTTAATGGCGTGGACGTGGAGTTCAAGGCGGATGACGGCACGATCCGGGGCGACAAGGTCTGGCTGGTCGATTTCGAGAACCCGCAGGCCAACGATTGGCTGGTGACAAACCAGTTCACCGTGATCGAGGGCAAGCACAATCGCCGCCCGGATGTCGTCGTATTCCTGAACGGTCTGCCCGTCGCGGTGATCGAGCTGAAGAACGCGGCCAGCGAGGCCGCGACGATCGAGGACGCCTTCGCCCAGCTTCAGACCTACAAGCAGCAAGTTCCGTCGCTGTTTCGAACGAACGCGGTGCTGATCAATTCGGACGGATTGCTGGCCCGGATAGGGTCGCTGACGGCCAATGAAGAGCGGTTCATGCCGTGGCGCTCTGTGACCGGCGCGGTGGGGGATTTCACACCCGAGGGGCCGCAGGAAATGGCGACGCTGCTCAGGGGCGTGTTCGACAAGGGGCGGTTTCTTGAGCTTTTGCGCGATTTCACGGTGTTCGGCGATCTGGGCGAGGGGCCGTTCAAGATCATCGCGGGCTATCACCAGTTTTTCGGCGCGCGAAAGGCACTGGCCAGTGCGATTGAGGCGACCCAGCCCGAGGGCGACCGCAGGATAGGGGTGATCTGGCACACCCAAGGGTCAGGCAAATCGCTGCTCATGGCCTTTTTCGCCGGGCTGTTGGTGCGCAGCCCTGCGATGGAGAATCCCACGCTTATTGTCCTTACGGACCGGAACGATCTGGACGATCAGCTTTTCCAGACCTTCGCCATGACGAAAGACCTGATCCGGCAGACGCCCGAGCACGCGGAAAGCCGGGAAGAGTTGCGCGATTTGCTGGCCCGGCAATCCGGCGGCGTGATCTTCACGACCATGCAGAAGTTCACCCCTGAGAAGGGCGAGGAGCGGCTCCCGACCTTGACCGACCGTCGAAACGTGATCGTCATCGCCGATGAGGCGCATCGCAGTCAGTACGGTCTGGATGCGAAGGTGAACACCAAGACCGGTGAGCGGAAATACGGTTACGCCCACTACGTGCGTCAGGCGCTTCCCAATGCCTCGTTTGTCGGCTTCACCGGCACGCCGATTGAGACCGCGGACGTAAACACCCCGGCGGTTTTTGGTGACTATGTCGACATTTACGACATCACCCGGGCCGTCGAAGACAAGGCCACGGTGCCGATCTACTATGAGAGCCGGTTGGCCCGGATCGAACTTGACGAAGACGAGAAGCCGAAGATCGATGAGGAGATCGCGGCGATCCTGGAAGACGAGACGCTGTCCGAACAGGAAAAGACCAAGGCCAAGTGGAGCACCGTTGAAGCGCTGGTTGGTGCAGAAAAGCGGCTGAAGCAAGTGGCCGCCGATCTTGTAAAGCACCTGGAAGCGCGGACTTCCGCCCTTGGTGGCAAAGCCATGGCAGTCTGCATGAGCCGCCGGATCTGCGTCGCGCTCTATAACGAGATCGTCGCGCTTCGTCCCGACTGGCATTCGGACGACGATGCATCCGGCGCGGTCAAGATCGTCATGACGGGCTCGGCATCGGACCCGCTCGAATGGCAAACGCATATCGGAAACAAGAAACGGCGCGATGACCTCGCGAAAAGGGCGCGCGACCCGGATGACCCACTGAAGCTGGTCATCGTTCGGGACATGTGGCTGACCGGCTTCGACGCCCCGTGCATGCACACAATGTATGTCGACAAGCCCATGCGTGGACACGGGTTGATGCAGGCCATTGCCCGGGTCAACCGAGTCTTTCGGGACAAGCCGGGCGGACTGGTGGTCGACTACATCGGCATTGCCCAGAATCTGAAGAACGCTCTGTCACAGTATTCCGACGCCGACCGCGAACGCACCGGTATCGACGAGGAACAAGCAGTGGCGCTGCTGGCTGAGAAGCTCGACGTAGTCCGGCACATGTTCAATGGTCATGACTACAGCGCAGGCCTTCATGGCGCGGCTCAGGCGCGCTTGCAGGCGCTCGGTGATGCGGTCGATTGGATCGTCGGGCAACAGGCACAGGCAGCACGCCAGAAGGCGTCCGACATCGACAAGAAAAAGGAGCTATCGCGGTTTCAGGACGCAGCTCTGGAACTGTCACGCGCCTTTGCCCTGGCGTCGTCCAGTGATTTGGCAAAGGACGTCAAAGACGAGGTTGGCTTCCTTCAGGCCGTCCGCGCGGCGATGACCAAAACCTCAGTCAAAGGCAAACTCTCTTCGCGGGCGAAGCAATTTGCGATCGAGCAGTTGGTCAACAAGGCTGTTGCCGATGCGGAAATCGTCGACATCTTGCATGCGGCGGGTATCAAGACGCCCGACATTTCGATCCTGTCCGATGAATTCCTTCTCGAAATTCAGTCTATGGAGCGAAAGAACCTTGCCCTGGAGGCGCTCAAGAAGCTCTTGAACGGAGAGATCAAAAGCAAAGCCAAACGAAACATCGTCGAAAGCCGCGCCTTCAGTCAGCGCCTTGAAGAAGCCGTCGCCCGCTATCACGCAAACGCTATTTCCACGGTCGAGATGATCCAAACTCTGATCGACCTTGCCAAAGACGTGAAAGCTTCTGCGGCCCGTGGTGAAGCCGAAGGCTTGTCTGACGAAGAACTGGCCTTTTACGACGCCCTGGCACAGAACGAGAGCGCCGTTGAAGCCATGGGCAACGAGCAGTTGCGCCTGATCGCGCATGAGCTGCTCGATCAGGTTCGCAAGAATGCGACCGTTGACTGGCACAAGAAAGAAAGCGCTCGGGCGCGGATGCGCATTCTTGTAAAGCGCATACTCAAAAAATATGGCTATCCGCCTGATTTATCTACTGAAGCTGCGCAGATCGTTCTCGAGCAGGCTGAAACCCTTCTGAAAGATTTGTAGGGCAATCAAGAACCCCAGCTGACGCATCGTGGATCAAGGTAGCCTTCATATAGCTCACGGGCTTTATTTTGGAATTATAGCCCAGAAGAGATATTTACAAATTATAGTCCTTAAGCTATGCATTTATCCATGACGAAAGCGCCCGCATACCCCATCCGAAGCCTCCGCCAAGCCGGGGCCGTGCTGAAGGCGCGGCGTGCGGCGCGGAAGATCAGCCAGAAGCAGCTTGGCGAGATGACGGGGACGGCGCAATCCACCATTTCCGACATCGAGAACGGCGTCGTTTCCGTCAGCCTCGATGTCTATCTGCGCCTCCTCGAGGCCCTCGGTGCGGAACTGTCCGCGACGGATCGTATAGCCGACCCTGGGCAGCCATAAAATGGCACGCATCGCCCGCGCGGGCCGCCGCACACGCCAAAGCAAGACAGCCGTCTGGTACGAAAGGGCCCTGGTGGGCACGCTGACCCGCGCGACGGATGGGGCCATCGCCTTCTCCTACGATCCTGACTGGCTCGCGTCCGAGGCCGCTTTCCCGGTTGCCAGCGCCCTGCCGCTGACCAAGCTCAAATGGCAGGGCGATCCGGTTGTCGCCGCCTTCGACAACCTCCTGCCCGATGCCGAAGGCGAGCTGCGCGAGACGATCGCAGCGCGTGTCGGGGCGCAGGGCAAGGATGTGTTCTCTCTGTTGTCCGTGCTGGGGCGCGACTGTGTCGGCGCGCTGCAATTCCTGCCGCTGGACGAGGCCCCGTCCGACCAGGACATGCAGTATCGCATCATTTCGGAAGAGGAGATGGTCGCCGACCTGAAGAACCTCGCCACAGCACCGCTCGCCCTTGGTGAAGACGAGGATTTCCGGATTTCCATCGCCGGTGCGCAGGAAAAAACGGCCTATCTGCGTATCAATGACCAATGGGCCAAGCCGCGGGGCATCACGCCGACGAGCCATATCTTCAAGACGCCCATGGGCCTCATTCCCGGCCCTGAACAGATCGACCTGAGCGACAGCGTCGAGAACGAGCTGTTCTGCATGACCTTGGCGCGCGAAATCGGCCTTCCCGTCGCGCATGTCGAAAAGCTCACATTGCCCGGGCAGGTCGTTCTGTCGGTCGAGCGGTTCGACCGCGTCTGGCACGGGGACACCCTGAAGCGCCTGCCGCAGGAAGATATCTGCCAGTCGCTGGGCTACCCTTCTGCCATCAAATATCAGAGGCTGGGCGGCCCCGGCGTCGCACAGATCATGGAGCTTCTGCGGGAATCCGACACGCCCATCGAGGACCGGGAGACGTTCTTCCGGGCTCAGATCTTCTTCTTCCTGATCGGGGCCTCGGACGGGCACGCCAAGAACTTCAGCCTGCGTCTGGGGCGTCGGGCGCGGTTCACGCTCGCGCCCCTCTATGACATCCTGAGCGTCGCTCCGGTCGTCCGTGCAGGACGGTTGCAGCGCAAGCGCTACCGCCTCGCCATGTCGATCAACGGCCATTACGGCATCGACGAGATCGTGCCGCGCCACTTCGAGGCCGAGGGCCGCGCGGCGGGTCTGCCCAGGGGCCGCGCCTTGGAGCTGTTGCAGGACATGACCGATCGGCTGGGCCCTGCGCTGGATCGGACGCTTCTGGCGGTGGGTGATCAGGTCCCGGCGGCGGTCAGCGAGCCGATCGCGAGCGATGCGACACAGCGGGCGGCGCAGATGCGGGACCTGCTTTAGGGCTTCGGGGCCTCTGCCCCCAACCCCTCCAACGCCTTGTCGACCTCGCGTGTCTTCGCGGCCAGCTGTTCCTCCCACAGGATGCGGAACCCCTCGGCGAATTCGATCAGGCCCCCGGCGAAGGTGCGGATCGTGGTCATGTCATCGTCGGTAATCGGGATCGGACGGCCGCGCAGTTTGGCCTCGTTCAGCTTGCGGGCGATGTGGTTGACCGCAGCGCCTTCGGTGGCGACCTGCGCACCCCAGGCTTGCAGGTGGTCGAGCACGACCGGGTCTGCCGGACGCAGCAGGATGTCAGCGGCCCCCATCAGACGGCGCAGGGCGGCGGGTTGGTCGGTGATGCCGCGACGCGCTAACGCGGCCTGAAACCCCGCCAGCTGGCGCGCGCTCAGGCGCATGCTGATCGTTGTTGTCGAAGTATAGCGCGCGCCTTTGGCCCGGCTCAGCGTGTTGTAGATCGTCCGGGTCGAGACGCCAAAACGGCGTGCCAGAGCAGCGGCAGGGGTGCCCTCGGCGCGGGCTGCGATGATCTGGCGGCGTTCTTCGTCGATCAATTTGCGATGGTGGCGCATGTGAAGTTTACGTTCCTATTTCTTGCCAACTTCCTCCAAGCCCCCCGCCTCCCAGCGTCAGCGGAGGCGGATCAGGGGCTTGGAGTCCGTTTCGGTGGGTTTGCTGGGCGGGGTAGTGCGGGGACTGCGCGATGCGGGAAACGTGATGCGCGATGCGAAAGGCACGGCGCAGAGGACGCGGGACAGGGCACACGCTCCAGAATGCGCGAAGCCCGGGACGCGATGCGCGGCGCATTTTGCAGAGGACGCGCCGCTCATCCCGCCAACCCCGCCGCGCGAAGCTGGCCGTCGGTCACCAGCCCCGCAGCCACCAGCGCCGTCACCTGCGGGGCGGTGATGTGTTTGCACATCGGGCTGCGGTCGCGGACCCATGCGGCCAGCCGGACGTGGTGATCGGCTGACAGCGCCTTCTGCGCCTGCCGTTTCTCGGCCATCGCATCGAGGAAGCGCTGCCACCGGCGCACGGCGAACCAGTTATCCGAGAAACAGACCTTGGAGCGGGTGAAGCCTGCGCTCTCGGTCGCATAGGCCTGCACGGCGCGCAGCAAGTCGTCGGGGTCGATCCCCTCTTGCACGGCCTCCGCGATCCGGGCCAAGCACGCAGGCTTCCCGCGCTGCCGGTCCTTCGGATAGGCCGCCCAGATCTTTTCAACCCTTTCGTCCACCGCCGCCGCCTCCGCGCGCTTGCGCGTAGGTGGTTTATGGATGGTTTCAGGGTGGTTTGGGGTCCACCGTGGACCCCGTACCCCGTCCATGGTGGACCCCGTACCGGGTTCAGGCTGGACGGGGTTCACTGTGGACCCCGTCCCATCATCGGGTTCGGCCATCGATTCCAACGCCATTACGCGAGCCAGAACGATGCGGTAAATTACCGTGAAACCGTTCTTGCAGGGGCGGCGTCCGGTCTCGATCAGAATACCCTCTTTCAAGAAATCGCTGATCGTCCGCTTCACGGTACTTTCGCCAAGCTCCGTGTGCCGTTGGATCGTGCCTTTGGAGCACCAGATGCCCGAGCCGTCATCGCTCGCCTTGTCGGCCAGGAACATGATGATCTGCTTGCGCGCGGCGCTGCCGAAGCGGCGTTCGGCGCATTCGTTTGCAACGCGCCAGCTCATTGCCGCGCCCCACGAGGGCCTAAACGGACCTCAACTTGTACAGGTTTTGTACAGAAATCCTGTCTGCCGCCCCAGATTTCCCCGGGAATCAAACGGGCGTTTCTACAGCCGCTTTCACAAGCCCCTGACGAAACGCCATATTTTATTGGGTTTTTTGGTGACCCCGGCAGGATTCGAACCTGCAACCTGCCCCTTAGGAGGGGGCTGCTCTATCCAGTTGAGCCACGGGGCCATGCCGTTGCTTGTGCCAATCCGGGCGGGTGGGTGCAAGTGGTGTCTTGGCCTGCCGCCTTTGGGGCGCTAACATACCACCCCGGCCGTTTGAACAGGACGACACGTTTGCCCCCATATTTGCCCCCCCAGACTGCCCGCCCGCTGACCTTGCGCGATGTATCAGAGGCAAGCGGCGTTAGCGAAATGACAGTCAGCCGCGTGTTGCGCAACCGCGATGATGTGTCGCCCGCTACGCGTGACAAGGTTTTGGCGGCAGCAAAGTCGCTTGGCTATGTGCCCAACAAGATTGCCGGCGCGCTGGCGTCGCAGCGGGTCAACCTAGTGGGCGTCATCGTGCCATCCTTGGCGAACATGGTGTTTCCCGAAGTTTTGCGCGGTATTTCCGCCGGGTTGGAAGATACCGGGTTGCAACCTGTTTTCGGGGCGACGGACTACCTGGCAGAACGCGAAGAGAATGTGATCTATGAAATGCTCTCGTGGCGTCCATCTGGTGTGATCGTGGCGGGGTTGGAGCATACCGATGCCGCGCGGGCCATGCTGGCCAATGCAGGTATTCCGATTGTCGAGATCATGGATATCGACGGAGAGGCAATCGATTCTGTCGTTGGCATCTCGCATCGACGCGCCGGGCGCGAGATGGCAGAGGCGATCATTCGCGCGGGCTATCGGCGCATTGGGTTTCTAGGCACCAAGGTGCCAGATGATTTTCGCGCCCGCAAACGTTTGGAAGGCTTTTCCGAAGCCTTGGCAGAGGCCGGGCTGTCGCTGGCCGACACAGAGGATTACGCGGGCGGCTCGTCACTGGCTAAGGGCCGCGAGATGACAGCGGCCATGCTCAAGCGCAGCCCTGATCTGGATTTTCTGTATTATTCCAACGATATGATCGGCGGTGGCGGGCTGCTACACTGTCTTGATCAAGGCTTGGACGTGCCCGGCACCTTGGGGCTTGCGGGGTTTAACGGGCTGGAATTGCTACAGGGGTTGCGTCTGCAATTGGCCACGACAGATGCATGCCGCCGCGAAATCGGGTTGCGGGCGGCGCAGATCGTGGCGGGCAAGCCCACAGACGGCGTGATCGGGGCGCAGCGCATAGAATTGGCCCCGATTCTCAACCTTGGCGATACCATCCGCAAACCAAGTTGAGCGCCGCGCCGCTCTTGGTGGGACTGTCACGGGGCTGTCGCTTTTCTGGGCTACCCCAAAAGCTGCGACATCTGGTGCGCTCTAATCGCTTGTCAGATCGTTTGCCCTAGATATAGTGAATTGACGGCCACGCTGCGCAGGCAGTGTGACGCTGGCCCCGACGGGGCAGACTTTGCCCCGGGGGCCGCCAGACAGAGGGTGGCACCATGGACGGTGATTTCAGGACAGAGTTTGTCCGCGAGCCGACGGCATTGAAGCAGTTTCCGGCACTTGTCTTGAATGCCGATTATCGGCCTTTGTCTTACTATCCGTTGTCGCTGTGGCCGTGGCAGGATGCGATCAAGGCGGTGTTCTTGGACCGCGTGGATATTCTGGCCCATTATGACGAGGTGGTGCGCAGCCAGCGCATGGAGATTCAGGTGCCCTCGGTTGTGGTGCTGCGGGAATATGTTAAACCTCGCAAGCGCGTGGCGTTTACGCGCTTCAACCTGTTTCTGCGCGATGAATTCACCTGCCAATATTGCGGTTCACGCCATGACCTGACGTTTGACCATGTTGTGCCGCGCAAATTGGGCGGCGTGACCAGTTGGGAAAACGTGGTCGCGGCCTGTGCGCCGTGCAACCTGCGCAAAGGGTCCAAAACACTGCGCGAGTCGGGCATGAGGCTGCGCCAACCCGCACGCCGCCCCGATGCCGAATTGCTGCGCAACCTTGGCCGCCGTTTTCCGCCGAACCATTTGCACGAAAGCTGGCTGGATTACCTGTATTGGGACACGGAACTTGACGCATAGCCGCCCTCGCGCTGATGCTGGCACTGGACAGGCCCCGCGGTGACGGGGTAAAGCGTTGCTAGCGCTAACATCGCGGAGGTTGTGTCATGGTCGCACGCGTTATTCCGGTCGATTGCTTCGATCTGGTCATCTTCGGGGCGACGGGCGATCTGTCCCGCCGCAAGATTCTGCCGGGGCTGTATCGGCGCTGGAAAGAAGGGCAAATCCCCGAAGGTAGCCGGATCGTGGGGGCCGCGCGCAGCGAGATGGACTCGGATGCCTTTCGCGCTATGGTCGGAGATGCGCTGTCCGAGTTTTTGCCGGAACGCGAGCTTTTGCCCGAAACGGTCGCCGGGTTTCTGGACATGCTGGACTATGTCACGATCGACGCGCGGGGCGATGCGGGCTGGCCCGACCTTGCGAACCTGATGCGTGCAGGCAAGGTGCGTGCCTTCTATCTGTCGGTCGCGCCGGCCTTGTTCGGGGATATTGCCAAGCGCCTGAAAGAACGCGGCATTGCCGACCGCGATAGCCGGATTGTGGTGGAAAAGCCCTTCGGCAAGGATTTGGAAACCGCGCGCGCTCTGAATGCGTCCTTGGCCAGCTATTTCAATGAAGACCAGATTTACCGCATCGACCACTATCTTGGCAAAGAGACGGTCCAAAACCTGATGGCGGTGCGCTTTGCCAATATCCTGTTCGAACCCTTGTGGAACGCGCAATATGTGGACCATGTGCAGATCACCGTGGCTGAAACTGTCGGTGTGGGCGGGCGCGGCGAATATTACGACAATTCCGGCGCGATCCGGGACATGGTGCAAAATCATATGATGCAGCTTTTGTGCCTGATTGCGATGGAACCGCCTAGCCGCTTTGACCCCGATGCCATGCGCGATGAAAAGCTGAAGGTTATTCGCGCGCTGGACCCTGTTGCGCCGTCTGAAGTGGTGCGCGGGCAGTATCGGGGAAAGGATGATGATGATTACCTGACCCAAGCCGGCAACCCCGACAGCCGCACCGAAAGCTTCGTGGCGATGAAGTTGCATATCTCGAATTGGCGCTGGAAGGGCACACCCTTCTACCTGCGCACCGGCAAGCGCCTGCGCGCGCGCGCGTCCGAGATTGCGATCACCTTCAAAGAGCCGCCGCATTCCATTTTCGGCGAAAGCAACCAATGGCGCGAGAATGTGTTGGTTATTCGCTTGCAACCCGACGAGGGCATGGACCTGCGCGTGATGATCAAGGAACCGGGACCGGGCGGGATGCGCCTGAAGGATGTGGCGCTGGACATGAGCTTTGCCGAAGCTTTGGGCGACGATCTGGACATTCCCGACGCCTATGAACGGCTTATCATGGATGTGATCCGTGGCAACCAAACCCTGTTCATGCGTGGCGATGAGGTCGAGGCGGCTTGGGCTTGGGTCGATCCGGTGCTGGAGATGATGGAAGCCCGTGGCGACAAGCCTGAAAGCTATGAACCGGGCTCGGCGGGGCCAGAAGGCTCGCTGATGCTGATGCATCGCGACGATCGCCGCTGGCGGGAGATCAAGTAATGGACTTTCACGAATATCCGGACCGCGACATGATGATGCTGCGCCTTGCGCAACGCATCGCGTCGGAATTGGGCGAAACACTGCGCAATTCGGACCGGGCCACGCTGTCGGTGCCCGGCGGCACCACGCCGGGGCCGGTCTTCGACACGCTGTCGGGCGCCGATCTGGATTGGTCGCGCGTGTCGGTCCTGTTGAATGATGAACGCTGGGTGCCAGAAGACAACCCGCGCTCGAACACCGCGCTGATCCGCACTCGGCTGCTGACCGCGCGTGCCGCAGAGGCTCACTTGGTGCCACTTTATGCCTCCACCGACACCCCGGAACAATCGCTGGAGGCCCTCGCGGATGGGATTCGCCCGCATTTGCCCATCTCTGTGCTGCTACTGGGGATGGGCGCGGATATGCACACGGCCAGCCTGTTTCCCGGTGCCGACAAGCTGGCGCAGGCCATGGCCCCTGACGCGCCGCCCCTGATGGCGTTGCGCGCGGAGGCGGCTGGCGAGCCACGTGTCACCCTGACGCTGCCAGTGCTGCGGGCAGCCATACGGATTCATGTGCTCATCACCGGGCCGGGGAAACGCGCGGCGCTGGAGCGTGCGCTCAATTTGCCGCCTGCACAGGCCCCGATCGCGGCGCTTTTGGACCAAGCGCAGGTGCATTGGGCGCAGTAGGCATAAAAGGCGGGTGCTTTGCCCCCGTTTTGAGTATTTGGGGCAAGATGAAGAGATCTGAGGGACCAAGACAATGAGCACATGGAACGATCTGGCCAAACATCAGCGCGCCGCCGATGCGCGGCACATGCTGGACCTGTTCGCCCAAGACCCGAACCGCGCCGAGGGCTTCAGCATTCGCGCGGGCGAGATGCTTCTGGATTATTCCAAGACCAATATTGACGCCACCTGCCGCGATCTGCTGGTCGGGCTGGCCGAAGCGCAGGGCGTCGCCGCCAAACGCGACGCGATGTTCGCGGGCGAGAAGATTAACGAGACCGAGGGCCGCGCGGTGCTGCATATCGCCCAGCGCGCCGATGATGCCGCGGTGATCGAAGTGGACGGCGTGGATGTCATGCCAGAACTGCGCGAAACCCGCGCGCGGGCCTATGCCTTTGCCGAAGCCGTGCGCTCGGGCGCGTTTGCAGGGCAGGGCGGGCGGATTACCGATGTGGTCAATATCGGGATTGGCGGGTCGGACCTTGGCCCCGCCATGGCCACACTGGCGCTGGAGCCGTTCCATGACGGGCCGCGCCTGCATTACGTGTCCAACGTGGATGGCGCGCATATCGGCGACACGCTGGAAAGGCTGGACCCGGCCACGACGCTGGTGATCGTGGCCTCCAAGACCTTTACCACCATAGAGACCATGACCAATGCCGAAACCGCACGCGCGTGGATGGCCGAGAAAGTCATGGACCCGGCGGCGCAATTCGCGGCTGTGTCCACCGCCGCCGATAAGACCGCCGCTTTCGGCATCGCGCCCGAACGGGTGTTCGGCTTTGCCGATTGGGTCGGCGGGCGCTATTCCATGTGGGGGCCGATTGGGCTGGGCCTGATGATCGCCATAGGTGCTGTGCGGTTCGACCGGTTTCTGGCCGGGGCGCGCGCGATGGACGCGCATTTCGTGGAAGCGCCTTTTGCCGAGAACATGCCCGTGATGTTGGCGCTGGTGGGGATCTGGCACAATCAGCTTTGCGGCCACGCCACCCGCGCTGTGCTGCCCTATGATCAGCGCCTGTCGCGTCTGCCCGCCTATCTGCAACAGCTGGAGATGGAGAGCAACGGCAAGCGCGTTGGCATGGATGGCGACGACCTTGGCCGCCATTCCGGTCCCATCGTGTGGGGCGAGCCGGGCACGAATGGCCAACACGCGTTTTACCAGTTGATCCACCAAGGCACGCGGGTCGTGCCGTGTGAATTCCTGCTGGCCGCGCAAGGGCATGAGCCGGATCTGGCACATCAGCACCGATTGTTGGCCGCGAATTGTCTGGCGCAGGCAGAGGCGTTGATGACAGGCCGCTCGTTGGAAGACGCGCGGGCGATCATGGCGGCCAAAGGGCTGGACGGTGCCGAGTTGGAACGCCAAGCGCGCCACCGGGTGTTTCCGGGCAACCGCCCCTCGATCATGTTGCTCTATCCCAAGCTGACGCCTTTTACCTTGGGGCAGATCGTGGCGCTTTATGAACACCGGGTGTTCGTGGAAGGGGCAATTCTTGGCTTGAACTCGTTCGACCAATGGGGGGTCGAGTTGGGCAAGGAACTTGCGACCGCTTTGGGCCCGGTGCTGGATGGCGCAGATGCGTCTGGCAAGGACGGATCAACGCAAGCGCTGGTTGCCTATCTGCGCGCCCAGGGGGTTTGACGGAGCGCGTGTATTGCGAGGCCCCGGCTCAGGGCCGGGGCGTGTTGCAAACATACGCTAAGGCCCCGGCTCAGGGCCGGGGCGCGAGTCGCTTAATAAGTGGCGATCGTCTCGAAATCCGTCAGTGCGGCGCCGGGGGCGATCAACTCTTCAATGCCCAAGGTCACGCTGGCGGTGGTGCCGTCTTGTGACAGCGTTCCGGTGGTGCTTTCGATGCTTTGTCCCGTAACCGAAAAGGTGATCGACAAGCCTGCCAGCATCTGGCGGGCCATGGCCAGCGTTTGGGGGTCATCGCCCATATCCTCCATCTGGCCGGACATGGCCGAAAGCGGCAATAGAGCGCGCACGCGGTTGCCATCCAGATGGACAAGCTGCGCCTGAATGTCATCCGGGCCGCCTTCGCCGCCATCATCCATGATTTCTGCAAAGCTGCCCGTCTGGTCAATCTCGCAGCGCGCATGAGTGTCGGTCATAACCAACGTGCCGCCATCCTCGGGATCGCAGAAAGACACATCTTGGCCCGACATCTCGAACATTTGTCGGTCGACCTGCATGTAGCCGGTGACGCGGGCTTCATCCGCGCCCAATATCTCGACATTCATGTCCACTTCGACACAGGCGGTCAGGACAAACAGGGCGGGCAGTGCAAGAAACATAGGGCGCATGGCGGGCCTTTGGGGCTGGTTATGACTGGCCTCATGATAGGCTGAATTCGTGCCCAAGGACAGGCTGGAATTCGGCGCGCTCTAGTCTGGCAGCGGGTCGATCAGCGTGTCGCCATGCGCGCGGTTGGAGTTGATCGCAGGGCCCACGCGATGAAAGCGCACCGTGTTCTCTGAGGCCGGACGCATGAGTGGGGCCGCGCCATGGCCATCCTCGCCCAGCCATTTCGACCAATCTTGCTGCGCAAGGATGACCGGCATGCGGTGGTGTAAGGGGCGGAGCGTCTGATTGGCTGCGCATGTGACAATCGCGCAGGTGGCATGGCGCGTATCACCTTGCGCCCAGACCTGCCAGATCCCGGCAAAGGCCAGCACGCCATCGGGTGGATAGATATACCACGGCAGCCGCGCGCCCTCGGCATCCTTTGTCCATTCGTAAAATCCGGTCGCGGGGATCAGACACCGCCGCGTGCGCACGGCTGCCGCGAAGGCCGGTTTCGTGGCAATGGTTTCGGCGCGCGCGTTTATCAACAAGGGCCCATCTGTTTCGGATTTATACCAATGCGGCAAAAATCCCCAGCGCATGGGCCCGGCATGGCGCTGGCCTGCGCGGCTCAGGATGGTCAGCACCTTTTGCGTGGGGCAGATATTCTGACCATGCGCGGTTGCGCTGTCATTGGTTAGCCGCGCGTCGAACAGGCGCGCCACGGCATCATCTGGCAGGGTTAGGGCAAAGCGTCCGCACATGCAGCGCGTATATCATGGTGCGACCGCTGGCTGAACCGGCTTGCGGCGGCTATAGACCAACCCGCCGATGATGATCGCCAGTGCGAGTATGAAGCGGCCCGGTAGGTCTTCTGACAACACTACCACCCCCAGAATAACCGACCAGACCGGCACATGGTAATTGACCTGTGACAAGAAACTTGGCCCCGCGCTGCGAATGATCCCGACCAGCAAAAGCGTGGCAAGGCCCGTGGGAAAGAAGCCAAGATAGACCAGCGCGCCTATAGCTTGCGGGCTTGCGCTGTCAGGCACGCCTTCCAAGGCCAATGCAAGGGGCACCATGACCAAGCTTGCAATGCCAAGCGCCAGCACACCAAAGGCCACCGGGTGCACATCGGGGCAGCGCCGGGTGATGATTGCCCCAAGCGCATAGCTGAGCGACGCGCAGAGGCAGCCAACCCGCGCAAGGTTTTCAAGCGCCGAGCCGGAACTGTTCAACACGCCCGGACCGATCAGCACGGCCACGCCAACAAGCCCGGCCGTGAACCCCATGGCTTTGGGCTTTGTCAGGCGTTCTCCCGGAACGAAGATATGCGCCAGCCCGATCACGAAAAGCGGGATCGCGGCCATCGTAATCCCGGCAAAGCCAGAGGTGACATGCTGTTGCGACCAACTCAGCAGATAGAAAGGCAGCGCGTTCGACAGAACGGCCATTCCAGCAGTGAAGGCCCAGATCACCGGGTCGCGTGGCAACGGGATTCGGGCGATGAGGGCCACCGCGCCCAAGGTCACCGCCCCAAGCGCAATACGTGCAGCGGCAATGCTGATCGGGCCGAAACCTTCCAGCGCAAAGGCAACCCCCAGAAAAGACGCGCCCCAGATCAGGCCCAGTGCGTAAAGGGCAATCCAGTTGCCGAGGGTGGGGGTGGTGGGCATTCTGTGCCATCCTTGCGGCTTTTCGTGAACATGTGCAGAGATGCAACCCTCGCGCTGAAATGTCCAGCCTCGCGCTCGGCTTTCTGGTGAGCAGCCGTTGCAGGGTAGTGCGTGCGCCGGTTTCCAACGGGCCGGTGCATTTTGGGGCGCGGCGTCCGGTGCAACCATCAGCGTGAACACCGATAGCCCAACCGGTCCCGGCGCTAACAACGACACTTCAGAATCGGGCTTTCATTCATCCTTGACGAAATTTCTTGGAGTTCGTGGGGAAACTCCATTGCCAGCCGAGCGCGATGGCACCCCCGAAGCTTTGCCGCGCAGCGCTTTCTTTGACTTGACAATATGGAACGTTCCAAATTAGGTTTGGATCATTCCAACCGTTTGAAGGAACATGAGTCGTGAACTGGGCATTGATCGGGGCAAGCACCATTGCAAAGGAATATGTGATCGCCGCGATTCGGGCGCAGGCGGGGCATGTCGTTCATTGCGTGGTATCAGGCTCCGCCGAACATGCCGCGGCTTTTGCGGCGGCTAACGCAATCCCTCATCACGGCACTGATCTGCAAGCTGCCTTGGCCGATCCCTTGGTGGGGGCGGTCTACATCTCGACCACGAATGAAAAGCATTTCGCTCAGGCCATGGCGGCGATTTCTGCCGGGAAGCATGTTCTGTGTGAAAAACCCTTGGCTATGACGCTGGACGACGCTGTCACCATGGTGCGCGCGGCCGAAGCGGCGGGGGTCGTGTTTGCCACAAATCATCATCTGCGTTGTTCGGGAAGCCACCGGGCCATGCGCGCGCTGGTGGCGGCGGGCCGTATCGGGCGGGTCTTGTCCATGCGCATTTTTCACGC
>JAFGVZ010000133.1 GCA_016937725.1 Paracoccaceae bacterium | reverse complement strand
GCTGTGCTGAGCGATCCGATGGCCGTCAGCTTTGTTCCGCTGACCAGCCAGACCCGTTTTTCGGCACTGGCGTCGAGCGAGATCGACATGCTGTCGCGCAACACCACCTGGACCTATTCGCGCGATACCGACCTTCAGCTTACCTTCGTGGGTGTGACCTACTATGACGGTCAGGGCTTCATGGTTCCGCGTGAATTGGGTGTTGGCTCGGCAACCGAGTTGGACGGCGCGACCGTCTGCATCGAAACCGGCACCACCACCGAACTGAACCTTGCAGATTTCTTCCGCGTGAACGGTATGTCCTACGAACCGGTTCCGGTGGAGAGCAACGCAGAAGCGCAGCAGCAGTATCTGGCAGGCGCATGTGACGTTTACACGACCGACGCTTCGGCATTGGCTGCTGTGCGCGCGTCGTTCCCAGAGCCGGGTGCGCATGCAATTCTGCCCGAGATCGTCTCGAAAGAGCCGCTTGGGCCGGTTGTGCGCCATGGCGATGACCAGTGGGGCGACATTGTGCGTTGGACGCTGAACGCGCTGATCGCTGCTGAAGAGCTTGGCGTCACGTCCGCCAATATCGAAGAGCTGAAGGCTGGCACCGATAACCCGGAAATCAACCGTTTGCTGGGTGCTGAGGGTGACCTTGGTGCGATGATCGGTCTTGATACCGAGTGGGCCGTGCGCGCCATTTCGGCGGGCGGCAACTATGGCGAGCTGTTTGCCGCCAATGTGGGTGAACAGACCCCGATCGGTCTGGCCCGTGGCCTGAACGCGCAGTGGACCCAAGGCGGCCTGCTCTACGCCCCGCCCTTCCGTTAATCCACACCAGATCGGACCGCGCCCGCCATTTGGGCGCGGTCCATTTTTTCAACTGCCTGCCTGACCGCCCATGGCGACACGCTGCCTTTCGCAGCGACAGGAGAGTTTCATGTCAAGCACCAGCGATGGCCGTATGCAGTCGGCTGCTCCTAAAGCGGCATTCACATTAAGCATGCTGCTTTATGACCAGCGATACCGGTCTATCACGATCCAGATTGTTTTTCTTTTCGCGCTGATGCTGGGCATCGCGTGGCTGGTGGACAACACGATCAATAACCTGCGCGCGCTGGGCCGGGATTTCAGTTTTTCATTCCTCAGCAACCCGGCGGGTTACGATATTAACCAACGTCTGATCGAGTATGACAGCCAGATGACCCACGGTCGCGCGGCGCTTGTCGGGCTGCTGAACACCGCACTTCTGGCGGTTCTGGCCTGTGCGCTTGCCACGGTTCTGGGCATTGTCGCCGGGGTGCTACGCTTGTCCAAGAACTGGATCGTGGCACGGCTGATGACGATCTAT
Source organism: Paracoccaceae bacterium (assembly GCA_016937725.1). Lineage (GTDB taxonomy): Bacteria > Pseudomonadota > Alphaproteobacteria > Rhodobacterales > Rhodobacteraceae > Roseinatronobacter. Next base: position 33,291 of record JAFGVZ010000133.1, on the reverse strand, counting down.
GTGGAATTGTTTCGCAACATTCCGACGCTGGTCTGGATCATCATTTTCGGCGCGATCATGTCGGAATCGATGCCCGCCCCCAATGCCTTTCGCGGGGATGACGCCACAGCAAGCATGTTGCTGGGTGATTCCGTGGCGGTGACCAACCGGGGTGTCTACATACCCGCAATCCAGTTCACCAACGAACTTGGCAATCTGGACCTTGGCGTTGTCTCGCCCTCGATCAACTGGCTGTTGGTGCTTTTGGTCATTATCGTTGGTATATATGCCAACAAGCGCATTCTGGCCCACGCAACTGCCGTGCAGAACGCCACGGGCGAGCGCCCCAAAACATGGTGGAAAAGCATTGGTGTGCTGGTTGGTCCGGTGGCCCTGCTGTTCGTCTTCTTTGGGGCGCATCTGGACTACCCGGAATTGCGCGGGTTTAACTTTCAGGGCGGCACGCATTTGCGCAATTCGCTGATCGCGATGTGGCTTGGCTTGGGCATTTATACCGGGGCCTTCGTGGCAGAAATTGTGCGCTCTGGCATTCTGGCCATTTCGCGCGGGCAATCTGAGGCCGCCTTCGCGCTCGGCCTGCAACCGGGCAAGACCATGCGCCTTGTGATCTTGCCGCAAGCGCTGCGGGTCATCATTCCGCCGCTGATTTCGCAATATCTGAACATTACCAAGAACACGTCGCTCGGTTTGGCCGTGGGCTATATGGACCTACGCTCGACCCTTGGGGGCATTACCATCAACCAGACGGGGCGCGAGCTGGAAGGGATGCTGCTGATGATGCTCATCTATCTGGCTGTCAGCTTGACCATCTCCAGCTTGATGAATGTCTACAACAATCGCGTTAAGCTGAAGGAGCGGTAAGATGAGTGATACCAAACCCATCAGCTATGTGCGCGAGACCATGCTTGGGCAGCAAGAACCCCCCGTGACCGAACGCGGCATTGTGAAATGGCTGCGCGAGAACCTGTTCTCGTCGGTTCTGAACAGCATTCTGACTTTGCTGGCATTGGCGGTTGTTGTCTACATCGTGTCCTCTATTGGGCCGTGGCTGCTGAATTCCATCTGGAATGCCGATTCGCTGCGCGAATGCCGCGCAATTCTGGACGGTGCGCCGGGTGCCTGTTTTGCCGTGATTACCGATCGTTGGCATCAGCTTTTGTTCGGCTTCTACCCGCCAGAGCATTACTGGCGCCCGGTTTTGGCGCTTTTGCTGCTGCTTGTGGCGCTGGCACCGATCCTGTTTGCGGAATTGCCGCGCAAGATGCTGTATTTCTCGGGGTTGTTCCCGTTCATTGGCTATCACTTGCTTTGGGGTGGGTCGGTCTGGTTCCCGATTTCCGCGCTTTTGGGCTTTGTGGCGGGCTACATCGCTTTCCGTTTGTTGGCCAAAGTGTCAGCACTGGTCAGCGTAATTGGCGCGGTTGCGGCAGCCCTTGCATGGTGGTTCTTGCTGGCCGGTCCGTTCGATGCGGTGATGTATTCCATCGCACCCATCGGGTTGGAATTCGTGCGCTCAGAAGCCTTTGGCGGTTTCCTGATTTCACTGACCATCGGTGTGACGGGGATTTCGCTGTCCCTTCCATTGGGCATCCTGCTGGCTCTTGGGCGGCAATCGGATATGTTGTTCGTGAAAACCGTTTGCGTGGTGTTCATCGAATTCATCCGTGGTGTGCCGCTGATTACGCTGCTGTTCACCGCGTCGCTGCTGTTGAACTATTTTCTGCCGCCGGGCACGAATTTCGACCTTATCCTGCGCGTCATCATCATGGTCACGCTCTTCGCCGCCGCCTATATGGCAGAGGTCATTCGCGGCGGTCTGGCGGCGCTTCCCAAGGGCCAATATGAGGCGGCGGATGCGCTGGGGCTGGATTACTGGAAAGCACAGCGCCTGATCATCATGCCGCAGGCGCTGAAAATCTCGATCCCCGGCATCGTGAACACCTTCATCTCGCTCTTCAAGGATACCACGCTGGTGGTGTTCATCGGGCTTCTGGACCCGCTTGGGCTGTCGAATGCTATCCGCGCCGACACGGCTTGGACCGGCATCTACTGGGAATTGTTCATATTCATCGGGGCCTTGTTCTTCATCTTCTGCTTCAGCATGTCGCGCTATTCCATGTATCTGGAACGCAAGCTGAAGACCGACCATAGGTAAGGAATCTGTCTAATGTCAGAGAATGCTGTCGCAGAACGCAATATCGACACCAGCAAGATGCAGGTCAGTGACGAGCTGGCGATCCAGATCAACGGCATGAACAAGTGGTATGGGTCGTTCCACGTGCTGCGCGATATAAACATGACCGTCTATGCGGGCGAACGGATCGTGATCTGTGGCCCCTCCGGGTCGGGCAAGTCCACGCTCATCCGCTGCATCAACCGGCTGGAAGAGCATCAGGCGGGCCAGATTATCGTGGATGGCACCGAGCTGACGGGCGATCTGAAGAATATCGACAAGGTCCGGTCAGAGGTCGGGATGGTGTTCCAGCATTTCAACCTGTTCCCGCATCTGACCATTCTGGAAAACTGCACCCTTGCGCCCATTTGGGTGCGCAAGGTTCCCAAGCGCGAGGCCGAGGAAACGGCCATGCATTTTCTGGAAAAGGTGAAGATCCCCGAACAGGCGAACAAGTATCCCGGCCAATTGTCGGGCGGGCAGCAGCAGCGTGTGGCGATTGCGCGCTCGCTGTGCATGAAGCCGCGCATCATGTTGTTCGATGAACCCACGTCGGCGTTGGACCCGGAAATGATTAAAGAAGTGTTGGATACCATGATCAGCCTTGCTGAAGAGGGCATGACCATGCTGTGCGTGACGCATGAAATGGGCTTCGCGCAGGCGGTGGCGAACCGGGTGATTTTCATGGATCAAGGCCAGATCGTCGAGCAGAATGAACCCAAAGAGTTCTTCAACAACCCACAATCGGACCGCACCAAGCTGTTCCTGAGCCAGATTTTGGGTCACTGATATTACTGTCTTTCAAATGCAAAACGGGGGCCGTTTGGCCCCTGTTTTCATTTCGTCAGGATCAGTTTGCCCGCGCGGGTAATGCGCAAATGGTAGGTTTTCCCATCCAACACGATCTGCGCCAGATTGCCGCCGCGTGTCAGGCTGTAGACATCATGGACGGGGGCGGAAGGTTCGGTTTCGGGAACGAAGCGGGTATAGGCGTTCATGGCATCTCTCATGGGTCAGAAACGGGGTTGGCTGACCTCGCGGCTGGCTCTGAAATAAAGATGACAAAAAAAGTCGGGTATGTCAAACCGCTTTCGCCACGGGCACCACACCCCCTGTTGCCGCTGTGATTTGCGCGGCGGTCTGCACCACAAGCGCGCCGATCCGGTCCAAATTGTCCTTGTCCAGACGAAAGGCCGGGCCAGAGACAGACACACCCGCGACCGGTTCGCCATAAGGGTTGAAAATGGGCGCGGCGATGCAGCGCATGCCGATCGCGCGTTCCTCATCGTCAAAGGCGAAACCGCGCGCCCGCGTCTGGGCGCAATCGGCGCGCAGATCGCTAAGCGTGGTCAGCGAGGCGGGCGTGAAGGCTTGCAAACCGCGCCGTTCGACCACCTGCACCACGCGCGCATCGTCGAACCAAGCCAGCAGCGCCTTGCCAATGCCCGACACATGCATGGGGCCGATGGTGCCGGGGGGAAAGAAGGCGCGAATCGCTTGGTGGGTTTCGACCTGTGTCAGGAACAGAACCTCGTCCTTTTGTTCCACACCCAGATTGGCGGTTTCGCCGCTGTCGCGCATGAGCGCCTGCATGGGCGCGCGCGCGCGTTCCACAAGCGAGGTGCGGCGCAGAAAAGATGTGCCTGCCCGAAACGTCCCAACCCCCACATGCCAAACCTGTCCCGCCGGGTCCAGATCGACCATGTCGCGCTGTTGCAGCGTAACCAGCACACGGTAGACCGTCGCTGTGGACTGCCCGCAGGCGGTGGCAAGGTTGGACAAGGTCATGCCTTCGGAGCGCGACAAATGTTCCAGAATCGCCATGGCCCGATCCAAGGATTGAATGGTGTTTTGGGCGGTCTTGTCTTGGAAGGCGCGGGGTCGCCCCCGCCGGGAAATTTGTGTCATAGTCCACCTTTTTTCATAGTGCCGCAGCGCAGAAAGCAGAGTGAAAAACCTTACCCACTGATAGATAACATAAAATCGGCTTTTTTCACGTATGGCAATAATTTTTCAAAAAAATTGAAAAATGTCTGTAAAGGTGTGATGACAGCCTCAACAAAATGGAGGGGATCAGATGTCCTTGCAAAACCCGGTTTTTATTCCCGGCCCGACCAACATGCCCGAAAGCCTGCGCAAGGCTTGTGACATGCCAACAATCGACCACCGTTCGCCTGCTTTCGCGGCGGTGTTCAAGCCCGCCGTTGCGGGTGTGAAAGAAGTGCTTGGCATGAGCGCGGGAGAGGTGATCATCCTGCCCTCGACCGGCACGGGTGGCTGGGAAGCCGCGATCAGCAACACGCTGTCGCCGGGTGACAAGGTTCTGGCCGCACGCCACGGTATGTTCAGCCACCGCTGGATTGACCTGTGCCAACGTCATGGCCTGGACGTGCAGATCATCGAAGCCCCATGGGGCGAAGGCTGCCCGGCAGACGCCATGGGCGCGGCGCTGGCTGCCGACAAGGATCATTCCATCAAGGCCGTTCTGGCCACGCACAACGAGACCGCAACCGGCGTGCGCTCTGACATTGGCGCGCTGCGCGCCGCGATGGACAAGGCTGGTCACCCGGCACTGTTCATGGTCGATGGCGTCAGCTCGATAGCCTCCATGCCGTTTCATATGGACGCTTGGGGCGTCGATATCGCGGTCGCGGGCTCGCAAAAGGGGTTCATGCTGCCTGCTGGCCTAGCCATTCTGGGAATCTCGCCCAAGGCGCTGGCGGCACGCGACACCGCGAAACTGCCGCGCACTTTCTTCGATTTCGGCGATATGCTGAAAGGCTATGCGGCTGGGGGCTACCCCTATACGCCGCCCGTCGGCCTGATCAACGGTCTGGCCGCCAGCATCGCCATGCTGAAAGCGGAAGGCTTGGACAATGTCTATGCCCGTCATCACCGCTTGGCAGAGGCGACGCGCCGCGCTGCGGGCGGTTGGGGGCTGAAGCTTTGTGCCGCACGGCCGGAGCTGTATTCCGACACTGTCAGCGCAGTCATGGCCCCCGAAGGCTTCAACGGCACCGACCTTGTCACGCTGTCCGCCAGCAAATACGGCGTGGCCTTCGGTGTTGGCTTGGGCGAAGTTTCGGGTAAGCTGTTCCGTATTGGCCATCTGGGCAGCCTGACAGATGCCATGCTGCTGGCAGGTCTGGCCACGGCCGAAATGTGTATGGCCGATCTGGGCTGGCCCGTGAAGCTTGGCAGTGGCGTTGCCGCCGCGCAGGACTATCTTCGTGGCACAACCGCAGAAGCAATCGCCAAGGCTGCCTAAAGATACATCGCCAGTGGTGGCAAGGTGAAACCGCCTGCTACCACTGGCCTCGCAACATCAGGGGGTGACATGAAAGACCAAGCCGAAAGACCGCTTCCGACATTCGATGACGTGATCGCCGCGCATGAACGGATCAAGCCCTATATCCATCGCACACCGATCCTGACCTCGGAATTCATGAACAAGTTGACCGGGGCAGACCTGTTCTTCAAATGCGAGAATTTCCAGAAAGCCGGTGCCTTCAAGGTGCGCGGCGCGTCGAACGCCGTGTTCGGCCTGAGCGATGAGGAAGCCGCCCTTGGCGTTGCTACCCATTCCAGTGGCAACCATGCCTTGTCGCTCAGCTATGCGGCCGGGCGTCGGGGCATTCCGTGCCATGTGGTCATGCCGCGCACCGCGCCGCAGGCCAAGAAAGACGCTGTGATCGGCTATGGTGGCACGATTACCGAATGCGAACCGTCGACCACCTCGCGCGAAGCGGTCTTTGCCGAAGTGCAGGCGCGCACCGGGGCGGATTTCGTGCATCCCTATAATGACCCGCGCGTGATCGCAGGCCAAGCCACCTGCTCGCGCGAATTGATGGAACAGGTCGAGGGGCTGGATGCCGTGATCGCGCCCATCGGCGGCGGTGGCATGGTGTCGGGCTGCTGCCTGACGCTGTCCAACATCGCGCCGCATGTCGAGATCTATGCCGCAGAACCCGAACAGGCGGACGACGCCTATCGCAGCTTCAAGGCAGGACATATCATTGCAGACGATTCTCCCAATACCATCGCCGATGGGTTGAAAGTGCCGCTGAAAGAAAACACGTGGCATTTTGTGTCGAACAATGTGACCGATATCCTGACCGCGACGGAAGAGGAAATCATCGACGCGATGCGCCTGACTTGGGCGCGCATGAAAATCGTGATGGAACCGTCCTGCGCTGTGCCGCTGGCGACCATCATAAAGAACCCCGAAGTGTTCCGCGGCAAACGTGTCGGCGTGATCGTGACGGGGGGCAACGTGGATCTGGACAAGCTGCCTTGGATGGCAGGTTGACCGAACAACAGGGGTAAACAAAATGAACGCACCGACGAAATTCGAAGGGCTTGAAGTTGGCTTTGACGTTCCCGCGCTGCCGGGGATGGACGAAGCGGATATCCAGACGCCCTGCCTAGTGCTGGACCTGGACGCGCTGGAGCGCAACATCAAGAAAATGGGCGACTATGCCCGCGAACACGGCATGCGTCACCGCGTGCATGGCAAGATGCACAAATCCGTGGATGTGGCCAAGCTGCAAGAGTCGCTTGGCGGCGCTTGTGGCGTTTGCTGCCAGAAGGTGTCCGAAGCGGAAGTTTTCGCACGTGGCGGCATCAAGGACGTGTTGGTCTCGAACCAAGTGCGCGACCCGGCCAAGATCGACCGTTTGGCGCGCATCCCGAAACTGGGCGCGCGCGCGATCTGCTGTCTGGATGACGTGACCAATGTGGCCGACCTGTCGGCGGCGGCGGTCAAGCATGGCACACAGATCGAATGCTTGGTCGAGATTGACTGCGGCGCGGGCCGCTGCGGTGTGACAACCACCGAAGCCGTGATCGAGATTGCCAAGGCGGTGGATGCCGCTGAGGGTCTGAAATTTGCGGGCATCCAAGCCTATCAGGGCGCGATGCAGCACATGGACAGCTACGACGAGCGCAAGGCCAAGGTCGATATCGCCATCGGGATGGTGCGTGACGCGGTCGAGGGTCTGAAGGCCGAAGGGCTGGAATGCGACATCGTCGGCGGCGGTGGCACCGGGTCGTATTACTTCGAATCGAATTCGGGCGTGTATAACGAGCTTCAGTGCGGTTCCTACGCGTTCATGGATGCCGATTATGGTCGCATCCTCGACAAGGACGGCAAGCGCATTGACCAGAGCGAGTGGGAGAATGCGCTGTTCATCCTGACCTCGGTCATGAGCCACGCAAAAGCCGACAAAGCGATTGTCGATGCCGGTTTGAAAGCGCAATCGGTCGATAGCGGCCTGCCGGTGATTTATGGCCGTGACGATGTGAAATACGTCAAATGCTCGGACGAGCATGGCGTGGTCGCGGACCCAGAAGGTGTGCTGAAAGTGGGCGACAAGCTGAAACTGGTACCCGGCCATTGCGACCCGACCTGCAACGTGCACGACTGGTATGTCGGCGTGCGGAATGGCAAGGTCGAAACCGTCTGGCCCGTCAGCGCGCGCGGCAAGGCATACTAACCCGGCCCAGATGACCGCGAGGCTCCGGATCAGGTCCGGAGCCTGAGCACTCTCTCTCCGCGCCCCGGACTTGATCCGGGGCCTCTTCCTCTGCGAACAGAACTTACAGGAGGCTGTCCCATGTGGATCGTGCCCGAATCCGCCATTGGCGGGCTAGTCGATGACCAAAGCGCGTTCGACGCTGTTGAAGCCACCTTTGCCGCCATGGCGCGGGAAGATGCCTATAACTTTCCCGTTGTGCGCGAGGCGCTGGGCGAAGGGCGGCAATATGGCTTCAAATCCGGTCTGGACCGCGCCGGTGGCCAGTTGGGTGTGAAGGCTGGGGGGTATTTCCCCGGCAATGCCGCGAAAGGCATCATCAACCACCAATCCACGGTGTTCCTGTTCGACCCCGACACGGGCATTTTGCAAGCGGCCGTGGGCGGCAACCTGCTGACAGCTTTGCGCACGGCGGCGGCCTCCGCCATTTCCATTGCGCATCTGTCGCGGCCCGACGCATCGGTTTTGGGCATGATCGGTGCGGGCCACCAATCGGTGTTCCAGATGCGCGCAGCCCTGCGCCAGCGTAAATTTGAAAAGGTCGTGGCGTGGAACTACCACCCCGACATGATGGACCGTTTGGCCGCCGCCGTGGCCGAAGAAGGGCTGCCTTTCGAGGAAGTAAGCCTGGAAGATCTGGGCGCGCAGGCAGATGTGATCATCACAATCACATCCAGCCCCGCCGCCAGCCTGATGGATGCGCATGTCCGTCCCGGCACGCATATTGCTTGCATGGGCACCGACACGATCGGCAAGCAAGAGGTGGAACCGGCGCTTCTGGTGCGCGCGACCGTGTTCACCGACGAGGTCGCGCAATCCATCACCATTGGCGAGGCGCAGCATGCGATTGCCCAAGGGTTGATCACGGCAGAGGATATCACCCCCATCGGTGCGGTTATCAATGGCACGCATGCGGGGCGCAGCAGTGTCGATGAAATCACGCTGTTCGATGGCACCGGCGTTGGCTTGCAGGACATTGCCGTAGCGTCTAAGGCAGTCGATCTGGCACGCGCCAATGGCACGGCGATAGAGGTCGCGCTCTAGGCCTTGCGCCTCGGCACGCGCCGGGGCTAACTGCGCGAAAGTGCCGATAGGGCAGGGGACACAGACATGATACGCGTGGCGATCAACGGCTTTGGCCGGATCGGGCGGACGGTGCTACGGGCTTGGCTTCAAGGCGGTTGGCCGGATGTGCAGATCGTCGCAATCAACGACATCGCAGATGCCGAGACCTGCGCTTACCTGTTCGAATATGACAGTGTTTTCGGCCGGTTAGCGCATCCGGTTTCCACCGGGGACGGTCAGTTTCGTGTTAGCGATACGACGCTGCGCCTGACACACAAGTCTGACCTGTCAGAGCTGGACCTGTCCGATATTGACCTTGTCATGGAATGCACGGGCCGCGCCGACCGGACAGAGGTGGCCCGTCGGGGTATACGGGCAGGTGCGCGGCGGGTGCTGATTTCCGGCCCCTCTGACGCGGCAGAGGTCACGGTGGTGCTTGGGGCGAATGATCATGTCCTGACGCCTGCGCATGAGCTGATCTCGAACGCGTCCTGCACGACGAATGCGCTGGCACCATTGGCCAAGTTCCTGCACGATCACTGGGGCATTGCCACGGGGTTTATGACCACGGTGCATTGCTACACCGGTAGCCAGCCCACGGTCGACGCGCCGCGCGGTGATCTGGCGCGTTCGCGCGCCGCGGCGCTGTCGATGGTGCCGACCACGACCAGCGCGCAAAAGCTGGTCGAGCGGGTCTTGCCCGAAATGGAAGGGCGTTTGCTGGGTGCGGCGGTGCGGGTGCCGACAGCATCGGTTTCAGCGGTCGATTTGTGCGTAATGCTGGATCGCCGCCCGAGTGTGGCCGAGGTGAACGCTGCGCTGCAACAGGCCGGCGGTGTTATTGGCTGGACGGACAGGCCGCTCGTGTCGACCGATCTGCGGGCCCGCCCGGAAAGCATTGTCATGGCGCTGCCAGAGACGCAGCAAACCGAAGGCGGGATGCTGCGTGTGTTCGGCTGGTATGACAACGAATGGGGCTTTTCGTGCCGCATGCTGGATATGGCCGCGCGGGTGGCGCAATTTGGCTAAGCGAATTTCCTTGCTAGGTGTGGCGCGCCTCTGTATGAAGACGCAGCGACGTTACCTCTATCGACTCTGTTCTCCTTCATCGGCCACAGTGATCTCGATCTTGCACTGACTGAGCCGAACTGCCGCAATGTCGTGGGCAGTGATATATTTAGGAGAATTCACATGGCTACTGGCACCGTGAAATGGTTCAACGCAACCAAAGGTTTTGGCTTCATTCAACCCGATGGCGGTTCCAAGGATGTGTTCGTGCACATTTCCGCTGTTGAGCGCGCTGGTCTGCGCGGTCTGGATGATGGTCAGAAAGTGACCTTCGATCTGGAAAAAGGCCGCGACGGCCGCGAATCCGCGTCGAACCTGGCACTCGCCTGATATTTTAGCCTAATTTTTAGGCAAGAATGCTTAAGGCCGCTCAGATTATGGGCGGCCTTTGTTTTGCGCTCTGTTTCGGGTCGTCTGGGCCCGCATCGGGTTGGAACTTGAGCAAGCCCATCCCATCTTCATGGTATGGAAATTTTATCGAAACGCCCCATCGCCGGGCAAAGCACCCGCATGGTGCTGGCGACCGACCTTGACGGAACCTTTCTGGGCGGCAGCGCCACGCATCGAAACCTGCTTTATTCATGGCTGCGCGCGCAACCCGATGTGCAGCTTGTCTTCGTTACCGGGCGTGACCCGGATTTTATTGCAGATTTATGCGCCAAGGGTGATGTGCCTTCGCCGGAATTTGTGATTGGCGATGTCGGGACGACTATCGCAAGTTTTACCGATGGTCGCGTGCACCCGCTCCCCGATCTGGAAGCGCCGATCGCGCAAGCGTGGCATGGGCTGGATGCCGAGATTCGGGCGCGGCTTGAGTCTGTGACAGGTCTGCGCTTGCAAGATGCGCCCTTTCGTCATCGCCTGTCCTATGAATACAACAGCGCGTTCGACCGCGCCGCTTTGTCGGTTCTGGACGGGCTGGAGGTCGATATCATCGTCTCGCACGGGTGCTTTGTCGATGTGCTACCCAAGGGTGTCAGCAAGGGCCCGTCGCTTCTGCGCCTGATCTCTCATCTTGGGCTGAATGCCGAACAGGTGCTAGTAGCAGGCGACACGCTCAACGATCTGTCCATGTTCGAAACCGGGCTGCACGGCGCGCTTGTGGGCGGATCGGAGCCCGAATTGCTTGCCGCGACCGCGCATTTGCCGAGGGCCCATCGCTGCCGCCAGATCGGCGCGGGCGGGATCATAGAGGCCATCCATGCCCATACCTTGCACCCAACCCCACCGGAGTTGCCGCTATGAAATCGGATCTTGTAATCGTCTACCATCGCCAACCTTACGAGGAGGTGATCGAGGACGGGAAGGTGCATTACCGCGAAAACTCCAGCCCGAACGGCATTGTGCCAACGATGAAAGGGTTTTTGGGGCAGGCGGATCGCGGTGCTTGGGTGGCGTGGAAAGAGGCCGAAGACCCTGCCAACCCGGAATTCGAGCGCGTGATCGAAATTTCGGACAGTTTTGGCACTTATTCGGTCAGTCGGCTGCCTTTGACCAAGGAACAGGTCAAAAGCTTCTACCATGTGACCAGTAAAGAAGCCTTCTGGCCTATCCTGCACGGCTTCAAGGAACGCTATAATTACGACCCGGTCGATTGGCCAACCTTCCGCGCGGTGAACTGGCTGTTTGCAGAAGCCGCCGCACAGCAGGCCACAGATGATGCCGTGATCTGGATTCATGACTATAACTTGTGGCTGGTGCCGGGCTATCTGCGCCAGCTAAAACCCAACGCCACGATCTGCTTTTTCCACCACACGCCCTTTCCGGGCCCGGATATGTTCAACGTGCTGCCGTGGCGCGAAGAGATCATCAACAGCCTGATGACCTGCGACAGCGTGGGCTTTCACATTCCGCGCTATGCTCAGAATTTTGCCGCCGTCGTGCGGTCCATCAAGGGCGCGCGGCTGGTATCAGAGGCGGAAACGCCCAGCACGCTGTCTGCCACGGGCGTGGCGCTGAATGACCGCCGCATGCCGCTGATGCTGGAGCATATGGGGGCGACAACCTGCGTGCACACCAACCCGGTGGGGGTGAATTTCGACTATATCGAAAAATTGGCGAACAAGCCCGAAGTGGCCGAGCGGGTGCGGGAAATCCGCGCCGAACTGGGCGACACGAAGCTGATCCTGTCGGTGTCGCGCACGGATTACACCAAAGGCAATATCGAACAATTGGAAGCCTTCGGGCGCTTGTTAGAGCGCCGCCCCGACCTGCGCGGCAAGGTGCGGTTGATGCTGGTTTCGGTCGGGGCAAACCGCAACATGACCGCCTATGCCGAGGTGCAGGAGGCGATTGAATCGCTTGTCGGGCGCATTAACGGCACGTTCGGCAGCTTCGATTGGCAACCGGTGACGCTGGTCAGCCAAGCGATTCCTCTGGCGCAGCTTGTGGCCTATTACCGCGCCGCCGATATTGCGTCTATTACGCCCTTGGCCGATGGGCTGAACCTTGTGGCGTCGGAATTCTGCGCCGCGCGCGATCTGACCAATCCCGGCGCGCTCATCCTGTCGGAATTTGCGGGCTGCGCAGTGCTACTGGACGGCGCCATCCCCGTGAACCCGTTTTCGCATTCGTCGATGGATTCCGGGTTGGAGCAAGCGCTGGCCATGGGTATGGAAGAGGCCAGCGCGCGTATGGCCGCGCTTCGCCGGTCGGCGCGCACATGGGACATTGCGGCGTGGACCCATTCCGAGATTGCGCATTTCCGCACGCTTCAGCGCGAACGCCACGGCACGGGGCCGAAAATCGCCCCTGCGCCTGCCGCCTGACTCCGGTTTTATCCGGAATCGCGCCGGTTTGCCTTGACTTTCATCATGGCGGTATTTGATGAATGGCGAACTCTTTTTCGCGCCCATTCCCTCTGCGCTGCGTGCTTGAACGTGCGCGGACCATAAAAAACGGAAAAAACGCCGATGTCTCTTGCCCTGATCGCAGCGCTTCCTTTTCTGGGCGCGCTCCTTCCCGGCCTGATGCTGCGCGCTGGGCGCAATGCCTGCGCCACAGCCACCGGCGCGGTGACATTGCTGGCCCTGTTGGGCTTGCTGTCGCACCTGCCCGCCGTGCTGAATGGAGAGGTGGTGCAAGCCCGGTTTGAATGGCTGCCCGCGCTGGGGCTGAACGTAAATTTCTTCCTTGACGGTTTGGGCTTCATGTTCGCCGGGCTGATCCTTGGGATCGGGCTGCTGATCATCATCTACGCGCGCTTTTACCTGTATAAAAGCGACCCGATGGATCAGTTCTACACCTATTTGCTGCTGTTCCAAGGCGCGATGGTGGGGGTCGTTCTGTCCGACAACATCCTGCTTTTGCTCATTTTCTGGGAATTGACCTCGCTGTCGTCCTTCCTGCTGATCGGCTATTGGAAGCACCTGCCCGAAGGTCGCCAAGGTGCGCGCATGGCGCTGACCGTGACCGGCATGGGCGGCTTGGCGCTGATCGGGGGGATGCTGATCCTTGGCAATATCGCGGGCAGCTACGACCTGACCGTGATCTTGGAAAACCGCGAGGTTATTCAGGAAAGCGATCTCTATGTGCCCGCGCTGCTGCTGATCCTGCTGGGCGCCTTCACCAAATCCGCGCAATTCCCGTTCCATTTCTGGCTGCCGCACGCCATGGCCGCGCCCACGCCCGTCTCGGCCTATCTGCATTCGGCCACGATGGTCAAAGCGGGCCTGTTCCTGATGGCGCGGCTATGGCCAGTGCTGTCGGGCACCGACCTGTGGTTTTACCTTGTGGCGGGCGCGGGGCTAATCACCATGACGCTGGGTGCGGTGATCGCGCTGTTCAAGGATGATCTGAAAGGCCTGCTGGCGTTTTCGACCGTCAGCCATTTGGGCCTGATTACCATGCTTTTGGGGCTAGGCACCGAGATTGCGGCGGTGGTGGCGGTATTCCACATCATTAACCACGCGACCTTCAAGGCGGCGCTGTTTATGACAGCCGGGATCGTCGACCACGAGGCCAAGACTCGCGACATCAAACGTCTTGGCGGCTTGCGGTTCCTGATGCCCGTGACCTTTACCATCGGCACGATTGCCGCGTTTTCCATGGCGGGCCTGCCACCCTTCAACGGGTTCTTGTCCAAGGAAATGATGCTGCACGAGGCCGCGCATACCTCGACCCTGTTCATGGTCATGGCGACCATCGCGGCGACCTTCTCTGTCGCTTATAGCCTGCGCTTCGTGTTCCATGTGTTCTTTGGCCCGAAGCGCGACGACTATCCGGCCAAGCCGCATGATCCGGGCTTTGGGATGTGGGTTGCGCCTGCGTTCTTGGCAGTGCTGGTCATTCTGATCGGTCTGTTCCCGAAAACCATGGCGGGCGCTTTGGTCGAAACCGTGTCGAAAGCCGTGACGCAGGCGGATGAGCTGCCTTATTATTCGCTTGCGCTGTGGCACGGGGTAAATGCGGCGCTGATCATGTCGATGATCGCGGTCGCCACGGGCGCTGTGCTGCTGTTGCTGCACAAGGGGCTGGACCGTGCGTGGATCGCCGCCCCCCGGCCAGAGGCGAAGGCGATTTTCGACGCTTTGTTGGGTGGAATTACCCGGTTCTTCACGTGGTTTACCGACTTGCTGCATGACGGGGCGATGTCGCGCTACTTGGCCATTTTCACCGCCGCTTGCGTGGTGATCGTGGCGGGTGCGTTTTTCAGCGCCGATTACCTGCAAGGCGCACGGCCCATGTTGCCCATGACCAATGCCTCGATCATTGGTTTCGTGCTGATCATGGTGCCGACGACTGCCTTGGCGTTCCTACACCGCAACCGCTACCTGTCGCTGGTATTGATGGGCGTGGTGGGGCTTATCTTGTCGGTCGCCTTTGCCTACCTGTCCGCGCCCGACTTGGCCCTGACGCAATTGTCGGTGGAGGTGGTGACGGTCATCCTGTTGTTGCTCGCACTGTATTTCCTCCCCAAGGAAACGCCCAAGGAAAGCAGCCCCGCCCGGCGCACGCGCGACGCGGTGATCGGGGCAGGGGCGGGCCTTGGGATTGGCGCGTTGATGTATGCGCTTCTGCGGCGCGAGCCCGACAATATCGGCTGGTATTTCCTGGAGAACTCCTACACCGGCGGTGGGGGCAATAACGTGGTGAACGTGATCCTTGTCGACTTCCGCGGCTTTGATACGTTTGGCGAGATCATCGTTCTGGGCATTGCAGGCATTTCGATTTTCGCCATGGTCGCGGCGCTTATGCGCAGCGCGGGCGGCAAGCGCCTGCGCGAGATGGCGAAGGACCATGTCAAGATCGGCGACCGCCACCCGCTGATGATGGTCGTGGCCACGCGCGCGGTGCTTCCCATTGCGATCGTGGTGGGCGCGTTCATCTTCCTGCGCGGGCATAGCCAGCCGGGCGGCGGGTTCATCGCCGGTCTGGTCGTTGCGGTCGCGGTGCTGATGCAATACATGGCATCGGGGCTTGAATGGGCGCAATCGCGCCAGCGCTTTGCCTATCACGGCATGATCGCGGTGGGCATTCTGACGGCGGCGGCCACGGGCATTGCAAGCTGGTTCTTTGGCTACCCGTTCCTGAAAAGCACCTTTGGCTATGTCACCATCCCGCCCCTGTCGAAATTCGAACTGGCGTCAGCCATGGCGTTTGACGTGGGCGTGTTCCTGACGGTTCTGGGCGCGGTCATGCTGGCGCTGGCGGAGTTGTCGCGCATGGGCGTGGCTGCCGACCCCGATCAGCCGGTCAATACCGACCCGATGGATATTGTCACGGATGGCGGCGCGATCCGCTCTGCCACCAAGGATAGCTAAGATCATGGAACTACTGGTTGCAATCATTATCGGATCGTTGACGGCGGTGGGCAC
Organism: Paracoccaceae bacterium; assembly: GCA_016937725.1. Classification (GTDB taxonomy): domain Bacteria; phylum Pseudomonadota; class Alphaproteobacteria; order Rhodobacterales; family Rhodobacteraceae; genus Roseinatronobacter. The sequence goes on along the minus strand of JAFGVZ010000133.1, from coordinate 17,635 downwards.
TTACCTGATGCTGCGGATGCGGACCTTTCCGGTTATCGTGGGCTTGTCGCTGCTGGCCTATGCGGTGAACTTCTTCCTGTTCGCCAGCGGACGGTTGATGCTGAATTCGCCGCCGCTTCTGTATGTGGATAGCCCGCATACCGACGCGCTGCCGCAAGCCCTGACGCTGACCGCCATCGTGATCGCCTTCGGCATGACGGCGGTCGCGGTCATCATGGCGCTGACGGCCTATCTGAATGGCGGCACCGATAAGCTGGACATGGAGAACGAGGCCCCAGAGGTCACGCCAGAGGAGCGCGGCCAATGACGCATTTCATGGTTTTGCCGCTGATCATCACGGCGGTCATGGCCCCGGCGCTTTTGTTGTTCCGAGATCAATTGGCCATTCAGCGCACGCTGTCACTGGTGACCACGGCGGTTCTGGCCGTCATCTGCGCCATGCTCATGGTGCAGGCCGCGACCGGCGAGATCACCGTCTACAAGATGGGCAATTGGGACGCGCCCTTTGGTATTGTGATGGTCATGGACCGGCTGTCGGCGCTGATGATTACGCTGACCGCGCTGCTGGCCTTGGGCGTGCTGATCTATTCCATCGGCACGAAATGGGACGCGCGCGGCGCGCATTTCCACCCGCTGTATCAGTTCCAGCTCTTCGGTCTGTTCGGCGCGATGATGACGGGTGACATCTTCAACCTGTTCGTCTTCTTCGAGGTGCTGCTGATCGCAAGCTATGGCCTGATGGTCCATGGCGGCGGTCGTTTGCGGACGCAGGCGGGGGTGCAATATATCATCTACAACTTGGCAGGCTCGACCCTGTTCGTGTTTTCGCTGGCCACGATCTATGCGGTCTTCGGCACGCTGAACATGGCGGATATGGCCGCCAAGGCCGCGACGCTTCCGCCGGAAGATGCCGCATTGGTGCGCACGGCAGGCGCGATGGTGCTGCTGGTCTTCGCCGTGAAAGGCGCGCTGTTGCCGCTGCATTTCTGGCTGCCCAATACCTACACTCATGCGCCTGCGCCCGTGGCTGCGTTGTTTGCCATTATGACAAAGGTTGGGGCCTATGCAGTTTTGCGGGTGTTCACGCTAATCTTCGGCCCGTCATTGGCGCTGACAGGGACATTGTTTTCGGACCTGATCATGCCCGCAGCCCTAATCACGGCCGTGGTCGGCATGGTTGGTGTCATGGCGGGCGGTTCGCTCGCGCGGGTGGCGGCTTTTGCGGCTGTCGGGTCCATGGGAACACTGTTCATCGCCATCGCCCCCTTCACCGAGGGCGCGACCGTGGCCGCCCTTTACTACCTGATCCATTCCACGCTTGCAGCGGGCGCGTTGCTTCTCGTGATCGACATGGTTCAGGCGCGGCGCGGAACCTGCGCGCTGGAACTGCGCGCGCCGATCGTGCAATCGGGGTTGGTGGCTGCGCTGTTCTTCGCCGCCGCCATTGCCACAACCGGCCTGCCGCCTTTGTCGGGCTTCATTGGCAAACTGTTCGTGCTGGACGCGCTGCGCGATCATCCCTTGTCCGTTTGGGTCTGGGGCGTGGTGCTGATCACATCGTTGGTGGCCGTTGTGGGCTTTGCGCAGGCCGGGTCAGTGGTGTTCTGGAAGGCCCACGCGGTGAAGGCAGACGCAACGCCCGCCGCCCCGGCCACCGGTGTCGCGTTGGCGGGTGTGGGGGGGCTGTTGGCGCTGATCGTGCTGATGACCGTCGCCGCAGGACCGTTGACCGATTACCTGACCGATACGGCAGCGCAGCTCTACGCGCCAGAGGGCTATATCGGCGCGGTTCTGGGTGGGGGGAGTTAAGCCATGCTCAGTAAACTTTTCCCCCATCCGCTGCTGACGTTGGTTCTGACCGCTGTCTGGGTCATGCTGGTCAATGTGCTGACGTTGAACGCGGTGGTCTTTGGCCTGATTCTAGGCACCATCGTGCCGCTGGTGACGGCTGCCTATTGGCCGGACCGCCCAAAGCTGCGCAATCCACTTGGAATCATCGGGTATATCCTGATCGTGCTGTGGGACATTTGCGTGGCCAATGTGCAAGTGGCCTTGATTATCCTGTTCAAGCGCAACGCAGACCTGCAATCCGCCTTCATCACCGTGCCGCTGGAACTCCGCAGGCCCGAAGCGATCACGCTGCTGGCGGGCACGATTACAATGACACCGGGCACCGTCTCGGCCGACCTTGCCGAGGATGGTAACAGCCTGCTGGTGCATTGCCTGCATGCGCCGGACCCAGCCGGCACGGTGCATGACATCAAATCCCGCTACGAGCGCCGCCTGAAGGAGATTTTTGAATGATCCTGACCTATGCTCTGGTTTTCGCAGCCGTTTGTTTCGGGCTGGGCCTGCTGATGAACCTGTGGTTCCTTGTGCGCGCCGACAGCACGGGCGACAAGATTCTCGCGCTCGACACGATGGTCGTGAACATCATCGCGCTGATCGTGATCTACGGCATGGCCTTTGGCACCGGCGTGTTCTTCGAGGCGGCGATGCTGTTTGCCATGATGGGCTTCATCTCGACCGTGGCCTATTGCCGCTACATCCTCCGCGGCAATATCATCGAATAAGGGGCGCTGGCATGATTTTGGAATATGTTATTGCGGCGCTGCTTGTTATTGCAGGGTTTTTCGGTCTTGTCGGGTCATTCGGCCTACTAAAGCTGCCTGACCAGATGACCCGGCTACACGCGCCCACGAAGGCCACCACGCTGGGCGTGGGCGGCGTGCTGATTGCGTCGATGCTTTATTTTTTCGGCGTCGAGGATGCGCTTAGTTTTCACGAGCTGATGATCACGCTGTTCCTGTTCTTGGCCGCGCCCATCACCGCGTTTTTCATCGCGCGGGTGCAGTTGCGCAACCATGTGGCCGAGCGCGATTTGCCCAAGCCGGAGCGCGCGGGCACGCGCTGGGCCGGGCATCTGGGGCAAGACCGCTCTTCCGATTGATTGGCGCGGCAACCTGCGGCATAGTTTCGGCGGGTGAAGGGTGTGGGCGCGCTTCCCGGCGCGTCGGTAGCCTGTGTTTGTATGGGTGCGCTGGAACGATGCAGCTTGAAGATATGGCGGAGCGTGTGATTGAAACGCTCTGCGCAGAGGGTATTCCTGTGCGCAGCCTGGCGGCATCCTTGGCGCAGATGTCTCCGCAGGCGCATATCCTTGATCTTGTGCTGGCAATCGCCACCGGGTGCGATGCGGTCGAGCGTATGTTCGGCATCGATGGCACCAGTGGCTTGCGCGCGCGAGAAGGATGGCAGATGGCCACGCTGATCGCCACAGATTTGCGCGCGATGCAGGCGCTTGGGCTGCCCGGCGACCGCGCCTGCGACCTTGTGGCTTACTGGGAGAGCCAAGACCCCTATTTCCTGCACCGGGACGCCGCCGAGTGACCGGCCCCGGCCCTCGCAACCTGATTACCGATGTTGCCGGTTTGCGCGTGGGCCATGGGCAGGACGTGCGGCTGGGCAGTGGTGCCACGGTTCTGGTGGGTGATGCGCCATTCGGCGCGGGTGTGCATATCATGGGCGGCGCGCCGGGCACGCGAGAGACTGAATTGCTGGCCCCCGACCGCTTGGTGCAAGAGGTGGACGCGATTGTGCTGTCGGGCGGCTCTGCCTTTGGGCTGGATGCGGCGTCTGGCGTGATGGCGGGGCTTCGCGCCCAAGGGCGCGGCTTTGCGGTGGCGGGGCAGCATGTGCCGATTGTGCCCGCCGCAATCCTCTTTGATCTGGCCAATGGCGGTGTGAAAGACTGGGCCGAGAGCCCCTATCCCGCCTTGGGGCGCGCGGCGCTGGACGCGGCGGCACCGGACTTTGCCTTGGGCAGCCACGGTGCGGGGCTGGGCGCGACCACGGCCAATGTCGCGGGCGGGATTGGATCTGCGTCTTGGGTGTTGGCTTCCGGCGCGACCGTTGGGGCGCTGGTGGCGGCAAACCCGGTGGGCAGCGTGACGGTGGGGGACGGCCCGCATTTCTGGGCGGCACCGTTTGAGTGGCAGGGCGAATTCGGCGGGCTTGGCCCTGCTCCGCAAACGGCTTTTGCACTACCCCCCATGACAAAACTGGCGCGAGAGGCCACGACACTTGCCATAATCGCCACCGATGCCCCCTTGACTCAAGCGCAACTGACCCGGCTGGCCATTGCGGCGCATGACGGCATGGCGCGCGCCGTCGTGCCGTCGCATACCCAATTCGACGGAGACATCGTGTTCGCGGTATCCACGGGTGCGGGGCCATCGGCCACGGCGCTCGACATGGTCGAACTGGGCCATGCTGCCGCGACCTGCCTTGCCCGCGCCATTGCGCGTGCGGTTTACTTGGCCGACCCGCCCGCGCATTTGACGCAGAAAAGCTGGCGCGCCACCCACCCGGCGCTTGACTAGGCACCGGGCCGGACCGAAAAGCAGGGCATGAATGAACATGTTAAAGGTTTGGCCCTAACCGCGCTCGGTGTGTTGTTCATCGTGCCCGATTCGCTGTTCGTGCGGCTGATAGAGACCACGCCGATCACGATTTCCTTCTGGCGCAATCTTGTGGCCGGGGGGCTGATCCTGTCTTTCGTCTTGCTGACGGATGGGCCGCGCGCGGTGACCTCGCTGCGCCAGACGGGCTGCGCCGGGCTGGCCTATGTCGTGCTGTTCGGCATTGCGTCCATCAGCTTTGTCATGGCCGTGGCGCATACCAGCGTGGCGAATGTGGTCTTCATTCTTGCCGCGATGCCGGTCTTTGCCGCGCTGTTCAGCCGCGTTTTTTTGGGCGAAGCGCTCTCTATCCGTATGATGCTTACCATGATGGGCGTCTTCGTGGGGCTGGGTATTATCCTGCGCGGCTCTCACGAGACGGCAGGCGCGCACTGGACGGGCGATCTGATGGCGCTGGTGGTTGCGGCCTGTTTTGCCGCAGCCCTGACAGCCGTGCGCAGCTTGCGCGCGCGCTCTATGTTGCCGGCGGTTCCGGTATCGTTGATCGGCACGGCGCTGCTGATGGCACCCTTTGCCGATATTGCCGGGTCTTTTCCGTCGCAATGGCCGCTTTTGTTGGGGCATGGCTTCTTCATTGCGGTTGCAGCTTCGCTGATGACGCTGGGGCCGCGCTACATCAGTTCCGCCGAGGTGTCGCTGCTGATCTTGCTGGAATCGGTGCTCGCGCCGATCCTTGTCTGGGCCACCTTGGGTGAAGACCCTGGCGTCTGGACGTTGATCGGCGGCGCGGTGGTGCTGGCGGTTTTGTTGGTGTCGAACCTGTGGGTGCTGATGCGCTACAGGCGCGCTCAATCCTCCAGCAGGTAATCTTCCCAATCATCCAGCGGCACGGTGCTTTCCGACACGGTGCGGTCGTGCATCGACACGCCCGCTTGCCGCACCGAATTCGGATCGCCCGTAATCAGCGGGTGCCAGAGCGGAAGTTGATAGCCTTCGTGCAGTAGCCGGTAGGCGCATGTTTCGGGCATCCAATAGGCAATGTCGGGCAGGGTCGACGGCGTCAGCACCACGCATTCTGGCACAAGTGATTTGCGGTTCTCGTAGCTCGCGCAGCGACATGTGCTGTCATCGAACAGGCGGCAGGCGACGCGGGTGAAGATCAATTCATCCGTGTCGATATCTTCCAGCTTGTTCAGGCAGCAGCGCCCGCAGCCATCGCAAAGCGCCTCCCATTCGGGGGCGGTCATCTGGGATAGGGGCACTGTGTGCCAGAATTCGGGTCGTAGGGTCATATGCCGTTTGTTAATGCTCTTTGAGTTTGGGCGACAGCCCCTTTTGGCGCGGGCTTTGGTTCCAGTCGGGCTTACAGGATAAGGTGCAATATAGCGCTAGGCAGGCTAGGCCACGGGCTGTGGAACAAGGCCAGTATAGGATTGCACATTCCGGTTGAAGGGCACATGCCGACGGCGAAAGCGGGGGCCATCGCACACAATGGGCGCATCGATCCGGTCCATACGAAAATGCCGAAACCCGTCGCGGGCAGGGTCCCATGCGACAATGTACCAAAGCGGTGGCAGGATCAGCATGGCTTGCGGTTCGACCGTGCGGGATGTGACCTGTCCCTTGGCATCACAATAGTCAAAGCGGATCGGGGTTTGGCTTAGAAACCCGGCCTCGAAAACAGGCAACAGCATCGGGTCGATCTGGCCAAGTTGGCTGATATCCTGCCCCGATGGCAATTCTCCAATATAGAGACAGCCCAGAAACGCGCGCAGGTCACGCAGCTTGTCAGGAGGCAGGGCGCGTTCAATCTTGGCCAGCGCGGAATCTGCTAGGTCAGAGAAAGGTATAGGTTGCGTCGCGCGTTGCGCCGCGACCGTGATAAGCAATGCGAACACCTCTGGAACGGCCAGTCGCGCGGTTGTCTGGACAGAACTGGGGTCAAGCCGCACCCCGCCTCCGCGCCCGACTTCCGACTGGATGATAAAGCCTTGGTCGCGCAATGCCGCGATGTCACGCAGCACGGTCCGGCGCGCCGCCCCGGTTTCGGCGCACAGCATTTGCAGCGTTGTCCCATGGTTCCGACGCAGGTAGCGGATAATTGTCTGTTGGCGTTCGTTGCGCTGCATCTGCTCAGTCTGAACGAAAGGTGCCATTTTTTGGCACTGTTCGGTTTTATGCAGCATCCGTCAATCAGAAAGGACTTTGACCATGACGGACACACCAAAAAACCTGCCCCAAATCCTGAACCCAGATGGATTGCCCGACCCGCGCCCCTTGGGCTACAGCGTTGCCGCGATTGCCCCTGCCAGGTCGATTGCCTTCATCTCCGGTCAGGCGGGGGTCGATGCACAGGGCCAATTTGCTCCCGATTTCCTGGCGCAAGTGCGACAAGCCTATGCCAATCTGGTTTCCGTTTTGGGAGCGCTGGGTGCTGGTCCCGAGCATGTGGTTAAGCTTGGCGTGTATGTGGTGGATCATGAGACTTCCAAACTGCCGCTCTTGACGCAGGCAGTCACCGAGGTGTTCGGCACTCGATTGCCAGCACAGACATTGATGCCTGTGCCCTGCCTTGCCATTCCGCCCATGCTGGTTGAGGTGGATGCAGTTGTTGCCATGCCCTGAGCAGGCTTTGCCATATCCAACGGGGGCGGTTGCCCCCGTTGGCGTGGTGTCAAAGCAGCATCTGGCGGCGCAACTGCACGCCATGCAGCTTTTCGTTGAGCGCCACATCCTCCATCCGCAAGGTAGTGCCAGCGGGAATGTCGCGGGTAAGCGTGACGCCATGCGCAAGGCCGATGGGCAAAAGCGCCCCGGCGCGGCTGGCTTGTGCCGAGGTGGCGCGGGCATAGACCGTCCAGCCACCTTCGCCATCCAGCACCTCGCCTGCGCGCAAGTCGCGTTTGGCCACCGCCACGGCATCGCCGCGCCAGTCGCGGGTTTGGCCGGTGGGTTCCCCCCGCAAAGCGACTGACAGGACAGAGACCGACAATTCCAGCCCGATCAGGTGGAAGGGTTTATACATTGCCGCGTAACGCCCGGTCGTGTCGGTCGGCAGGCCGTATTGCTTGAAACAGGCGGCAGCGTAGTCATTGGGCGCTTTCAGCACGACATAGACGCCCCAGCGCAAATCGCGGAACACCGGCCGCCCGTCGCGTTCCAGCGAGGAGACCACCTCGACCATGCCATCGCGGGCAAGCTGCCCGCCCACGCATTCCGGGCGCAGCACATGCGCCAGATCATCCACCCCGCAGGGCGGAAAGCCCAAGCCCGCTTCGGGCACATCCAAGCCGCATGCATTGGCCATGGCAGCGGCTTCGATCGCGGATTTGGTGCCATCCAGAAACGAGTTGAACATCTGCGGGTTCATGCCCGCCGCTTTGGCAGCCTCGGGCGTCAGGCCGTAATGCGACCAGACATCATCGGGCGTGACGTGGTGATAGGCGGGCAGATACTTGGTGCCTTTGCCCGCGGCGGCGACCTGAAACCCCGTGGCGCGCGCCCAATCGACCATTTCCGACACAAGCGCGGGCTGGTCGCCATAGGCCATGGAATAGACGACACCTGCTTTGGCGGCGCGGCGGGAGAGTTCCGCGCCCGCCAGCACATCGGCCTCGACATTGACCATGACGATGTGGCAGCCCGCGTCGATTGCAGCCCGCGCGTGGGTGATCCCGGCTTCGGGGTGGCCCGTGGCCTCGATCACGACATCGACCTCGGCGCGGGCGGCAATCAGCCCGCTATCGGTGAAGTGGGTGGCTTTGATGAGCGTGTCATCCCAACCCACATTGCGGCAGGCGGCGCGGGCGCGGTCCGGGTCCAGATCGGCGATGACCGCAACCTTCAGCCCCGCGATGGTCGGCACTTGGGCCAGAAACATTGACCCGAATTTGCCCGCCCCGATCAGGGCCACGCGGATGGGGCGGTCGCGCTCTGCGGCAAGGCGCGCAAGGTTCATGGCGCGTCCTTTCGCAGCGCGGGCAGGCCGACGCCGGTGCTGTCAAACCCGCCATCGGCGGCCAGAATTTGCCCCGTGATATAGCTTGCCCGGTCAGAAGCGAGAAAAGTGATCGCGGCGGCGATTTCCGCTTCGGACCCGTAGCGATTGAGCGGGATTGCGTCGTGATAAGCGTCAATAATCTCTTGGCTGTGCACCGCCATCGCAAGCTTGGTGCGCACCGGGCCGGGGCAGACGCAATTCGCGCGGATGCCGTATTCACCCAGTTCCGCCGCCTGCTGTTTGGTCAATTGAATGACGGCAGCCTTGGACGTGCCATAGGCCACCCGCAAGGTGGATGCGCGCAGCCCAGAGATGGAGGCGATATTCACGATGCTGCCCTTGCTGGCTTTCAGAAGCGGCAAAGCGGCCTGAGAGCACAGGAACGTGCCGTCCAGATTGGTGGCCATGACATTGCGCCATAGGGTGAAATCGCAATCCTCTATCGGTCCGAAATGCGCGACACCTGCGTTGTTCACAAGGCAATCCAGCCGGTCGAGTGCTGCGAAAGCTGCCGTAACCGCGTCGGGGACCGAGATGTCGCAGATCACGCCAGACGCGCCCGGCACCAGCGCCACGGCGCTTGCCAATTCGTCGTGGTCGCGGTCCAACAGAACAACGCGCCAGCCCTGTGCCGCGAAATCCTGCGCCGTGGCCAGCCCGATGCCGCGCGCGGCCCCCGTGACCAGCGCCACTTTTGGGTCTGCCATATGTCCCTCCCTTTGCCTGTGGCGCGAGTTTTGCCATCGAATTTGTGAAAGACAAGCACTTGTCGGGCCGTTAGGCTTGGGCCAAGCAGAGAGTGGAGTTTTTCATGCGCTTGATCAAAGCCGTGTTCGTGGCCGTTCTGGGCCTTGTGCTGTTGCTGGGGGTGGCAATTTTTCTTGTCCCGACAGAACGGCTGGCAAACCTTGCCGCGCAACAATTCGAGGCGGCGACCGGTCGGCCCCTGACCATTGGCGGTGAAATTGGGCTGAGCGTGTTCCCGGTTCTGGGCGCGCGCGCGCAAGACATTACCATCGGCAACCCCGCCTGGGCGGGCGAGGGTGCGCTGTTACAAGCCGCCGAGATGGATATCGGCGTTGATCTTGTGTCGCTGTTTTCCGGCACTGTTGCGGTGCAGCGGGTTGTGCTGCAATCCCCGGTCGTCACGTTGCGGCGTGCGGCGGATGGGCGCGCAACATGGGAGTTTGGCGCACCCGGCGCGGCGGCAGAGAGTGCCCCACAGGGCGCTTCAGAGGGCGCGGCGGGTGGCACGCTGCGCGACTTGTCATTGGCAGAGGCTCGGATCGTCGATGGCACCCTGCGCTATGTGGATGAAACCACCGATATGTCGTTAGAGGTGGCGGGGCTGGAGGCCACGCTCAACATGCCCGCAATGGATGGCCCGCTTGCGCTGGATGCGCAGGCGCGGCTGAATGGCCAGCCTGTGGCCGTAGCCTTGCGGGCGGGTAATGCAGCGGCGCTGATGGGCGGTAGCTTGACCACCATCGCTTTGAGCGCCGAAATCGCCGGGGCAGAGGCCAGTTTCGAAGGGCGCACGGCCCTGACCGATCTGGTTCTTGAAGGGCGCGTGCAAGGCACGCTGCCCGCGCTGGCGCCGGTTCTGGCCGCCTTGGGGCAATCCGGGGGCGATTTGCCCGCCGCATATCGCCCGGTATCTGTTGACGCACAGATCACCCGCACCGCGAACGGGCAGGTTTTCTTGCGCGAGGTTGACGCTCGCGCGGGTGATCTACAGGCCAGCGGAGCGGCTGATATTACGTTGGGCGGGGCGCGCCCTGTGGTGAATGCGCAAGTGTCCATCCCCATGGTCGATCTGCGCGGCATGGGCGGCGGCGCGGGCAGCGCCAGTGCAGAGACCGCGCAAGGCTGGTCGCGCGATCCGATTGATGCTTCGGCCCTTGGGGCGGTTGATGGTGAAATTGCGCTGAACATGGGCGAATTGCGCAGCGATAGCGGCACATTCGGCCCGATCCGTCTGCGCACCACGATCGAGAATGCCCGCGCCGTGATCGAGATTCGCGAAGCGCGCGTCTTTGGTGGCAATGTGACCGGGTCTTTCGTGGCCAATAATCGCAGCGGCCTTTCGGTCCGGGCAGATATCCAAGCGGATGGAATAAGCTTGCTGCAAGCTCTGCGCGATACGGCGGGGTTCGAGCGCCTGAACGGCACTGCCCAGGCCCAGATCGACCTGCTTGGGTCCGGCAACAGCCTGCATGCAATCATGAACAGTTTGCAGGGCCAAGGCGCGATCGCGTTTTCGCAAGGCGAGATATTGGGCCTCGATCTGGCGGGTATGCTGCGCAATCTGGACCTTGGCTATATGGGCGAAGGGTCGAGCACCATTTACGAAAGCATTAGCGGCAGTTTCACCATGGCGGGTGGGGTGCTCAGCAATGATGACCTGCAACTCGTCTCTCCAAGGGTGCAGGTCGAGGGGCGCGGGCAGGTCGGCGTTGGCGCGCAGACCTTGGAATACCGCATTGTCCCGTCTGCCTTGCGCGATGCCGATGGGAACGCCCTGCGCGTGCCGTTGATCGTGACAGGCCCGTGGAGCGCGCCGCGCTTCCGCTTGGACATGGAAGCCTTGGCGCGCGAGCGTTTGGAAGAAGAACGCGAACGGCTGGAAGCCTTGGCCCGTGAAGAGGCGCAGCGCTTGGAAGATCAAGCCCGCGCCGAGGCGGAAGCCCGCATTCAAAGCGAGTTGGGCGTGGAGCGCCAAGAAGGCGAATCGTTGGAAGACACGGTTCGGCGCGGGGTCGAGCAGCGGATTGGCGAGGAGCTAAACCAAGGCCTGCGCGGATTGTTCGGCGGCAATTAGGGGCGGCTGGCAAGCGAAAAGAAAACGGCCCGCAATGCGGGCCGCTCGTGTGGATATGGCATAAGTGTCAGGCGTGTGACAGGCGTTCGATTTCTTCCTTCAGCCGCAGTTTTTGCTTTTTCAGGCTGGCAATCTCTAGATCGCTGCTTCCGGGGCTTCGTTGGATCATGTCGACCTTTTCAGAGAGATGCGCGTGTTTCTCGCGGAGCGCTGCAAGGTGCGAGTTTAGTGACATTCGAGTGTCCTCCTTCTCTGATTGCGACAGTTTGATTGCACCACAGGTCGGGACACCTGTCACCAAAAATCGGAGAGAGGACGCGTGCTCTGCGCTGATTCATGCCGGGATGGTTTCCGCGAAGTTTACACAGTAACCGCGTCTGCCTGTTGTGTGCCCACATCGAAAACCCGCTTGTAACGCGCGATTTCCGCCTCTGGCCCCATCGCCTTGTTCGGATTGTCTGACAGTTTGACCGTGGGCCGCCCATCGGCGCTTATGGCCTTGCACACCAAGCTGAACGGGGCCAGCCCGTCGCCCTCTGCCAAGCCACGGAAATCATTGGTCAGCAGCGTGCCCCAGCCAAAGCTGACTTTCACCCGGCCTGCGAATTGCTGATGCAGCGCCTCTATCCGGTCTACATCCAGCCCGTCAGAGAAGATGACAAGTTTTTCGCGCGGGTCTTGCCCGTGGGCCTGCCACCAACGGATCGCGGCTTCGGCCCCGGCTTCGGGCGCGCCCGAATCAATGCGGATTCCGGTCCAGTCGGCCAGCCAGTCGGGTGCGCGGTCCAGAAAGCCTTGGGTGCCGTAGGTGTCGGGCAGGATAATGCGCAGGTTGCCCGAATGCTCTGCCTGCCAATCGGCCAGCACGCGGTAGGGGGCTTGGGCCAGCGCCGCGTCATCGGGGGCCAACGCCGCGTAGACCATGGGCAATTCATGGGCGTTGGTGCCGATGGCCTCAACCTCTCGGCGCATGGCGATCAGGCAGTTCGAGGTGCCGATAAACCGCGTGCCCAGCCCTTCTTGCATGGCCTGCACGCACCAGTCTTGCCACAAAAAGCTGTGCCGCCGCCGTGTGCCGAAATCCGCAATGCGCAACCCCTCCAGAGCTTGCAGACGTTCGATCTTTTCCCAAACGCGCGTCATCGCGCGGGCATAGAGCACCTGCAATTCGAACCGTTTCATCTGCCCCAGCACGGCGCGCGAGCGCAGTTCCATCAGCACGGCAAGCGCCGGGATTTCCCACAGCATGGCTTCGGGCCATGACCCTTCGAAGGTAAGCTCATACTGGTCACCGACCCGGTCCAGTTGGTAGGGCGGCAGTTGGAAATTCTCGAACCATTCCATGAAATCGGGGCGGAACATCTGGCGTTTGCCGTAAAACGTGTTGCCGCGCAGGAAGGTCGATTCGCCGCGCGACAGGCGCAGGGTGCGGATATGGTCCAATTGTTCGCGCAATTCGCCTTCGTCAATCAGCTTGGCCAGCGGCACTTCGGTTGCGCGGTTGATCAGGCTGAAGGTCACGCGCGTGTCGGGCCGGTTGGTAAAGACCGATTGGCACATCAGCAATTTGTAGAAATCGGTGTCGATCAGGGAACGGACAATCGGGTCCAGCTTCCAGCGGTGGTTATAGACGCGGGTGGCGATATCCATGGGTCAGACCAACTCGATGCCAGCGGCGCGCATTTGCTCTGCGGCCTTGGCCATGGACCCGTCAAGGTCTATGCCTCGGCACAGGCTGGTCAGCACCCGCACCTTGAAGCCCAGCTTGGCGGCATCAATCGCCGACCACGCCACGCAGAAATCGGTGGCAAGCCCCACGAATTCCAATTCTGTCAACCTGCGCGTGCGCAGGTAGCCCTCTAACCCCGTGGGGGTTTTCTGGTCATTCTCATAAAACGCGGAATAGCTGTCGATCTGGCGGCGGAATCCTTTGCGGATAATCAGGTCGGCGCGGTCGGTGGTCAGCCCTGCATGGAACGCCGCGCCCTGCGACCCCTGCACGCAATGATCGGGCCACAGCACTTGCGGGCCATAGGGCATGTCGATCACCTCCATCGGCGCGCGGCCCATATGCTGGCTGGCGAAAGAGCTATGGTCCGCCGGGTGCCAGTCTTGCGTCAGGATAACGGCCTCTGCCTCTGCCATGCGAGCATTCACGCCGGGCACGATCTGGTTGCCCTCGGCCACAGCCAAAGCGCCGCCGGGGCAGAAGTCGTTTTGCAGGTCGATGACGATCAGGGCATGGGGCATGGCGGCACTCCTTTTGGCATAGGGCTAAGGGGCGGGCGGGCGCACGTCAATGCCGCCGATCTTGCGCGACAGCAAGGCACGCAGTAAAGCGGGTGCATGTTTACCGTGGCCGCACTTTATCATTTCACCCGGTTTAATGACCCTGCTGCGCTGAAAGCGCCGTTGGCAGCTTTGTGCTGCGCGACGGGTGTGAAGGGCTCGCTTCTGCTGGCGCAGGAAGGCATCAACGGCACCATTGCAGGTCCGCGCGACGGCGTCGACGCGGTGCTGGCGCATATCCGGGCGCTGCCCGGTTGCGCCGCGCTGGAGTGGAAAGAAAGCCACACCCCCGACATGCCCTTCGGCCGCATGAAAGTGCGCCTGAAACGTGAGATCGTGACGATGGGCCAGCCCGATGTCGACCCGCGCGCGGGCACCGGGCATTATGTGGACCCCGCCGATTGGAACGCGCTGATCAGCGCGCCCGATGTGGCCGTGATCGACACGCGCAACGATTACGAGGTGGCCATCGGCACGTTTGAAGGTGCGATAGATCCCGGCACCAAGGCGTTCGGTGAATTTCCAGGGTGGTGGGAGGAAAATCGCCACCGTTTTCACAACAAGCGGATTGCCATGTTCTGCACCGGCGGCATTCGGTGCGAGAAATCGACCAATTACCTGTTGGGGCAGGGAGTGACGGATGTTTACCACCTGAAAGGCGGCATTCTGAAATATCTGGAAGAGGTGCCGCCAGAGCAAAGCCTGTGGCAGGGCGCGTGTTTCGTGTTTGACCAGCGTGTCTCTGTCGAACATGGGCTGAAACCCGGCCCACATATCATGTGCCACGCTTGCCGCCGTCCGCTTTGGCCCGAAGACACCAAGCGCCCGGACTACGAAGAGGGCGTGCAATGCCATCACTGCGTCAATGAATTCACGCCAGAGCGCCGCGATGGGTTCCGCGAACGGCAACGTCAGATAGCGCTGGCAGCAAAGCGCGGCCTGTCGCATTTCGGCGGCTAGGCGCCGCATCCGCGACGTTACCGATAACATTGGTAAGATTTTTTATTCACTCCACCGCTGCTGTATGCTCTAACATCGCGCACGGGCATTGGAATGCCCGATAAAATAACTCGGGAGGAGTAAGAATGGATCGTCGTTCCTTTTTGAAAACATCGGCGCTGGGTGGCTCTGCTGCCGCTGCCTCTACGCTGGCCGCACCGGCTGTTGCGCAAGGCCGTATCACGTGGCGCATGGTCACCACTTGGCCGCGAAATTTCCCCGGTCTGGGCACCGGCGCGCAGCGCGTGGCCGACCGCATCACCGCCGCATCCGATGGCGCGCTGACCGTGGAAGTGTTCGCCGCTGGTGAAATGGTTCCGGCGCTGCAATCGCTGGATGCAGTCATCGACGGCTCGGCCGAGATGAGCCACGGCGCGGCCTATTACTGGCAGAACAAATCTGTCGGCCTGTCCTTCTTCACCGGCGTGCCTTTCGGCATGACCAGCCGCGAATTGGCGGCATGGGTGCGCTATGGTGGCGGTCAGGAATTGTGGGACGAGGTCTATGACCAGTTCGGCGTTCAGGGCTTCTTGTCGGGCGACACCGGCACGCAGGCTGGTGGCTGGTTTGCCAATGAACTGACCGGGCTGGCCGATATTCAGGGCCTGCGCTTCCGCACCCCCGGCTTGGGTGGTCAGGTCTGGCAGAAGATGGGCGCGTCGGTAACCAACCTTGCGGGTGGCGAGATTTTCGCAGCGCTGCAATCGGGCGCGCTAGATGCCGCCGAATTCGTCGGCCCCTATAACGACCGCGCTCTGGGCTTCCACCAGTTGCGCAAGCATTATTACACCAGCTCGTTCAACGAGCCGGGTCTGGCGACCGAGGTTGTCGTGGACAAGGCCAAGTATCAGGCGCTGCCCGCCAACCTGCAAGCCATTGTGCGCGATGCCTGCCAAGCGGAATACGATCAGGTGCCGTCGGAATTCTACGCCAACGACCCGATCGCGCTGGCCGACATGGTCGATAACCACGGTGTGATCGTGCACGAAAACTGGCCCGAGGAAATCTGGCAGGGTGGCGCGAATGCCGCGAAAGAGCTGCTGAGCGAAATCCTTGAAGGTGGGGATGAACTGACCAAGAAGGTTGCGCAAAGCTACATCAGCAACCTGAACGTTCTGCGCACCCGCACCGAGCGGACCGACCTGACCTATGCTCTGGCCCGTCAGAAATATTTCGATATTTCGGACCTCGGCTAGGGCTACCCGTTAAAACCACCCCGAAGGCCCCGGACCTGAGCCGGGGCCTTTTGGGCAACCATGCACCCGATCACGAGGGCCAAGATGACCGCACTCGCTGCACTGATGAAAGCGATCAACGCCTTGAACCGTTTGGTGGGCAACACCTTTATGTGGTTGTCGGTGGGTATTGTTCTTGTGTGTTTCTGGGTCGTGGTCGAACGCTATCTGTTCGCCAATACACGGCTGTGGATGCAAGACTTGTATCCATGGATGAATGGTGTGATGTTCACCGCCGTCGCGGGCTATGGCCTGTATCGCAACGACCATGTGCGGGTGGATATCTTCTTTCGCCCCGCCAGCACCCTGCGCAAGGCGTGGATGGACCTGATTGGTGTTTGTGTATTCCTCATGCCCTTCGCTGCCGTGGTCTGGATTTATTCCTTCACTTTTGTCAACCGGTCCATCGGGTTGCTTGAAGGGTCTGCCAACCCCGGCGGGATGCCCGGCCTGTTCGTGCTGAAAAGCTTCATTCTGGTCTTCGCTGCGCTGATCGCGTTGCAAGGCGTTGCCATGGCGATCCGGTCCATCCTGATTATCGCGGGCCGCGAAGACCTTGTGCCCGAAGATTACCGCTACCAATACGAGTTGGAGAAAACCTGACATGGATCCGGTTCTGATTGGCGAAATCCTCGCCGGGACAATGTTCCTTGGCGTGATCGGGTTCCTGCTGCTGGGCTTTCCGGTGGCGTTCACGCTGGCGGGCACATCGATACTGTTCGCTTTTGCGGGCCTTTACTTTGGCGTGTTCGACATGTCGAACCTGCGCGCGCTGGCGGGCCGCTACACCGGCTACATGCTGAACGAAGTGCTGGTCGCGGTGCCTTTGTTCATCTTCATGGGGGTGATGCTGGAACGCAGCAATATCGCCGAGCAATTGCTGTCCACCATGGGCCGCTTGTTTGGCAATATGCGCGGCGGTCTTGGCATTTCGGTCATCCTTGTGGGCGCGCTTCTGGCGGCCAGCACTGGGGTTGTGGGCGCGACCGTGGTGACGATGGGGCTGATTTCCCTGCCCGCGATGATGCGCGCCGGGTATGATCCGAAACTGGCGTGTGGGGCCATCTGTGCCAGCGGCACCTTGGGTCAGATCATTCCGCCCTCGACTGTGCTGATCTTCATGGGTGATATGATCGCGGGCATGCACAGCCAAGTGCAGATGAGCCTTGGCAATTTCGCCCCGACCACCGTGTCGGTCGGTGACCTGTTCGCCGGTGCCTTCATTCCGGGGCTGGTGATGGTGGCGCTGTATATCGCCTACATTCTGTTCATGGCCGTGGTGCGGCCCGAAAGCTGCCCCGCCACCCCTATCCCGCCCGAAGAAAAGGCTGGTCTGGGCCGTGAGATCGTGACCGCGCTGATCCCGCCATTGCTGCTGATTTTCGCGGTGCTGGGGTCCATCTTGGGCGGCGTGGCCACGCCGACCGAAGCGGCCTCTGTCGGGGCGGTCGGTGCCACTATTTTGGCTGGGCTGCGCGGGCGGCTGAAAACGCAGATTTTCGTCGATGTGGCGCGGCGCACGGCGGTCATCACCTCTATGATCTTCATCATCCTGTTCGGCGCATCGGTCTTTGCCATCGTGTTCCGCCAAATGGGCGGTGACGATCTGGTGCATGAATTCCTGTCGGCCATGCCGGGCGGCGCGATGGGTGCGATGATCACCGTGATGATCCTGATGTTCATCCTTGGCTTTATCCTTGATACGTTCGAGATCATCTTCATCGTTCTGCCCATCACGGCGCCGACGCTGCTGATGCTGGGGGTCGATCCGGTCTGGCTGGGCGTGATGATCGGGGTCAACCTGCAAACCAGCTTCCTGACGCCGCCGTTTGGCTTTGCGCTGTTCTATCTGCGTGGGGTGGCGCCCAAT
>JAFGVZ010000132.1 GCA_016937725.1 Paracoccaceae bacterium | reverse complement strand
CCCATGGCGCAGATCGGCAAGGATTATTACGAGGATCTGGACGCCGAGAGCTTTGCCAAGCTGATCGACGACATGGCGGCAGGCAAGGTGCCCACGCCCGGCTCGCAAAAGGGGCGCTTCGCGTCGGAACCTTTGGGCGGGGCGACCACGCTCAAGGATTACACAGGCCAGACGCAGAACGGCTCTGTTGCCTTGGCTTCCGGAATTGGCGATACGCTGAAACGCATTGACGGCACCGAGGTGCCGCTGGTCGCCCCGTGGCGCGACCACCCGCGCGCTGACGGATTGCCGATGGGCGGCGAGGTGGCTGAGTTGACCCGGCCCGTCGATGCCGAGTCGGCCCCGAAGGCCCATGGTGACAGCGCCACGCTGCGCGCCAAGGAAGAGGTTGCCAACCCGGCGCCCGAGGGCGAGGTGGTGGAACCTGCGCCTGCCATTGCGGAAGAAATGCCCGAAATGCTGTTAGAAGCACGCGGCACGCCTGATGATCTGAAAAAGATCAAAGGGGTCGGGCCGAAGCTGGAAGGCACACTGAACGAGTTGGGCGTGTGGCATTTCTGGCAGATCGCAAGCTGGACCGAAGCGGAAATCGCGTGGGTCGACACGCGGTTGAAATTCAAGGGCCGGATCGAGCGCGACGACTGGATCGCGCAGGCCAAAATCCTCGCCGAAGGTGGCGAGACTGAATTCTCAAGCCGCTCCTGACCGGGTGCAAAGGATGGTGGGCATGACCAAACCCAGTGAACAGGACATGGCGCTCGCCCGGCAGGCTCGGCTTGCCGGTGCGGTGATGGCCGTGGCGATTGTTCTGTGGGTCGGTCTGCAATTCGTGGGCGGCCAGTTCGGCTGGCAGGCGCGCTACGCGTTCTTGGTGGATTTCGCCGCCCTTGCCGCCTTTGCCTGGGGCTTGATCGTGACTTTTCGCATCTGGCGGCTGAAAGGCCGCTGAGCGCGCAGATAGGGATACGCATATGCTGGACGACAAGGACCGCATTTTTACCAACCTTTACGGCATGCATGACCGCTCGCTGAAAGGCGCGCAGGCGCGTGGCCACTGGGATGGCACCAAGAAGATCTTGGAAAAAGGCCGCGACTGGATCATCGACGAGATGAAGCAATCGGGGCTGCGCGGGCGTGGCGGGGCCGGGTTCCCGACGGGGCTGAAATGGTCCTTCATGCCCAAGGAAAGCGACGGGCGTCCGGCCTATCTGGTGGTGAACGCGGACGAATCCGAGCCGGGCACCTGCAAGGACCGCGAGATCATGCGCCACGATCCGCACACGCTGATCGAAGGCTGTCTGATCGCGTCTTTCGCCATGAACGCCCATGCTTGCTACATCTACATTCGCGGCGAATATATCCGCGAGAAAGAGGCGCTGCAAAACGCCATCGATGAGGCGTATGAGGCGGGTCTGGTCGGCCCGAATGCCTGCAATTCGGGCTGGGATTTCGATATTTATCTGCACCATGGGGCCGGGGCCTATATCTGCGGCGAGGAAACGGCGCTGCTGGAAAGCCTGGAAGGCAAGAAGGGCATGCCGCGCATGAAGCCGCCCTTTCCGGCGGGCGCAGGGCTGTATGGCTGTCCGACCACGGTGAACAATGTCGAATCCATCGCCGTTGTGCCCACCATCCTGCGCCGTGGCGGCGCGTGGTTCGCGGGCTTTGGCCGCCCGAACAACACGGGCACCAAGATTTTCGCCATTTCCGGCCATGTGAACACGCCCTGCGTGGTGGAAGAGGCCATGTCGATCAGCTTTGAAGAACTGATCGAAACCCATTGCGGCGGCATTCGCGGCGGCTGGGACAATTTGCTGGCGGTTATTCCCGGCGGGTCGTCCGTGCCTTGTGTGCGCGGCGAAAACATGCGCGGCGCGATCATGGATTTCGACTATCTGCAAAAAGACCTGCGGTCGGGCCTTGGCACGGCGGCGGTGATCGTGATGGATAAATCCACCGATATCGTGCAGGCCATCTGGCGCTTGGCGAAGTTCTACAAGCACGAAAGCTGCGGTCAGTGCACACCCTGCCGCGAAGGCACGGGCTGGATGATGCGCGTCATGGACCGCCTTGTGCGCGGAGAGGCCGAGATCGAGGAAATCGACATGCTCTGGGACGTGTCCAAGCAGGTTGAGGGCCATACGATCTGCGCGCTGGGCGATGCGGCGGCATGGCCCATTCAGGGTTTGATCCGCAATTTCCGCGACGAAATCGAAGACCGCATCCGCGCCAACAAGGCCGGACGGGTGGCGGCGGAGTAAACGCATGATACGCAAATCGGTCCTGGCAGGAGTAGTGCTCGCCGCATCGGTTGCAACCGGGGGTGCTGCGCAATCCATGACGCAGTCAGAGGTCAACGCCCTGCTGCGCGCCACGCCAGACGTGTATAACGGCCTGTTTACGGCGGCGCTTATCAAGCACATCAGCGATAGCTGCCCCGACAGCATTGAACCGCCCGGACGGCTCGCGCGGGTGACCTATTTCCTTGGCCTTTACAACAAGGCGCGCGCCCTTGGCCCCAGCCGCCAGCAGATAGAGGCCTTTGTCGAGGACAAGGCCGAACAGGAGCGGATGCGCCAGCTTGTCTATACCTACCTGCGCGACGCCGATGTGGACCCGATGAACGAACAGGCCGTCTGCGCCTATGCAAGCAACGAAATCGCCCAAGGCACCGCCCTTGGCAGCCGGTTGCGGGAGAAGTGAGTTATGTCTGACCTTCGCAAGATCATCATCGACGGGCAGGAAGTAGAGGTTCCCGGCAGCATGACGCTGATCCAGGCCTGCGAGATGGTGGGCATCGAAATTCCGCGTTTCTGCTACCACGAGCGTTTGTCGATTGCGGGCAATTGCCGTATGTGCTTGGTCGAAGTGCAGCCCGGACCGCCCAAGCCCGCTGCAAGCTGCGCGATGCAGGTGAAGGACATGCGCCCCTTCCCAGATGGCAGCCCGCCGCAGGTGAAGACCAACACGCCCTTGGTCAAGAAGGCCCGCGAGGGCGTGATGGAGTTTTTGCTCATCAACCACCCGCTGGATTGCCCGATTTGCGATCAGGGCGGCGAGTGTGATTTGCAAGATCAGGCCATGGCTTACGGCGTCGATTTTTCGCGCTTCCGCGAACCCAAGCGCGCGACCGAAGATTTGCAACTTGGCCCGCTTGTCGAAACCCACATGACCCGCTGCATTTCCTGCACGCGTTGCGTGCGCTTCACGACCGAAGTGGCAGGTGTGCAGGTCATGGGCCAGACCGGGCGCGGCGAGGATGCCGAGATCACGACCTATCTGGGCGCGTTGATCGAATCCGAGATGGTGGGCAACATCGTGGACCTGTGCCCGGTGGGCGCGCTGGTCTCGAAGCCCTACGCCTTTACCGCGCGCCCATGGGAGCTGACAAAGACCGAAACCATCGACGTGATGGATGCTTTGGGGTCCAACATCCGTGTGGACACAAAGGGCCGCGAAGTCATGCGTATCCTGCCGCGCAACCATGACGGCATCAACGAAGAATGGCTGGCCGACCGTTCGCGCTATGTCTGGGACGGGCTGAAACGCCAGCGCCTTGACCGGCCCTATATCCGCGAGAACGGCAAACTGCGCCCGGCCACATGGCCCGAAGCACTGGCCGCTGCGGCAAGCGCCATGAAGGGCAAGAAAGTCACCGGGCTGGTGGGCGATCTTGTGTCGGTCGAGGCTGCCTATGCGCTGAAACAACTGGTCGAAGGTTTAGGCGGCACCACGGAATGCCGAGTCGATGGCGCGAAACTGCCGGCGGGCAACCGCTCTGCCTATGTTGGCACCGCGATGATCGAAGACGTGGATCACGCGCAGAAAATCCTGCTGATTGGCACCAACCCACGGCATGAGGCGCCGGTCTTGAATTCACGCATCCGCAAGGCGTGGCTGCATGGTGCTGATGTGGTGCTGGTGGGTGAAGCCGCCGATCTGACCTATGACTATGAGCATATGGGCACCGACCGCGCAGCGCTGGCGCATGTGCTGAGCCTTAATATGGCCGATCTGGCAGACAAGGAATGTATTGTGATCGTCGGCCAAGGTGCTTTGCGTGACGCCGATGGCGAGGCCGTTCTGGCCACGGCGCAAGCAATTGCGGAAAAATCGGGTGCGAAGCTGTTGGTTCTGCACAGTGCCGCCGCCCGCGTTGGCGCGATGGATATTGGCTGCACCACCGAGGGCGGCTTGCCTGCCGCAACCGAAGGTGCAGAGGTGATCTATAACCTTGGCGCGGATGAGATCGACATCGCACCGGGGGCCTTTGTCATCTACCAAGGCAGCCATGGCGACCGGGGCGCGCACCGAGCCGATATCATCCTGCCGGGCGCGGCCTATACCGAGGAAAACGGCCTGTTCGTGAATACCGAAGGCCGCCCGCAACTGGCGCTGCGCGCCGGTTTCGCACCGGGCGAGGCCAAGGAAAACTGGGCCATTCTGCGGGCGCTTTCGGCTGAACTTGGGGCCGCGCTGCCCTTCGACAGCTTGGGCGCGCTGCGCAACCAATTGACAGCGGCGGTGCCCCATCTGGCCGACATTGATGCGGTGCCGGAAAACGATTGGCAGGCATTGCTGCAAGGCAAACTGGCGCAAACCGCGTTCAAACCCGCGATTGCCGATCATTACCTGACCAACCCGATCGCGCGGGCGTCCAGCTTGATGGCGGAACTGTCGGCCATGGCCAAGGCGCGCGCGCAAACCGCGCTGGCGGCGGAGTAACAGATGATCGCCCGCACCTTGCCAGCCAATGCCCTAATCCTCGCCGCGTGTGGCGGGTTGATGGGCTGTGTGGCAGGGGCGGCCCCGCGCGCTTCGACGGAACCGCCTGCGCGCACGCAATATCTGGGCATGGACACGCGCCTGCTAGAGGGTGATCTGGTCAGCTTTCTGGTGCAGGTTGCAGGCGATGGTGGCCAACCAGCCGCGATTGCATATACCCGCTGCGCAGCGGCACAATATGCGCTGATCCGAGGCTACAGTTTCGCGCGCCACGTGCGCACAAATTCCACGCAAAGAGGTGGCATCTGGGAAGCGGATGGGGTTTACACCATCTCGCCCGATCTGCCGCGCGGCACACGAACAATAGACGCGGAAGTGGTCGTGGATGACTGCAAAGCGCAGAACATTCCAACGGTCTGAGGAATAGAGGGACGCATGGCTGATTTTCTGGAAACCGGGCTGGGCATAACCGTGCTGATTGCCGCGCAATCCCTGCTGGTGGTGGGTTTCGTCATGATCAGCCTGATCTTTCTGGTCTATGCCGACCGCAAGGTCTGGGCAGCGGTCCAGATGCGGCGCGGCCCGAACGTGGTCGGACCATGGGGCTTGCTGCAAACCTTTGCCGATGCGATCAAATTCGTGGTCAAGGAAGTGGTCATCCCGGCAGGTGTGGACCGGCCGGTCTATTTCCTTGCCCCTTTGGCCAGCTTCGTTCTGGCGGTGCTGGCCTGGGCGGTGATCCCGTTCAACGATGGCTGGGTTCTGGCCGATATCAATGTGGCCATTCTGTTCGTGATGGCGATTGCGTCGCTCGAAGTTTACGGCGTCATCATGGGCGGCTGGGCGTCGAACTCGAAATACGCCTTCCTTGGCTCCTTGCGGTCCGCCGCGCAGATGATCTCTTACGAAGTCTCGCTCGGCCTGATCGTGATCGGCGTCATCATCTCGACCGGGTCCATGAGCTTTGGCGCCATCGTCGGCGCGCAAGACACCGGCTATGGCCTGCTGGGGTGGTATTGGCTGCCGCATCTGCCGATGGTGGTGCTGTTCTTCGTCAGCGCCTTGGCCGAAACCAACCGCCCGCCGTTTGACCTGCCCGAAGCGGAATCGGAATTGGTTGCAGGGTTCATGGTCGAATACGGGTCCACCCCGTATCTGCTGTTCATGGCGGGCGAATATATCGCGATCTTCCTGATGTGCGCGCTGATGAGCCTGCTGTTCTTCGGCGGCTGGCTGTCGCCCATTCCGGGGCTGGCGGACGGCTTCCACTGGATGTTCATCAAGATGGCGTTCTTCTTCTTCATGTTCGCCATGGTGAAGGCCATCGTGCCGCGCTACCGCTATGACCAGCTAATGCGCATTGGCTGGAAAGTGTTCCTGCCGGTGTCGCTGGCTTGGGTCGTGCTGATTTCCTTCCTTGCGAAATTCGAAGTGGCCGGCGGCTTCTGGGCGCGCTGGGCGATTGGGGGCTGAGAATGGCGGAAAGCACAGACAACCTCGTGCTGGAACAACTGCGCCTGATCCGGGAAGATCTGGGCAAGGTGCCGGCCCGGTTCGACGATATGGACGCCCGGTTTGACGAACTGGATACCGAGCTGCACGGCCACAAGATGATGATCTTTGGCCTGAGCAATGTGATTGGCCAGATCGACAAGCGGGTCGAGCAACTCGAAACGAAGATCGGAGAGTGACCATGGGGTTCGATTGGGGACGCGCGGTCAAATACGCGCTGATGACCGACTTCATCAAAGGCTTTGGCTTAGGGATGCGCTACTTCGTGGCGCCGAAGCCCACCATCAACTATCCGCATGAAAAAGGGCCGCTGTCGCCTCGTTTTCGCGGCGAGCACGCTTTACGCCGCTACCCGAACGGGGAAGAGCGTTGCATCGCCTGCAAGCTGTGCGAAGCGGTTTGCCCCGCGCAGGCCATCACGATTGACGCCGAACCGCGCGAGGACGGGTCACGCCGCACCACGCGCTACGACATCGACATGACCAAATGCATTTATTGCGGCTTCTGCCAAGAGGCCTGCCCGGTCGATGCCATTGTCGAAGGCCCGAATTTCGAATTCGCCACGGAAACCCGTGAGGAACTTTTCTACGACAAGGCCAAATTGCTGGAAAACGGCGACCGTTGGGAAGCCGAGATTGCGCGCAATCTGGAAGTTGACGCCCCTTACCGCTAAAGCCGCGACACCGATACGAAGGACCCCGAGACATGGGCATAGCCGATATCACATTCTACGCATTCGCGGTCACGCTGTTGGGCGCGGGCTTTCTGGTCACGATCTCGCGCAACATGGTGCATTCGGTGCTGTGGCTGATCCTGTGCTTTCTGTCGGCGGCGGGCCTGTTCGTGCTGCTTGGGGCCGAATTCATGGCGATGCTTTTGATCATCGTCTATGTCGGCGCGGTGGCGGTGTTGTTCCTGTTCGTAGTCATGATGCTCGATATCGACTTCGCCTCGCTGCGGGGTGAAATGGCGCGCTACTTCCCCATCGCGGCCATCATCGGGGTCGTGCTGCTGTTGCAGATGGGGATGCTCTATAGCGCGTGGTCGTCATCCGACATGGCCGAAGGTCTGCGCCAAGCTCCGACGCCAGACATCACAGAGGTCCACAACACCAAGGCGCTGGGGATGATTATCTATGACCAGTATTTCCTGCTGTTCCAGATCTCTGGCCTGATCCTGCTGGTGGCCATGGTCGGTGCCATTGTGCTGACGCTGCGCCACCGCAAAGACGTGAAGCGCCAGAACGTGATTGCACAGATGCACCGCGACCCGGCCAAGGCGATGGAATTGAAAGATGTCAAACCGGGGCAGGGGCTGAGCTAGCCCGGCCACCGCATTGCGAGAGCCGCAAAGGCCCGCACCAAGACTAACACGAGGGACGATAATGGTAGGACTTGAACATTACCTGACGGTGGCGGCGGCTTTGTTCGTCATCGGCATTTTCGGGATATTTCTGAACCGCAAGAACATCATCGTCATCCTGATGTCGATTGAATTGATGCTTCTGGCTGTCAACATCAACCTTGTCGCCTTCTCCAGCTTCCTGAACGATCTGGTCGGGCAGGTCTTCACCATGTTCGTGCTGACCGTGGCCGCCGCCGAAGCGGCCATTGGCCTTGCGATCCTTGTGTGCTTCTTCCGCAACCGTGGCACGATCGACGTCGAAGACGTCAACGTGATGAAAGGCTGATCCGATGGCGACGATTGTTCTACTGGCGCCGCTTCTGGGCGCGATCCTCGCCGGGCTGTTCTGGCGTGTGACGGGCGAGAAAGCCGCGCAGGTCATCGCCACGGGGCTGCTGCTCCTGTCTGCGGTCCTGTCTTGGGTCATCTTCCTGACGCATGATGGAGGGGTTGAGCAGATCACGCTCATGCGCTGGATCGACAGCGGCACGTTGGTGGGCGATTGGGCGATCCGGCTGGACCGACTGACAGCGGTCATGCTGATCGTCATCACCACGGTCTCGGCCTTGGTGCACCTCTATAGCTTCGGCTACATGGCGCATGACAGCCATTTCAGCGATGACGAAAGCTACCGCCCGCGCTTCTTCGCCTACCTGTCGCTGTTTACCTTTGCCATGCTTATGCTGGTGACAGCCGATAACCTTGTTCAACTATTCTTCGGCTGGGAAGGGGTTGGTCTGGCGTCCTACCTGCTGATCGGCTTCTATTTCCGCAAGCAAAGCGCCGGGGCGGCCGCGATGAAAGCGTTCATCGTCAACCGCGTGGGCGATATGGGCCTCATCATTGCGTTGACGGTGACGTTCTACTTGGTCGACTCGATTGCTTATGACGACGTGTTCGCCGCAGCGCCCATGCTGGCCGAAACCAATGTCAGTTTCCTCTGGACGGAATGGAACGCCGCGAACCTGATCGCATTCCTGCTGTTCGTGGGCGCGATGGGCAAATCGGCGCAGCTCTTGCTGCACACATGGCTGCCCGACGCGATGGAAGGCCCGACGCCCGTCTCGGCCCTCATCCACGCCGCGACCATGGTGACGGCGGGGGTTTTCCTTGTCGCGCGCTTCTCGCCGCTGATGGAATACACGCCGGACGTGACCGCTTTCATCGTGCTGGTCGGCGCGCTGACCGCATTCTTTGCCGCGACCGTGGGCCTTGTGCAGACCGACATCAAGCGCGTGATCGCCTATTCGACCTGTTCGCAGCTTGGCTACATGTTCGTGGCCGCCGGCATCGGTGTCTACTCGGTGGCCATGTTCCACCTGCTAACGCATGCCTTCTTCAAGGCCATGCTGTTCCTTGGGGCGGGCTCCGTCATTCACGGCATGCACCATGAGCAGGATATGCGGAACTAT
>JAFGVZ010000015.1 GCA_016937725.1 Paracoccaceae bacterium | reverse complement strand
TTAACGAACCGAGGAGTGTGCCCATGTTCCGCCTGTTTTCGCTTATTTTCAGCATTGCCGGGGCCACCTGCGCCGGGATCGGCGTTGTGATTGCTCTGGTCATCGGGCAAGACACGCTGACACCCATTCTGGCTTGGGCCGCGGCTGGCGGCATTGTCGGGGTGGTCGCAAGCTGGGTTGTTGCCAAGATGATCTTGGCCAACGAAGCCGCCTGACCGCTAGTCGAACCAAGCGCGCGCGCTCTGTTCAAACGGGCGCGGCGCTTCGGCATGCAGCCAATGGCCCACATTCGGGATCTTGGCGAATTTGGCGTTTTGAAACAGCGCTTTGATGGCGGTCCGGTGCTCTGGCAGCACATAATCCGACTTGGCCCCGCTTAGAAACAGGGCCGGGCCGGGAAAACTGCCTGATACGGCCTTGGGCCAGCCGGTGATCTTGTCCATCTCGCGGTCAAGCACGGTTAGGTTCAGCCGCCAGCGTGGCGGGTCGGCCCGCAAATCCAGCGACTGCAACAGGAAGGCGCGCACGCCGGGGTCAGAAACCGTCAGCGCAAGTGCCGCGTCGGCCTCTGCCCGTGTCTTGAGGGCTGACAGGTCCAGTCCTTGCATGGCTGCAACCAGCGGGCGTTGGGTATGACCATAGGCGACCGGGGCAATATCCGCGATCAGCAGCCGCTTCACCAGATCTGGCCGCGTCAGTGCCAGCATCATCGCGGCCTTGCCGCCCATGGAATGCCCAAGCACGTCCATCGGCGCGCCGTAAGCCGTTATCACTTCGGCCAGATCGGTGGCCATCGCGGGGTAATCATGGGTATCGGCCCAAGGGCTGTCACCATGGTTGCGCATATCCACTGCGATCACCGGCCGATCGGCTGCCAGACGCTTGGCAATCGCGCCCCAATTCCGGGCCGACCCGAACAGGCCATGCACGATCAAAAGGGGCGGTGCCGCCCCTTCTGAGCCGTGACTGACCTGCGCAAGCTGCATTAAAGTTGCGGGTAGATCGGGAAGCGGGCGCAAAGTGCGGCCACTTCGGCCTTTACGCGGGCCTCGACCTCGGCATTGCCATCCTCGCCATTCGCGGCAAGCCCGTCCACCACTGCGACAATCCAATCTGCGATCTGGCGGAACTCCACCTCTCCAAAGCCGCGGGTGGTGCCGGCGGGCGTGCCAAGACGAATGCCGCTAGTGACCATCGGGCTTTCAGTGTCGAACGGGATACCGTTCTTGTTGCAGGTGATATGCGCGCGGCCCAAGGCCTTTTCGGTCGCGTTGCCCTTCACGCCTTTGGGGCGCAGGTCCACCAGCAGAAGATGCGTGTCGGTGCCGCCGGTCACGGTCGCCAGACCGCCCTTTTCCAACTGGTCGGCCATGGCTTGTGCATTGGCGATGACCTGCTTTTGGTAATCACGGAAGCCGGGGCGCAGCGCCTCGCCAAAGGCCACGGCCTTGGCCGCGATCACATGCATCAGCGGGCCGCCCTGAATGCCGGGGAAGATGGCCGAGTTGAACTTTTTCGCCAGCGCCTCGTCATTGGTCAGGATCATGCCGCCGCGCGGGCCGCGCAGGGTTTTATGCGTGGTCGTGGTGGCGACATGGGCGTGTGGGAAAGGCGACGGATAGAGGCCCGCCGCCACCAGCCCAGCGAAATGCGCCATATCGACCAGAAGGTAAGCGCCGACGCTATCGGCAATCTCGCGCATGCGCGCAAAGTCGATCACGCGCGGGATGGCAGAGCCGCCCGCGATCAGCATCTTGGGCTGATGCTGGGTGGCCAGCGCCTGGATCTGGTCGTAATCGATGGCATAATCGCCTTCGCGCACGCCGTATTGCACCGCGTTGAACCATTTGCCCGACTGGTTGGGCTTCGCGCCATGGGTCAGGTGGCCGCCCGCATCCAAGCTCATCCCCAGAATGGTGTCGCCCGGTTGCAGAAGTGCCGTGAACACGCCTTGGTTGGCTTGGCTGCCCGAATTCGGCTGCACATTCGCAAAGCTGCAATCGAACAGCTTGCAGGCGCGTTCGATCGCAAGGTTCTCGGCAATGTCGACATATTGGCAGCCGCCATAATAGCGGCGGCCCGGATAGCCTTCGGCATATTTGTTGGTTAGCACCGACCCTTGCGCCTGCATAACCGCCGCAGAGACGATGTTTTCAGACGCGATCAATTCGATCTCGTCGCGCTGACGCTCCAGTTCCTGCTGCATGGCCGCGAAGAGGGCCTCGTCGCGGGTTTCGAGCGTTTCGGTGAAAAAACCTGTATCGCGGGTGGTGATGTCCATTGCGGCCTCCGGCAAAGGGTTGGATGCCGTTCCCTTAGAGCATGTGGGCTCGCTGGGGAAGGCTTGTTTGCGCCACATTTCGCCGCAAGCCCGACGCTGTCGACGGCTTTTGGCGCGACCAGCGGCCGAAGCAAATGCTTGCCAAGCAGCCCGGTAACAGGCCACAAGTTCGTGACCGCGCAAAGCAGGAGCGCCCTGATGAACCGGAAAATTGCCTTTGTCGCCAGTCCGGTGGCCGAACCACAGGCTGCATTGGCGGACCTGTCCAAGCTTTATGGCAATGTGCCGCTGGAGCAAGCGGAGGTAATTGTCGCGCTTGGCGGCGACGGCTTCATGCTGCAAACCCTGCATGCCACGCAACATATGGATGTGCCAGTCTACGGTATGAACCGTGGCACGGTGGGGTTCTTGATGAACGCTTACATGCTGGACGGTCTGGATGAACGCCTTGCCACGGCCGAGAGGGCCTTGCTAAACCCATTGCAAATGCGCGCCGAACGCGTGGACGGGTCTTTTTCGGAAGCTTTGGCGATCAACGAAGTGTCGCTGTTGCGGCAAGGGGCGCAAGCGGCGAAGCTGCGCATATTGGTCGATGGGCGCGAGCGTTTGGCGGAACTTGTCTGCGATGGGGCCATGGTGAGCACGCCCGCAGGGTCCACCGCTTACAATTATTCCGCCCATGGGCCGATCCTGCCGGTCGGGTCGGACGTGATGGCCCTGACCCCGGTCGCGGCATTTCGGCCAAGGCGCTGGCGCGGGGCGCTTTTGCCAAAATCCAGCACAGTGCGCTTCGAGATTGTAGAGCCTGAAAAGCGCCCGGTCATGGCCGATGCCGATAGTCGTTCGGTGCGCAACGTGGTGGCCGTGGACATCGCATCGCGCAAGGACATCGTTCACAAATTGCTGTTTGATCCGGGGCATGGGCTGGAAGAGCGATTGATCCGCGAACAATTTGCTTAACCTTGCGACCGCATTGGGCAGTTTTCCAACTATCTTGTTTTGCTTACGGGACCGTGTCGTTGTCCAAAAGCGACAGCAATTGTGCGCGCAAATTGGCCGCCTCGCGCAAGCTTTCACGGCTTTGGGCCAAAAGCCCCGTTGCGATTGGACCCGCGTCTGGTTGTAATCCGTCTTCGTTTACCGATGGCGTGGTAACAGTGGGTGCTGCCTGTGCGCTTAGTGCGGTTTCAGAAGGGGGGGCTACCGGAGGCTCGCCTTGCGCCAGTGGAAATGCCGTGCGTTCACTGTTCCTGTTAAATTCCGTGCCATCTGACCGCGATGCCCCTGACACCTGCGAAACTGAACCTGCCGCTTCGGCTGTAACAGCAGATGGAAGGTCTGGTGTGACCGGGTCTGTGCTTTGAAGCATGTTCGCTTGTTGCAGGAATCCCAAATCAGCAAGGCGCTCTGCAATATCCATGCGCCCCGGTCTGGACGCCGAACTTTCGATCCAAGCCATGTGTTCAAACACAAGTGTCACAAAATCGCTATCGTTGGCCTCTGCCACAAGCCTTTGAAACAGTGTTTCCAGAAGGGCATCCTGGATAGCGGGCGCAAGGCTTGCATCGCGCGAAAGCGCTATATCGAACGCCCGCCGGAATGCGCCCGCACGTCCGAAGGCCCGCGCGAGCGCCTCTGCAAGTGTTTGACCGGCTGGGCTGCGCCGCACTTCGAATTGTCGAGCAGCTGCTTGTTCCAAAACCTGTTCAGGCAGACCAAGGTCGCGTTTTTCCGCCGTGTCGAGCAGCAGCAAGAGATCGGACGCGGGCATATCCATTAACTCAATCTGCGCAAGGTTTGTGGCTGCTGGCGACATTTCCAGAATAAGGCGAGTTGCAGATAGGGTGCTGCCTGCGGCGGGTGCCGCGAGGGTTCTGTTCAAAGCGGCCTGAACAAGTTGCGCAGCCTCCGTCGCATCATACCGCAGCAGATGCTGCACAACACTGGGTCCCAGATGCGACCGCATATCGGCTGACAAGGACTGGATTGCCCGGATAATGCGGTCGGTTGCACCCGATTGTATCAGCACCTCGTCCGGGGCTGCCAAAAACGCCCAAAGCGCGTCGAGGTCAGAGCAGTCGGCGACGGCAAGTAAAGCGGCGCTTGTTGTGGGGCGTTCGAGGTCGACCAGATAGGTCAGGCTCAACAGCGCGCCTGAAATATCCGCGTCCGGTAGTAAACCCAGAATAACGCGCGCTTCTGTGCCAAACCCCAGTTTTATCAGGTGGGTCGCAAAGGTTTTCGCGACATCGGTGTCGATCTGATCCATCGGGGAATAAAGCGCGCCCCAATCCATGTCTTGAGGTGAAAGCGCGGGCAGGGTGCTCCAATCTCCAATCGTGGCACTCGCCGCCTGCGCGCAGCGAGGCTCTGCCAGCGCGTCAGAAAGCGAACGTTCCGCATCTGGAAGCCGAAGATGCGCGGCTGAGGCCACGCCCAAGGTTCCGGCGGCTTCGTTTGGTGCCGCAAATCGGGTATCAGCCGACAAAAGATCGCGCGAAACTGCCCCCGATATTGCGTTTGCCACAGCTTGGGTCAGGCCCTGTGCGTTGTCCGACGAACCTGCTTCTGCGACCAAGCCGGTCACCGGCGGCGGTTTTTCATCGGTGCCGATAAAACCCAGCAACGAGAGATTTGGGTCACCCGGCAGGTCCGCCGCGCCGCGCATTGCTTGTGCCAGAGCGGTGCCGGCGCGCATGGCAATCTGGTTCTGGGATTTGGGGTCAAGAGCGATTGGCGACCAGTCTTGCGGTCTGGGCCTTGGGCGCGGACCGACTGTGGCATTTGCCGCGTCATCCGGCAGCGGTGCCGAGAGTATGTCGAGAATGATCTGGCTGCTAAACCCTTCGACCAACCGCACTGGACAGGGACAGGCCAAGAACAAGCGCACGCCCGTCGGCATGGCCTCTACGGCGCGCAAACGGGTGCGCGGAATGCGCTCGAAAGTTTGCGAGACATCTATCGCTAAAGCCGCATCGTCCAATATGAGGTCAACACGCGTATCCACGGTGTCGAGCCGCCACGAAGTGCCTTCCGGCACCGACAAGACGAGGCGCGTGAAGTCCTCATGTTCTCCCGCGCGCAGCACCGCGTTTGTGGTCTGTGCCGCGGCCAAAGTGTGCAGGGCCAGACTGGCTGCGATGAAAAAAGCCCAAACACGCGTTTTCATGGTTTACGCCGCCGCCTTTTTCAACTCTCGCATGGCCTCTTCAAGGTCAGAGAATTCGGGGCGAACATGATGGGGCGTGTTCTGACGCCCTACTTCAATACAAATATTGGCGGGGTGAGAGTGTAGGTTCGCGATAAGAACTTCGCGGATAAGCTGAAAGAAATGATCGTCTTCGGCCACGATTGCGCTCATGCGGCCCGCAATTGGCCCGATGAACCCATAGGCAAGGAACACCCCCAAAAATGTCCCGGTCAATGCGCCACCGATCATCTTGCCCAGCACCTCTGGAGGTTCGTCAATTGCGCCCATGGTCTTGATAATTCCCAGAACCGCGGCAACAATTCCAAGGGCGGGAAGGGCATCCGCTACCACTTGAACCGCGTGGCTGGTGTGCATTGCATGTTCCCGTTGCGCTTCCAGTCGTTTGTCGAGCACCTCTTCTACCTGGTGCGGGTCGTCATAGTTCATGGACGCCGCGCGCATCGTGTCGCAGATGAGTTCAACTGCGGCATGGTCTTTCTGAATCTTCGGATAGGCGCCGAAAATCGATGATGTTTCGGGCGATTCGATGTGTTCTTCGATCGCAACAGGGTTCTGGCGAGCCAGCCAGATGAGTTGGAACAGCAAGCACAACAGGTCACGGTAATCTTTGGCTTGCCATTTTGGCCCCTTGAAAACCTTGCCAATATCGCGCCCGACACCTTTGATGGTGGACATGTCATTGCCCAGAACGAAGGCGCCAAGTGCGGCACCGCCGATCATGACCATTTCGAAAGGTAGCGCTTTCAGGATGATCGTCATGGACCCGCCGGCACCAAGATAGCCGCCGAATACCAGACCAATGACAAGCACAATTCCTATGATTGGTAACACCTTAACCTCTTGTCATGACGTGCCGCAAAGCTGCGCAACGGATGCTTTCAAGTGTCGCAGGCAGAGTTTAAATTTCGGTTTCCGCACAAGATGTTTTCCACTTGCGAGCCGCTAGTCACGCGGTGTTTGCGCGTGGCGACCGGCCAAGACCGCGCTGATCCCATAGGCCAGCGTCGGGTCTAGCTCGGCCATGACCTCTCCGGCGAATTGCGGGTCCAGCCGGGCAATAAACCCGGCGGCGAATTCGGTATCCATGGTGGAAAACAATGCTGCCGCTTGCGGCGGTTTCATGTGCTCGAACACCGTTGTCAGCCGTATCAAGTCGGTTTCCGCAGCCGATTCCGTAACCGCAAGCGTGGCGCTGAGGCGTTCCTCGGCGGCTTGCAGGTCTGCAATTTGGGTGCGCAGGTTTTCTTCTGCGGTGCGTAGCGCGTCTGCCCGCGCGGCCAGCGCTTGCTCCTGCTCTAGCAGCCGGGCCTCGCGCGCGCGCAGCGCTTCGAACAGGGCACCAGCGTTGGGCGTGTCTGGTTGCGGTTCTGTTGCAGGTGTTGCCGTGGTGTCGGCCGCGATAGCCGTGACCACGCCAAGGCTAAGCCGGGAAAGCCCCGCCGTGAAGAACAGTGCGGCAAGCAGCATGAGGACAACCCCCAAACCTGTTCCATGAGAGCTGCGACGGGTTGTCATCCGCGCCCCCCTGAACGGACCCGCGTTGTGCGTAGCCGTTGCTCGGTCGCCGGGGCGCGGCCGATAGGTTCAAACGCGTCTGCCGTGTCCGCCCAAAGGGTTTTGGGGGCAACGGCGGATGGTAATTCGGCCGCGCGCGGGGCTGGTTCCGCGCGGTCCGCGGCCATCAGCAATTCCAAACGTCGCGCTGCCTGCTCGGCGGCTGCGATCTGCGCCGCAAGGCTCTTTTCGCGTGCCACCGCGCCCGATTCAGCGGTCGAGAGCGCCCGTGTCAGCTGGTCGACCTGCGTGGACAAAAGGGCGATCGCGCGCCCGACATCGCCGTCCAGCCGGGTGAATGCACGCAATCTGCGCGACAAAAGAAGGCAGTAGGCGGCGGCCATCAGCGCGCCCGAACCGATTGCAACATCCGCAAGAATTTCCATGTTGGCGCTCCTTAATTCAGAATGAATTCGGTGATGAGGAAATCGTCGATCAGGTCTTCGCCCGCGACCATTTGCAAACGGCGCAAGATCTGTGCGCGCAGGCGGATCAGGGCAGAGGCATCTTGCAGATCCTGCGGTTCCACCGCGCGCAGATAAGTGTTGATAACGGCAAGGAAGCGAGGACGATAAGCCTCTGCTTCTGCCAGCCGCCCATCGGCAACTTCTATATGGGCCGATAAACGCAGATGCTGTGCGCCGGTCGGATTTGCCAGCGACAAGGTTAAGTGTTCGATCGGTAGATAGGTTGGCAAAATCGAGGACGGGGCGGTCTTCGCATGTGCCGCCTTCGGGTTGCCCGGTGCCAGAATCAGGCCTGAATAGACGGCATAGAACCCGCCACCACCCAAGACAATAGCGCCAATCAGCCCCACAAGAATGGGCAAGATCCCCCTTTTTTTAGCGGTGTTATCTGGAGCTTGAGCGGCTGCATCTGCGGTCTGCGACATGTGTCCTCGCAAGGGGTCTGAGATTTTCTCCTTTCTGACACAAGGTCACTAACCGAATCTTAAGCCATGGACGCGATGTTGAACCTGTCGACCGGGCAGAAGGCCCGCCGGAAGGGAGCATCGCGGTGCAGCAGATACAGGCACTCTGGACAACATTCGACATGCGCAGCAGGCTGATATTGGGCGCGGTCGGTTTGGGCGCGGTTGTGGTGATCCTGTTGATCGCGCAGCAAGGGCTAAAGCCCAGTCAGGCGTTGCTCTATGCGGGCCTGGAACAAGCGGCGGCTGGCGATGTGATCCAGGCACTCGAAGCGCGCGGTGTGGCCTATGAGGTG
This sequence comes from Paracoccaceae bacterium, assembly GCA_016937725.1. Lineage (GTDB taxonomy): Bacteria > Pseudomonadota > Alphaproteobacteria > Rhodobacterales > Rhodobacteraceae > Roseinatronobacter. The sequence goes on along the minus strand of JAFGVZ010000015.1, from coordinate 13,715 downwards.
CGCGGCGATGCAATCTATGTCCCCGCGCCGGAGCGTGATGAGCTGCGCTTGATGCTGGCCTCTGCCGGGTTGCCCGCCAATTCGCACACTGGCTATGAATTGCTTGATTCGTTGACCGGGTTTGGCACAACGTCGCAGATGTTTGATGCTGCGTATTGGCGTGCGAAAGAGGGGGAATTGGCGCGCACAATTGTCGCAAGCCCCCATCTGCGCAGCGCCCGGGTGCATATTTCGCAAGGGGTCAGCGGTGCCTTCCGGCGCGACATCGCCCCCTCTGCATCGGTCTCTGTCACCACGAGTGGGGGGGCAATTTCCCCAGAGCAGGCCCGCGCCTTGCGGTTTCTGGTGGCTTCTGCCGTGCCGGGAATGACCCCCCAAGACGTGTCGATCATTGACGGCACCAACGGGTTAGTGCTGGGCCAGGATGACGCACAGCAACCCGCCGCCCAGAGCGCTGATCGCGCACGTGAATTGCGGCGCAATGTCGAACGTTTGCTGGAAGCACATGTCGGTCCTGGGCGCTCGGTGGTCGAATTGTCCATCGACACGGTCACGGATATGGAAACGATAACGGAGCGACGCATCGACCCCGAAAGCCGGGTCGCAATCCGGGCGGAAACCGAGGAATCGCGCAGCACCAGCACGGATTCGCGCGCGCAGGGGGTGACAGTTGCTTCCAACCTGCCCGATGGCGACGCGGCGGAAGAGGCGGGGGCGGCCGAAAATTCGGAAACGCTCACGCGACAAAACACCAACTACGATATCTCAGAGACGCGGCGCGAAATTCAGCGCGGGCCGGGGGCGATCCGACGCATGACCGTCGCGGTGCTGATTGACGGGGTTGAAGAAGCCCAGCCCGATGGCACGCTCGTGTGGCGACCGCGTAGTTCCGAAGAACTGCAAACCCTACGCGGGCTTGTCGCTTCTGCGGTGGGGTATGACGAAGGGCGCGGGGATATCATCACGCTCGAATCTCTCCGCTTCGAGCCGATCGCTGCGCTGGGAACGGAGGCGCGCACAGGGCTGTTCGCAAATACCATGCTGGATGTGATGACCCTGTTGCGCTGGGGGTTCCTGCTGGCGGTGCTTGCAATTTTCGTGCTGTTCGTGTTGCGGCCGATTTTGCGGGCTGCGCGGCAAGACGTCTCTGACAGTCCTAACGATCTGCTTGCGCTTGGCGCGCCGTTTCCCGGTGCCGAGGGTGTTCAGCGCTTCGAGGCTGACGCCTTGACCGCGCCCGGCTCTGACCGCGAAGACCCTGTCGCACGATTACGTCGCATGATTGCAGAGCGACAGGACGAATCCGCGCAATTGCTTCGGCACTGGCTGGAAGACCGTAAGGAGCGCCCATGAAAACAGCAGTTTTAAGGCTGGAGAGTTTCGACAGCGATCCCGGTGCGCAGAATGATATGCCGGTTACGCCTCATGAGGTGGAAAACCTGCGCACGCGTGCGTTTGAAGAAGGCTATGGCGCAGGCTGGGCCGATGCGCTGGAGCAAATGCGCAACGAAGACGCCTTGCGCCGCGGCGCCGCCGAAGAGGCCTTGCAGGCGATTTCGTTCAGCTACCACGAAGCCTGCGCCGCGTTGGAAGCCAGCTTTGTCGACCTTGTCGCGCAGATCGTCAGTGTCATCCTGCCGAGCCTGAAGGGCGCTGCTCTTCCACAGCATCTGGACCGCGAATTGCGCGCTCTTGCGGCCAAGAATTTCGGCCAACGGCTAGAGTTGCTCTGCGCGCCAAGCGTAATGCATGTTTTGGCCGAACGGGCCGCTGCTGTTGCTGGGCTGGAGGTCGCCTTGCAAGAAGAGCCGAGCTTTTCAGAAGCGCAGGTCCTGCTGCGCTGCGATCAGACCACGCGGATGATCGACCTTGATGCTGTCATCGTTGCCTTGAAAGCGGGGGCGGATGCCCCTTCAGACCAGAAGGAAGCCTCTTATGGATGATACACACTTGTCCGCAGCACCGCCCGCGCGCGAGGGGTCCGCCATTTTGGGGCAGGTGCCAATCGAGATCACGGTCTCTGTCGGGTTTGCGCGACCGATGGTGCGCGATTTGATGCGCTTGCGCCGCGATGCTGTTTTGCCGCTGGACCGCAGGATAGATGACCCGGTGGAATTGTATATCGGCGACAAGCTGATCGCGCGCGGCGAATTGCAGGAACTGGAAGGCGAACAGGCGGGCTATCTGGGCGTGCGCCTGACCGAACTCGCCAATCTAGACGAGATGCTTTAGCTGATGCGTTGGCATGTTCTTGGGCTGGCCATGGCCATCTGGCTTGCGACGCTGACGCCGGGTTTGGCGCAGGAACTCAGCCTTCAACTGGGCGAGGACGGCTCGCTTGCGGTGCGTGGTGCGCAACTCTTGGTGCTGCTTACCTTGCTAAGCCTTGTGCCGGGCATTTTGGTAATGGTCACGTGTTTTCCGTTCATCGTGACGGTTTTGGCCATCTTGCGTCAGGCGCTGGGGCTGATGCAGTCGCCACCGAACATGCTGATGATCTCGCTCGCGCTGTTTCTGACCTATTTCGTGATGGAGCCGGTGCTGGTCGCCGCATGGCAAAACGGGATCGTCCCGTTGAACGAGGGGCGCATCTCTGTGGAAGAGGGTTTCGTGCGCACCGCAGAGCCGTTTCGGCTGTTCATGGCGGCGCGGATTGAGCCGGAAACCTTTGAAAGCCTTGCCAGTCTGCGACCAGAGCCGCAACCTGTGCTTGGTCCCGATGCGCCGCTCTCCGTGCTCGTGCCATCTTTCATGCTGAGTGAGATTGCGCGCGCGTTCCAGATCGGTTTTCTGATCTTCTTGCCGTTCCTGATCATCGATCTTGTCGTTGCCGCGGTCCTGATGTCGATGGGCATGATGATGGTGCCGCCCGCGATCGTATCGCTGCCGTTCAAGCTGTCGTTTTTCGTGATCGCGGATGGCTGGCGGCTGATTTCCGAAGCGCTGGTGCGCAGCTACTTCTAACACCTTGTTCTAAAATGCAAAAAGCGGCAGTCCCAGGGAGGAGGAGGGGACTGCCGCCGATTATGCACGACCCCAGGGAGGAGGAGGGGGCCGCCACAATGTCATGGGCCGAAGCCCGTATCTTAAGGAAACCGGCAGGGAGGAGGAGGCCGGTTTTCCTTACGAACGCCCTCGGGAGGAGGATAAGGGCGGTCGTCTCGTTCCGCTTTCCGGCTTCGCGTGCCGTGGCGGTATTTCTGGCGGCGGCCAAGGGAGGAGGAAATAGCCGCCGCCGTAATCAAGCCCTGGGAGGAGGATAGGGCCTGAAACTCACTTTTCGAATGCGGCCTCATAGGCAAGGCGCGAAATCATGGAGCGGCTGATGCCCAGATCGTCCAGCTCTCGCGTGGACAAGGCATTCAGTTCCGCATAGGTTTTATTGTAGACGCGGCGACGGGCAAAAGCGTCTGCCAAGCGGCTAAAGAAGCCGGCAAAGGATGTGCTAACACCCCGCGTGCCGATATTTTCTGCAATATGTGCCATTTTCGTGCACCTTTGTTATTTGGTTTCAGCCATGTTTGGCCGCGTTGAAGTGAAGATAGGCGAATGCTGCATTCGCGCAATGGAAAATGCTGCAATGCAGCTATGCGCTAGAGGCATGGTTACGCTAGGTAAATTTCAAACTGCCTTGAGGCTGGGCGTTTAAGATATATCGCAGACCTATTTTTGGGCGCTGGGCGTCGTCCGCATCTTTCACGCCCCGATCCGAGCCGAACCTGCGCGGCGAGGATCGCTGCATTTGGGCAGGTAGATCGCGAAATTCGCCCTTGCCGCCTGAAACCCCATGCCCATGTATTGCGCAAACCCTGAATGGAGACCCCGATGACCCCCACGCGCGACGCGATTCTCACTGCCCTCGACGCGGTCAAGCTGCCCGACGGCGGCACCTTGGTCGCGCGCGATCTGGTGCGGGCCTTGGTGATCGACGGCAATTCCGTCCGCTTCGTGATCGAAACGCCCACCGCAGAACTTGCGAAAACCTATGGAGAGGTGCGCCTACAGGCCGAGAAGGTTGTGAGCGCCTTGCCGGATGTTCAAACCGTCTCTGTGGCGCTGACGGCGCATTCGGCCCCCAAACCCGCGCCCAACCTGAAAATCGGGCGGCACCCCACCCCGCAAGAGGGGCGTCAGGCAGTGCCGGGCGTGGCCAATCTGATCGCGGTCGGGTCTGGCAAAGGCGGGGTCGGCAAATCGACCGTCGCGTCGAACCTTGCGGTGGCCTTGGCGCGCAAGGGCCTGCGCGTTGGCTTGCTGGACGCCGATATCTACGGCCCCAGCCAGCCCAAGATGATGGGGGTCGACAAACGGCCTGCTTCGCCCGACGGCAAACGCATCTTGCCCTTGGAAGCGCATGGCGTGCGCATGATCTCTATCGGGTTGATGTTGAAGGGCGACGAGGCGGTCATCTGGCGCGGCCCGATGCTGATGGGCGCGCTGCAACAATTGCTGACGCAGGTGGAATGGGGCGCGCTGGATGTTCTGATCGTGGACATGCCGCCGGGCACGGGGGATATACAATTGACCCTTTGCAGCAAGTTCGATGTGCGCGGCGCGGTCGTCGTCTCGACCCCGCAGGACGTGGCGCTTCTGGACGCACGCAAGGCGCTGCGCGCGTTCGAAACGCTGAAGACCCCGATCTTGGGCTTGGTCGAGAACATGTCGACCTTCATCTGCCCGCAATGTGGCCATGAAGAGCATATCTTCGGCGAGGGCGGTGTGCGGCGCGAAGCGACAAAGCAAGGGTTGCCCTTTTTGGGCGAATTGCCGCTGAGCGTGGAAGTGCGCTTGTCCGGGGATGGCGGCGTGCCGGTCGCGGCGACAGATAGCCCGGTTGCAGGGGCCTATGCGCGCATAGCCGATAAGCTTATCGCGCAACTCTGACAACTGGGTTGCGTTCTGGGACTTTATGGAACCAGCCAAGTAGATGGCCGAAGACAAACACGCACGAATCACTGAGCCGTGATTCGTGCGTGTTTTTTGTTGTGTTTGGGTGTGAATTCTCTGAATCCTGTGTCTGCCGAGCCACATTTTTGGGCTGATGGAATCCAATCGGGAATTTATGGGAAATTCGAAATTCAGCGTGATTTCCTATAAGTGTTTCGCATATATCGGTTTGATCTATTTTTGTTCTCACAATATGTAGAGATAAATGCAGAGGCGGATCGCTATATCCTGCATATAGTGGCATCGATACAGTCAGGATTTCTGCACGCCAAGCCAAGATGGCGATTGATTACCATGAATTCCCATGGCAATCATTATTCCAAGATAAACGGGCATCACAGGGGCACCAAGACCCCGCAGAGGCAGAGTTCATACAGGCACCCGCTTTATCTACAAAAACACAGATCCGGCGCGCTCGCGAGCAGCATCCCCTCCCCCCAAGGAAGCGAGCGCCAACCGGGCACCCAGCGATGGGACAGTCGGCGGATCGGGCAGTGGCAGCAGCTCGATCCGCCGTTTTCATTTTTGGCGCCTGACCGGCGTCGCGCATGGACGAAGGACCGCCCCAAGTGGCACGCAGGTTCAGAGGCTCTTTCCACCAGAAGGTGGACAGCAAAGGACGGGTCTCTATCCCGGCCAGCTTCCGGCGCGTGATCGAAGAGGGCGACCCCGACTGGACCGAAGGCCTGCGCCCGAACCTTGTTCTGGTTTACGGGATGGACAACCAGAAGCGTCTGGATTGCTACACCATCACCGCGATAGAGGATATCGAGGATCGCATCGACATGATGCAACCTGGCAGCCCGCAACGCGAAACCTTGGAATTTACCTTTCATGGTCACGCGTCCGATGTTCAGATTGACGAGGATGGCCGGATCGTCCTGCCCCAACGCCTGCGCGACAAGCTGGAGCTGGAGCCGAACGAAGCCGCGTTTTTCATCGCCAAGGGCGATCATTTCCAGATCTGGAAGGAAGACACCTTCGTCGCGGTCAAATCGCAGCGCACAGAGGTTTTCCTTGCCGATCAGGCCCCCGATTTCGACCCGCGCATTCACTTGCCGCCGCGCCGCGAGCGGGCGCGCGACGTTGATGATGTGATGCGCGATCTGTCCTCTCGCCGTCGCTGAGTGTGATGTCAGACCCAACCCCACATATCCCCGTTCTGCTACAGCCCATCCTGACGCATCTGGCCCCGATTTCGGGGGTTTGGCTGGATGGCACGCTGGGCGCGGGCGGATATGCGCGCACGCTGTTGCAAGCCGGGGCGGCGCAGGTGATCGGGGTGGACCGCGACCCGCTGGCGTTGGAGATGGCGCGCGACTGGGGCGCGGAATATGGCGAAAACTTGCGGCTGGTGCAGGGCAATTTCGCGCAATTGGATGACCATGCGGGCGGGTTGTTGGACGGTGTTGTGCTGGATCTTGGTGTATCCAGCATGCAGCTGGATCTGCCCGAACGCGGATTTTCTTTTTCCAAGGACGGCCCGCTGGATATGCGCATGTCGCAATCCGGGCCGTCGGCGCGCGACATTGTCAACGGCGCATCGGAAGAGACGTTGGCCGATATCCTGTTTCATTACGGCGAAGAACGCGCCAGCCGCCGCATTGCCCGCGCGATCATCAAGGCGCGCACCGAAGCCCCGATCGAGCGCACGGGCCATCTGGCGCAGATTGTTGCCGCGTGCCTGCCGCGGCCCAAGCCGGGCCAAAGTCATGCCGCAACGCGCTCTTTCCAAGGCCTGCGCATTGCCGTGAATGCCGAGTTTGACGCGCTGGTCGACGGGCTGGAAGCCGCAGAGCGGGCATTGAAACCGGGTGGCAAGCTGGCCGTGGTCAGCTTTCATTCGTTGGAAGACCGGATCGTGAAGCGTTTTCTGGCGCAGCGCGCGGGGCAGGGGGGCGGGGGCAACCGCTTTGCCCCCGAAGCGCCGCAGACCGCGGCACGGTTCACCTTGCTGGAAAAAAAGGGCCTTGCCGCTGACGATGCAGAGCTGGCCGCGAACCCGCGCGCGCGCTCTGCCCGGTTGCGGCTGGCGCTGCGCACGGACGCCCCCGCTGGCCCTGCCGACCGCAGCGCGCTGGGCCTGCCACGCATTACAGAGGTGTAACGCATGCGAAGCATTCTTTACCTTGTGACCGCGCTGGCCGTGATCGGGCTTGCAACATGGGCCTATCGTGAAAACCATCTGACCCAACAGGCCATGAACACCCGTGCCAGCCTAGAGCGTGAGATCGCAGCACTGGAAGCCGAAATCTCGGTCCAGCAGGTGGAATGGGCCTATCTGAACCGTCCTGACCGCTTGCGGGCATTGGTGGACGTCAATTTCAGCGAACTGAAACTTATCCCCATCACCGCCGATCATTTCGGAGAGATTGGCGAGATTGCCTATCCCACCCCCGAAGTGCGGCTGGACCTTGGCGACGGGGTCGAGGTGTTCGGCACCCTCGATCAGCTTTCGGGCACGCGAGAGGCCACGACAGAGGAGCAGCCATGACCCGCACGCCCTTGCGCCCTTTGGCGCGCATCCTCAATGCCCGCGAGCGCGGCGAGAACCCAGATTACATCGAACAGGAAAACCTGCGCCTGCGCCGCCAAGAACTGCGCGACACGGGTCGGATGCGCGCCGAAGTCCGGCTGCTGGTCTTGGCACTGATGTTTCTGTCCGGCTTCGTGCTTTTGGGGGCGCGCATGGGCCTTCTGGCCGCGACCGAACCGTTGGAAATGCGAGTCGGCCTGCTGGAAGATATTTCCGGCGCGCGGGCCGATATCACCGACCGCAGCGGGCGCGTCTTGGCCACCAATCTTGCCACCCATGCGCTTTATGCCGAAACCCGCCGCATGGTGGACCCGGTGCGCGCCGCGCAACAGCTTGGCCGCATCTTTCCCGATCTGGATATCGATCGCCTGACCGCGCGCTTTACCGATCCCGACCGCCGTTTCGTCTGGGTGCGGACGCAGCTTTCGCCGGAACAAAAGCAGGCGGTTCATGACATTGGCGAACCGGGGCTGATGTTTGGCCCGCGCAAGATGCGCGTCTATCCCAATGGCCGGATTGCCGCGCACCTTCTGGGCGGTGCGCGTTACGGCGAACAAGGCGTGCGCGCGGCTGAATTGCTGGGTGTCGCGGGCGCAGAGCTTTATTTCGAAGACCGCCTGCGCGACCCGGCCCAAGCCAACCAGCCCCTGCGTTTGTCAATCGACCTGCCGCTTCAGGCTACGGTGACAGAGGTGTTGTCGGGCGGCATGTTGGCGCTGAATGCCCGCGGGGCCAGCGCGGTGTTGATGGATGCCTATTCGGGCGAAGTGCTCAGCCTTGTGTCACTGCCCGATTTCGACCCCAATGACCGCCCCGCGCCGCCCACAACGGGCGAACCTGCCGACAGCCCGCTGTTTAACCGTGCCGTGCAAGGCTATTACGAACTTGGCTCTGTGATGAAGGCTTTTGCCGTGGCCCAAGCGCTGGATGAAGGGTCTGTCACCCCCGACACGATCATCGACACACGCGGTCCGATCCGTTGGGGCCGGTTCGAGATCGACGATTTCCGCGACTATGGCAACGAAATGTCCGTCACCAAGGTCATGGTCAAATCCTCGAATATCGGGACCGCGCGGATGGTGCAGGCGATGGGGGCAGAGCGTCAGCAGGCGTTTTTGCGCCGCTTTGGCTTGCTCGATTCGGCCAAGATTGAACTGGCCGAAGCCGCGCGCGCGCGGCCTTTGCTGCCTGATCCGTGGACGGACCTGTCGGCGATGACAATTTCCTACGGGCATGGCATGACCACAAGCCCGCTGGCCTTGGCGGCGGGCTATGCCACGCTTGTCAATGGCGGGCGAGAGGTAACGCCCACGCTGCTGCGCCGCGACGCACCGCAAGAGGGCGCGCAGATCATCAGCCCGCGCACCTCTGCCCAGATGCGCAAAATCCTGCACGATGTGGTCTTTGAAGGCACAGCCTCTTTCGCGCGCATTCCGGGCTATCCGGTGGGCGGCAAGACCGGCTCTGCCGACAAGCCCGCGCCCAATGGCGGCTATAAGGAAGATGCGGTTTTGGCGACCTTCGCCTCTGTCTTTCCGTCGCATGACCCGAAATATGTTCTGATCGTCACGCTGGACGAAGCCGTGGACACGACCGGGCCAGAACCGCGCCGCACCGCGGGCTGGACGGCGGTGCCGTTATCGGCAGAAATTACCCGGCGCGTGGCCCCGCTATTGGGCCTGCGCCCGGTGTCCCTGGCAGAGGCAGAGGCCGGGTTTCAGATGGATATGAGCGCGCAATGACCGCCGCGCCATGCGGGCCATTGAACCCGCGCGGCAAAACGGGGTAACAGAACGGCGATCCGGTCCATGCCCCGGCTATTTGGCCTCGGCCTTTTTATTCGGCCTTTCTACTCGGCCTTTCTGAAGGAACCCGCGCGTGTCCGACTTGCCTGCCCGCCCATTGTCAGAGCTTGGCCTGAACCCTGTGCGCGGGGGCAATGTGGCTGTGACGGGCATCAGCCTTGACAGTCGCGCTGTGCCGAAAGGGGCCTTGTTCGCGGCTTTGCCCGGCAGTCGCGTGCATGGGGCAGAGTTTATCGCCACCGCATTGGCGCGCGGCGCGCAGGCCATCCTGACAGACCGGGCGGGTGCGGAAATCGCCGCAGACGCCTTGGCCGCCTCTGACGCCGCCCTTGTGTTGGCCGAAGACCCGCGCGTGGCCCTGTCTGGTGCGGCGGCGCTCTGGTTTGGCGCGCAACCGTCGGTTATGGCAGCGGTCACGGGCACCAATGGCAAAACCTCTGTCGCCAGTTTTACCCGCCAGCTATGGGCTGCGCTGGGGCACGAGGCCGCGAACCTTGGCACAACCGGGGTGGAGGGCGCCTATAGCGCGCCCTTGGGCCACACGACACCCGACAGCGTTACCTTGCACCGGCTTTTGGCCGATATGGCGCGCGAAGGGGTGACGCATTGCGCGATGGAAGCATCCTCGCACGGGTTGGACCAGCGCCGTTTGGACGGCGTGACTTTGCGCGCAGCAGGGTTTACCAATTTCACGCAGGATCATCTGGATTACCACAAGACGATGGGCGCCTATTTCAAGGCGAAAGCTTTGTTGTTCGAGCGCGTGCTGCCAGATGATGGCGTGGCGGTGCTGAATATGGACGACCCGCGCGGGGCGGACCTGCTGGCGATTGCCGAAGCGCGCGGCATTGGCACATTGACCGTTGGGCGCGATGCCGATGCCGATATTCGCTTGCTGGGTCAACGCTTTGACGCCTCTGGCCAAGTGCTGCGCTTTTCTTACGATGGCACGATTTACCAGCAAACCCTGCCACTGATTGGCGGGTTTCAGGCGGAAAACGTGCTGATCGCCTATGGTTTGGTGCTGGCCTGCGGGGGCGAACCTGCCGAAGTCGCCGCGCAATTGCCCCGGCTGGATGGGGTGCGCGGGCGCATGCAGCTTGCCGGAACGCGCAAGAACGGCGCCACTGTTTTCGTGGATTATGCCCATACGCCAGACGCACTGGCAGTGGCCCTGCAAGCCCTGCGCCCGCATGTCATGGGGCGCCTGATAGTGGTGTTCGGTGCGGGCGGTGACCGTGACCGGGGCAAACGCCCGCTTATGGGCGAGGCCGCCGCTAAACACGCGGATGTTGCATTTGTGACAGATGATAACCCCAGATCCGAAGACCCCGCCGCTATCCGTGCAGAGATTTTGAAAGCCTGCCCCGATGCCATCGAAATTGCCGACCGCGCCGAAGCCATCCTGCGCGGGGTCGATGAGCTTGAACCGGGTGATGCCCTGTTGATCGCGGGTAAGGGGCATGAAACCGGGCAGATCGTGGGCGACACGGTTTACCCGTTCGACGATTTAGAACAAGCTTCGTTGGCCATCGCTGCATTGGAGGAACGGGCATGACGCTGTGGACCGCCCAAGACGCGGCCCTTGCCACCGGCGGGCAAGCGACAGCAGATTGGCACGCGCAGGGCATTTCTATCGACACGCGCAATCTGGAACCGGGCGATTTGTTCGTGGCCCTGACCGCCGCGCGCGATGGGCATGATTTCGTGGCTGACGCGCTGGCCAAGGGCGCAGGTGCCGCGATGGTGTCGCGCATTCCCGACGGGGTGCCCTCCGATGCGCCGCTTCTGATCGTACCAGATGTGTTGCAGGCCCTGCGCGATCTGGGCGCAGCGGGGCGTGCGCATAGCAAAGCGCAGGTCATCGGGATCACCGGGTCGGTGGGCAAGACCTCGACCAAGGACATGGCGCGCGAGATGCTTGCGGAATTTGGCAAGGTTCATGCCGCAGAGGCCAGTTTCAACAACCATTGGGGCGTGCCAATCACGCTGGCGCGCCTGCCACAAGACGCCGATTTCGCGGTGATCGAAATGGGTATGAGCAATGCCGGCGAGATTGCGCCCCTAACCAGTCTTGCGCGGCCAAATGTTGCAATAGTGACAGCGATTGCGCCTGCGCATCTTGAATCCTTGGGTAGTCTGGACGCGATAGCGCAAGAAAAGGCAAGTATCTTCACCGGGCTGGAACCTGGCGGCACGGCGATTTACCCCGCCGATTTGCCCACCAGCCCGATCCTCGACGCGGTTGCGCAGCACCATGCCGCCACATGCCTGCCTTTTGGCATGGGCGATGTGCCGTTGCATCTGCACGATGTCCGCCAGACCGAAACGGCGCTGGTCTTGCGCGCCAAGATTGGCCGAATGTCGCTGGCCGTGCGGTTGGTCAATTCCGGGGTTCATGCCGCAACCAACGCGGTTGCGTGTCTGGGTGTGGCTCATGCGCTTGGACTGGACCTTGCGCGCGCGGCCCAAGCGCTGGGGCGCTGGCAGCCACCGGCCGGTCGAGGCCTGCGCCAAGATATTCTGCTCGACCCGGTTGAAGAGGCGCGCTTCACCCTGATCGACGATGCGTTCAATGCTAACCCCGCTTCTATGACCGCGGCACTCGCGCTATTGGCCCAAACTTCGCCTGCGCCGGGCGGGCGCCGCATTGCCATCCTTGGCGACATGCTGGAACTTGGCCCGGAAGAGCTTGCCATGCACGAAGCCCTTGCGCGCGATGCGTCTATGGCGCAGGTGCGGATCGTGCATTGCGTTGGGCCGCGCATGGCCAGCCTGCACGCGGCCTTGCCAGCCCGTCAGCGTGGCAAACGGGTTGAAACTGCCGAAGCTTTGGTCAATCACGTCCATGTCTTGGTCGCACCGGGCGATGTAGTGCTTGTCAAAGGGTCCAAAGGCAGCCGCGTGTCACGCGTGGTCGATGCGCTGCGCGGTCTAGATGTCTCCCCCTCGCAGGAAAAGGGTCTGTAATGTTCTTCTGGTTGACCGAGTTTGCCGACACCCTGCCGGGGTTTAACCTGTTTCGCTACATCACCTTCCGGGCGGGGGCGGCGTTTTTCACCGCGCTGGTCTTCGGCTTTTTCTTCGGGCGACCGCTGATCAACCTGCTCAAGCGCCGCCAGTCGAACGGCCAGCCCATCCGCGCGGATGGGCCGGAAAGCCATTTGCTGACCAAAACCGGCACGCCCACGATGGGTGGCCTGCTGATCCTGTCGGCGCTGACGGTGTCGACCCTGCTTTGGGCGCGGCTGGATAACCCTTATGTCTGGATCGTGCTGCTTGTGACCATCGGCTTTGGCCTGATCGGATTTGCCGATGACTTGGCAAAGGTTTCCAAGGGCAATGTCAAGGGCGTGCCGGGCCGGGTGCGGCTGGCCTTGGGCACGCTGATCGGCGTGCTGGCCAGTGCGGCAGCAATGTATGTCCACCCGGCAGAGCTTCAGGGCCAACTTGCCGTGCCGGTCTTCTCGGACGTGCTGATCACATTGGGGTGGTTTTTCATCCCAGTCGGGGCGTTTGTCATCGTGGGGGCTGCGAATTCCGTGAACCTGACCGACGGGTTGGACGGGTTGGCCATCATGCCCGTCATGATCGCCGGGGCCACTCTGGGCGTGATCGCCTATGCCGTGGGCCGGGTCGATTTCACCGCCTATCTGGATGTGCATTACGTGCCCGGCGTGGGTGAACTCCTTATCTTCACCGCTGCCTTGGCAGGGGGTGGCTTGGGGTTCTTGTGGTATAATGCGCCCCCCGCCGCCGTATTCATGGGCGATACGGGCAGTCTGGCCCTTGGCGGCGCACTGGGTGCGATCGCGGTGTCGATCAAGCACGAGATCGTGCTGGGCATTGTCGGCGGCATTTTCGTGGTCGAAACGCTCTCGGTCATCATTCAGGTGCTGTATTTCAAGAAAACCGGAAAGCGGGTTTTCCTGATGGCCCCGATTCATCACCACTTTGAAAAAAAGGGTTGGGCAGAGCCGCAAATCGTGATCCGGTTCTGGATCATAGCGCTGGTTCTGGCACTTGTCGGTCTGGCCACGCTGAAGGTGCGCTAAGCGCGATCTTGCGCCTTCATCTTGCCCCAAATACTCTGGGGGAGGGCTGGCCTATCAGGGCCAGCACGGGGGCAAAGCCCCCTGAACACATGGCTTAGGGGCGCAGCCCCTTCCGGTTGAAAGGCTGTCAGATGATCCCGGTGCAAGGGTATGAAGGGCGCCAAGTCGCCGTGTTGGGCCTTGGCCGTTCGGGGCTGGCCACATGTCGTGCGCTGGCTGCGGGTGGAGCGATGCCTTTGGCGTGGGATGACAGCCCCGACGCCCGCGCCCGGGCAGAGGCAGAGGGTATCGCCCTGCAAGACCTGTCGCGCGCAGACTGGTCACAGATTGCAGCCCTGATCACCAGCCCCGGCATCCCACATCTTTACCCCG
>JAFGVZ010000131.1 GCA_016937725.1 Paracoccaceae bacterium | reverse complement strand
GGCACGAGCAGTATCTCTGCCCCGGCTTCGGCCAAGGCACGGGCCAAAAGCGGAAATTCAGCATCGTAGCAGATCAGGATGCCGATGCGGCCCAGCGAAGTTTCGAACACGCGCAGGCCATCGGTGCCGGGTGCAATATGCCAGTCTTCGCGCTCAAACCGGGTCATGATCTGCTTGTCTTGATACCCGATCACGCCGTCAGGCCCGTAAAGCGTGGCACGGTTCACGGGCCGCGAGGCACCGGCTTTCGCCGGCGCGGATGCGCCCAGAATATGAACCTTGTGCTGCGCAGCAAGGTCGCAATGCAGATCATCCACGCGCGGGGCATGGCGCATGACTTCGCCCAGCGCGGTTTCCAGATTGGCGGCGATAGCGGCCCCGCCGAGACTGGCGAGTTCCATTGACCCGTATTCGGGAAAGACCAGAAGGTCAGCCCCTGTGGCGGCACCCGTGGCCACCCATGCGGATAGCTTCGCGGCGTAAGCGTCCCAATCCGACAAGAAATCGATAGGGTAAGCGGCGGCGGCGATCTTCATAACGCGCGCATCCAGACTTGCAGGGGTTTGATACTCTCTTCCGCGTCGCCAATATCGCGCCACGAAAACCGCGCAACAACACCGGGCAAAGGCGCATAGCCGCGCTTGCGCCAAAACCCGTCGAGCGGGCGGTAGCCTTCGGGCCGCGCGGGATGGTCATCGGGCCGCTTCACGCTGCAAAAGGCGGCGTAGCGCTGGCCCAAGGCGCGCGCCTGCTGCTCGCGCAGGTCGAAAAAGCGGTGCCCGGCCCCCTGCCCTCGATACTCGGACAAGAGCACAGACTCGGCGCAGTAAAAAACCTGCGCAGGGTCATGGTCGGTGCCGTCAAAGGCCGCGCGAAATTCCGGGTCGGCGTCTGTCATTGGAAGGCCGGTTGCGGCCCCCACCAGCCTGTCGCCAACAAAGGCCGCCGCGACGATGGCGCGCGGGTTGTCGCGGTAGACCGCAAGATAGCCGCGCTCATAGTCCAGATCGCCCGCATACAAATAAGGCCAGTCGCGGAACACGCGGATGCGCAGATCGGCCAACCCTTCGATGACCGGGCCAATCGACGCCCCCGTCAACGCCTCATACCGCAAGCTCATACGGAAACCTGTGCGATCCAGTCTTGCAGGTTATAATAGGTCGTCACGCGGGTGATTTTCCCATCCCGCAGCGCGAAAAAGGACCCGGCGGGCAGGATATAACGCTGCCCCCGCGCCTCTGGCAGGCCCGGATCGGTTTGCAAATACTCCCCGTGTACCACGAATTCCGCCGCCGCGCGGGTGCCATCCTCGCTGGCGAAAATCACGATATCGCGAAGCTCTTCGCGGTAGCTGACGCCCATATGGCTGCAAAACGTGGCGAATGCGTCGCGTCCGCGCCGGAGCTCGCCTTGATTGACATGGTGCGCCACATCCTCCGCCACCAAAGCCAGCATGGTGCTTGTGTCCCCGGCGTTGAAGGCGGAGAAATAGTTTTCTATAAGCGCGCGGCTCATGGCGTTACCCTTCGGACGGTGGCCCGAACCGGGCCAACAGGCGTTGCTTTATTTGGTCACGGGCCTGACGGTAGGCGGAAAGCTTCGCCTCGCGCGTCTCTCCCAGCCCCGACGGGTCCATGATCGGCCAATATTCGACATCAATATGGGCATAGCGGGTCAGTTCCAAAGCTTGCCTTTGGCTTGCAGGCGACAGAGCTATGATCAAATCAAACCCACCAAGATCATCGCCCCAATCCATCATTTCCTCGAAAGAGCGCGAGCGATGGCGTGACAATTCCACCCCATCCTCGGCGCTGACGGCAATCGAAAAGCCATCAATCTCGCGGTCGGAATGCACGCCCGCCGATTGCACATAAGCGCGCTGACCGTAAAGCTTTTTCATGAACCCCTCGGCCATGGGCGAGCGCACGGAATTATGGTCGCAGCAGAACAACACGGACGTGGGAAAATCCGTGTCCATTCAACCCCCGAAATGCAGCACGCATACAAGAGTGAACAGGCGGCGGGCCGTGTCTTTGTCCAGCTCCGCCTTGCCCTCCAGCCGTTCCTGCAAGATGCGCGCGCCCTCGTTGTGAATGCCGCGCCGCGCCATGTCGATCGCTTCGATCTGGCTGGGCGGCATGTTCTTCACAGCCTCGTAATAGCTGCCACATATCTGGTAGTAATCCTTCACCACCTGCCGGAATGGACCAAGCGACAAGTGCATTTCGCTGACCATGACCCCTGCCTCGTCGCGCAGGTCAATCACCAAGCGCCGTTCGCGGATCGCCAACGTCATCTGGAATGGCCCCGGCGGCGCCTCTTGCCCGTCACGCGGCAGAATGGCAAAGCTGTTGTCTTCCAACAGATCGAACACGGCGACCTTGCGCTCTTGTTCCACCTCTGGCGTGGGCGTTGGCAGCCCAGTGTCGTCAATCTCGATCTTGCTGATACGGCTCATGGTCACTCTGGCAATTCATCCTTGACCCAAAGTGTTGCCCCACGCGCCCGCGCGGCGCAAGGGGCATTGCATGGCCTCAGGCGTCCAGATTTTCCACGCTCAGCGCGTTGCGCTGGATGAACTCGCGCCGCGGTTCGACCACATCTCCCATCAGCTTGGTGAAAATGTCGTCGGCTTCTGCAAGATCATCGACCTTTACCTGCAACAAGGTGCGCGCTTCGGGGTCGAGCGTGGTCTCCCAAAGCTGGTCGGGGTTCATTTCACCCAAGCCCTTGTAGCGTTGCAGCGACAGGCCCTTTTCACCTTCGGCCAGAATGGCATCCAGCAGGTCCACCGGGCCATAGATCGTCTGCTTGCGGTCGCGGCGCACCAATTCGGCGGGTTTGCCATATACATCTTGAAGGCTTTGGGTATGGGTCGCCAAGCGTCGTGCCTCGCCAGAGCGCAGGACTTGCCCGTCCAAGCGCCGCACCTCCTCCACGCCGCGCAGGATACGCGCCAAGCGCAAGCCGCCATCCTGCGTGGGCCGCCCTTCCCAACCGCGCTCGTATTCGGCGGCGATCAGGTCCAGCCGTTCGGCAACCGAATCCGCCAAGGCTTGCGGATGCGCCGCCAAGGCTTCGGCCATCAGCGCGCCTGCGATGGTCGCCTGTTCCAGAATATGCTGCGGGTAATGGCTGGGGAAAGCTTCCAGAGACCGGCGCACCGCACGCGCTTCGGTCACGATGCGCGCCAGATCCTGCCCGATGATTTCCTCGCCATTGGCCAGACGCAGCACTGCGCCCTCAACCCCTTGTTCGATCAGGTAATTCTCCAGCGAGGGCTTGTCCTTCAAATAGACCTCGGACTTGCCTCGCGCCACTTTGAACAAGGGCGGTTCGGCAATATACAAATGCCCTGCCTCGATCAATTGCGGCATCTGGCGGAAGAAAAAGGTCAGCAAAAGCGTGCGGATATGCGCGCCGTCCACATCGGCATCGGTCATGATGACAATCTTGTGGTAGCGCAGTTTCGCAAGGTCGAATTCGTCGCGGCCAATGCCGGTGCCCAGCGCGGTAATCAGCGTGCCGATTTCTTGGCTGCCCAGCATCCGGTCAAAGCGCGCGCGCTCCACGTTCAGGATTTTCCCACGCAGGGGCAACACGGCCTGGTTCTGGCGCGAGCGGCCCTGCTTGGCAGACCCGCCGGCGCTGTCGCCCTCGACCAGAAACAATTCCGACTTGGCCGGGTCGCGTTCCTGACAATCGGCCAGCTTGCCGGGCAGGCTGGCCACGTCCATCGCGGTTTTGCGGCGGGTCAATTCGCGGGCCTTGCGCGCCGCTTCGCGCGCCAAAGCGGCCTCGACAATCTTACCGACAATGCCCTTGGCGTAGCCGGGATTCTCCTCGAACCACTCGGCCAGCTTTTCGTTCACCAAGCTTTCTACAGCCGGACGCACCTCGGAACTGACTAGCTTGTCCTTGGTCTGGCTGGAAAATTTCGGATCGGGGACCTTCACCGACAACACGCAGGTCAGCCCTTCGCGCGCATCGTCGCCCGTGAAACTGACCTTTTCCTTTTTGGCAATCCCGCTCGATTGCGCATAGGCGTTGATGGTCCGCGTCAGCGCCCCGCGAAAGCCCGCCATATGCGTGCCGCCATCGCGCTGCGGGATGTTGTTTGTAAAAGGCAGCACATTTTCGTGGTAGCTGTCATTCCACCACATCGCCACTTCCACGCCAATGCCGTCACGCTCACCATTGATGTAGATGGGTTCCGGCATGACAGGGGTCTTGCTGCGGTCCAGATGGCGGACGAATTCGCGCACGCCGCCCTCGTAGAACAGTTCCGTCTTCAGCGGCTCGGCAGGCCGGTGGTCTTCCAGAATGATCCGCACGCCGGAATTCAGAAACGCCAGTTCCCGCAACCGGTTTTCCAGCGTCTTGAAGTTATATTCAAGGTTGGAAAACGTCGTGGTCGAGGCCAGAAACCGCACCTCTGTGCCGGTCCGCCCGCCGCTGTCGCCCACCACTTCCAGATGGCGCACCGTGTCGCCCCGCTCAAACCGGGCGATATGTTCCTTGCCCGCGCGCCAGACGCGCAGTTCCAACCAATCCGACAGCGCATTCACCACCGACACGCCGACGCCGTGCAACCCGCCCGACACTTTATAGCTGTTCTGGTCAAACTTGCCGCCCGCATGCAGCTGGGTCATGATGACCTCGGCCGCCGAGACCCCCTCTTCGGTGTGAATATCGGTCGGCACGCCGCGCCCGTTATCCATGACCGACACGGAACTGTCGGCGTGAATGATGACGCTCACGAAATCGGCATGGCCCGCCAAAGCCTCGTCAATGCCGTTATCGACGACCTCATACACCATGTGGTGCAGGCCCGACCCGTCATCGGTATCGCCGATATACATGCCGGGGCGCTTGCGCACCGCATCCAACCCCTTCAAAACCTTGATGGAATCAGCGCCGTATTCGTCGATTTTCTGGGCTTCGGCAGACATGCAGTTCAATCCTCGCTTGCTTGCCCCACTTATAGGCAGATCGCGCGGGATTGTCACGTCCATGACACAAGATTTAGCGGTTTATCCCCCGCTTTTGCCTATTCATCCGTGCCCAAATATCCTCAGGGGGTGAATGGGCCCGCAGAGCCCAGAGGGGGCGCGAGCGCCCCCTACCCGCCTTGGGCTATTCCGATCAGCGCATAGGTCAGTTGCGCCGCCGTGAAATCCCACACATCCGCCCCTGCAATGGGCGCAAGTTCGACCACGTCGATCCCCACGCAGCGCCGCCCGCGCAAGGCCGAGCGCACCAGCGCCAGTGCTTGATAATAGCCCAGCCCCCCCGGCACCGGCGTGCCCGTGGCGGGCATCAAGGGCGCATCCAGCCCGTCCACATCGAAACTGATATAGATGTCCTCGGGGAAGTCGTCGGGCAGCGTGACCTCCATGATCCCGTCGCTCACAAGTTCTTCCGCGTCGATATAGGTCACGCCCAGAGCGTCGCGCAGCGCGGCTTCGTCAGAAGACAGCGCGCGCACGCCATATTGCGCCAACGCCATGCCCTCTTCCTCGACCAGAAGCTGCATGACGGATGCGTGGCTGTGACGAAACCCCTGATAAGCGCGGCGCAGATCGGCATGGGCGTCGATCTGCACGATCCCGATGCTGCGGCCCAGCGCCCGCGACACACCCATCACCGCCCCCCAAGACAGGCTATGCTCGCCGCCCAAGGTGACGGGGATCTGGCCCGCCCGCGCAATCCCTTCGGTGCGCGCGGCAAGAGCGTCCAAAGCGGCTTCCAACGGTTGCGCGCAGTCGATGGGCGGCGTGGTATATATGCCTGCCTTGCACGGCTCCATCCCGCGCCACAGCCGTTCCAACTGGTCCGACGCTTCGATCAGAGCGGCGGGGCCATCCGCCGTGCCCGACCCGTAGGACACGGTTTTCTCCAGCGGCATGGGCACGATCTGGAAGCGCGCCTCGGGCTGGCGTTCCGCATTGGTCAATTCGGAATTCAGGAAGATCATGACAAGCGGCCTTTGAAATCGCAGTAATCAAACTGGCGGATCACGCGCAGTGCGTCGGTGTCGCTGTTCCACACCGCCAGCGCGGGCAGGCGCACGCCGTTGAAGGTGGTGGTTTTCACCATCGAGTAATGCGCTTGATCCAGAAACGCGACACGGGTGCCAATTTCCGGCACAGCGCCGAAATCATACCGCCCGATCACATCGCCCGCCAAACAACTTGGCCCGCCCAAGCGCACCGGGGTCTCGCCCCCCTCGCCCAGCAACGCGGGGCGGTAGGGTGCTTCGATCACATCGGGCATGTGGCAGGTCGCGGAAATGTCGAGGATCGCATTCGCGCCATCGTTTTCCACCACGTCCAACACCTCGCCCACCAAGATGCCGCAATCAAGCGCCACCGCTTCGCCCGGTTCCAGATAGCAGTGCAGGCCCGTTTCCTCGCGCACGCGGATCAGGAAATCGACCAGCCCGTCGCGGTCGTAATCCGCGCGGGTAATGTGGTGGCCACCGCCGAAATTGATCCATTTCAGATGGGGTGAAAGGTCGCGGATGCGCGGCGCGATATGGTCCCAGATGGCCAGCAGCGGCGACAGGTCTTGCTCGCACAATGTGTGCATATGCAGGCCATCGACGCCCGCAAGCGCGGCCGCATCAATCTGATCGAGCGGCGTGCCAAGGCGCGAACCGGGCGCGGCGGGGTCGTATTTCGCGTCATCCCCCAGCGGCAGGCCGGGGTTGAAGCGCAGGCCGACATGGATGTCGCGACCCGACTCTTGCAGAACGGGCAGGAAGCGGTCCTTGGCAGCGGGGGTGTTGAAAATGATATGGTCCGAAATCGCAGCGATCTCGGTCATCTCGTCAGGCTTGTAACCCGCCGAAAACGTCTCAACAATGCCACCATATTCCTCGCGCCCCAGCCGCGCTTCCCACAGGCCAGACGCGCAGACGCCCGACAGGTAGCGGCTGACCAAGGGCGCCAGTTCCCACATGGAAAACGCCTTCAGCGCACACAGCACCGTCGCGCCGGACCGTGCCTGCACATCGGCCAGAACGCGCAAATTCGCTTCAAGCCGCGCTTCATCCACCACGAAACAGGGCGAGGGCACGCGAGACAGGTCGAACCGGGCAAACGCACCCGGATCGCCCGCGAAGGTCTGCATCGCCATCAGAAATCAGCCGGGGCCGACAGTTCCGTCAGCGTCCATGGCAGGCCATGCTGGTTGAGCATGTCCATGAAGGCATCGGGGTCAAGCTGTTCGGTGTTGAACACGCCCGCGCCCGACCATGTGCCGTTCAGCATAAGCGCCGCGCCGATGAAGGCAGGCACGCCGGTCGTGTAGCTGACAGCTTGGCTGCCAACTTCGCGGTAGCATTCCTCATGGTCGCAGATGTTCTTGATGTAGAACGTCTTTTCGCCAGAGCCGTCCTGCGCCGGGCCGGTGATGATATCGCCGATATTGGTCTTGCCCTTGGTGCGTTCGCCCAGATCGCCGGGATTGGGCAGAACGGCTTTCAGGAATTGCAGCGGAATGATCTTGTGGCCTTCATACTCCACAGGCTCGATCGAGGTCATGCCCACATTCTGCAACACGGTGACGTGGTTAATATAGGCGTCGCCAAAGGTCATCCAGAAGCGGGCGCGCTCGATTTCGGGGAAATGCGTCACAAGGCTTTCCAGCTCTTCGTGATACATCAGATACATGTTCTTGGGGCCAACCGCCTCGAAATCGAACTCGACTTTGGTGGACATGGCCGGGCTTGTGACCCAGCCGCCATGTTCCCAATGGCGCACTTCGGCGGTCACTTCGCGGATGTTGATCTCGGGGTTGAAATTGGTGGCAAACGGGTGGCCGTGATCGCCGCCGTTGCAATCCAGAATGTCGATCAGGCGAATGCCTGACAGGTGATGCTTGCGAACGTAAGCCGCGAAAATGCTGGTCACGCCGGGATCGAACCCCACACCCAGCGTGGCCATCAGGCCCGCTTGTTGGAACTGGTCATGCAGCTTCCACTGGTGGGAATATTCGAACTTGGCTTCTTCCGGCGGCTCGTAATTGGCGGTGTCCAGATAATGCACACCGGTGCGCAGGCAGGCTGCCATCAGGTCCAGATCCTGATAGGGTAGCGCCAGGTTGACCAGAAGCGCAGGCTTCACGGCCTCGATCAGCGCGACAGTCTGATCGACGTCATTGGCATCCACCTCGTAGGTTTCAATCTCGACGCCCGTGCGCGATTTCACCTCTGCCGCAATCGCCTCGCATTTGGCCAGCGTGCGGCTGGCCACACAGATGCGGCCCGGAAACAGGTCTGGGTTCATCGCCATCTTGTGCAGCGTGACAGAGGCCACGCCCCCCGCGCCAATAACCAGAACGTCCTTGTTGTCAGCCATGGGTATGTTCCTCATGTTCGTAATAGGTGTAGCCATTCATCGCATGGCGATAGGTTTCCATCAGCATCCGCCGCTGCGCCGGGTTCAGCGTGCCATCCTGCACGCCGCGTTCCACGATGCGCTTGAACGCGTCCAGGCATTGCCGGGGTTCGTATTCGACATAGGCCATCACTTCGGACACCGTATCGCCTTCGACCTCGTGCTGCAATTCCAGCACGCCATCTTCGTTGAAATCGACCGTCACGATGTTTGTATCGCCGAACAGGTTGTGCAGATCGCCCAAGGTTTCCTGATAGGCGCCGACAAGGAAGATGCCGATGAAATACCGCTCGCCTTCGGTCAATTCGTGGATGGGGAGCGCATTGCCAATGCCGTGGCCCAGCACGAATTGGTCGATCTTACCATCGCTGTCGCAGGTAATGTCGGACAGGACCGCGCGGCGCAGCGGCTTTTCGTTCAGGCGTTGCAAAGGCGCGATGGGCACCAACTGGTCAATCGCCCAGACATCGGGCAGCGACTGGAACAGGCTGAAATTCGCGCGGTAAATGTCGCGGTGGGCGGACAGCGCCTCGACCACTTCCTGCGGCACGTCCTCGGAGTTCTGCGCGACCATATCCTTGATGCGGCCCACGATGAACAGGAAAATCTGCTCGGCGCGCGCCACTTCTTCAATGCCAATCACGCCGCGACGGAACAATGCGCGCAATTCTTCGCGGTAATATTCGGCATCGTTCAAACATTCCTGCACCCGGCGCGGCGACAGGTAGCCCGAAATCGCCGCCATGTCTGACAGCATGTGGTGGTCGTCATCTTCGGGCGTGATGGGGGCGGCGCGGTCGAAATAGCTGGCTTCCAGAATGTCCGAGAGCAGCATCGACGAATAGGCCACGATGGCGCGACCCGATTCCGTGACCAGTGTGGGATGTGGCACTTCGGCCTCGTCCATCTGATATTTCACGGTCTCGACCACATTGGTGCAATATTCTTCCATGGTATAATTCATGGAATTGTCGTTGGCGCGCGCTTCGCCGGTGTAATCAATGCCCAAGCCGCCGCCCAGATCCAGATATTCCAGCGGCACGCCCAAGCGGCGCAACTCGGTATAGAAGCGGCAGGCTTCGTCAACGGCTTGGCGAATATCCATGATCTGCGGCACTTGGCTGCCCAGATGCGCGTGTTGCAGAACAAGGCAATCCAGCATGTCGGCGGCGCGCAGCTTGTCGATCAGATCGACCACTTCCTTGGTGGTCAGCCCAAAGGTCGAGCGGTCGCCAGAACTGTCGGCCCAATTGCCCGTCACGCGCCGCGTCAGCTTGATGCGCACGCCTAGCGCAGGTTTTTCACCCAAGCGGCGCGCTTCGGCGATGACCATATCGGCCTCGCCCGGCGACTCGATGACCAAGACGCAATTGATCCCGGCCTTGCGCGCCAGAATCCCCAGCCGGATGAATTCGGCATCCTTGATGCCGTTGCAGATCAGCAAAGCGCCCTTTGGCAGATCGCGCGAGAGCGCCAGAATCAGTTCCGGCTTCGACCCCGCTTCCAACCCAAACTGAAACGGACGGCCATATTCCACGATGCGGTCGATCACCTCTGCCTGCTGGTTCACCTTGATCGGGAACACGCCGCGATAGCTGCCCTGATACCCGCTGGTGGTGATCGCGGTGGCAAAGGCGTGGTTTAGATGTTCCAACTGGCGGCGCAAAAACGCCCCAACGCGCACCAGAACGGGCGTATGCACCCCGCGCTCATGCAGTTTGTGCAACAGGTCTGGCAGGCTGGCGGGCGTGTCATTGGGCCGCTCTGGGTTCACAAGCCCCAGATCGCCGTTGTCCATGCGGGCAAACATGCCTGCACCCCAGCGATGGATACCATATTCCTGAAACACGCGATCCGGCATGTCGCCTCCCTTTATTGTCGGTGGCACAATGTGAAGCGCCGGGATAGGAAATCCATGTGACAAACGCAAGAAATTAAGCGCGTTTTCGGGAAATTGACGAAAGAAACACAATGCTGATTTCCGCCAATCTGGGCTTTTTGTTCACCGATCTGTCGCTGCCCGACCGCCTACGCGCCGCGCGCGATGCGGGCTTTGACGCGGTCGAGATGCACGATCAGGCGCAAGGGACCGATCTGGGCGCGCTGGCCCGCGTTCTGGGCGATATGCCGGTGGTGGTTCTGGGCACGTCTATGGGTGACAGCATGGGCCGCGCGGCGCTGTCGCGCGACGGCTTCGCCCAAGATTTCGCCGCCGCCGCTGTCGCAGCCCAAGCGCTTAATGCTGGCGCGATCCATGTGGTTGCGGGCAAAGGCGGGGATGAGGCGACATATCTGCATAACCTAGATCATGCGCTGGCCCGCACGCCCTGTGATCTGTTCATCGAACCGATCAGCCCGCGCGCGGCACCGGGCTATTTCCTGTCGGGCTTCGCACAGGCCGAAGCGGTGCTGGACCGCTTCAACGACCCGCGCCTGAAGATCATGGCAGACTGGTTCCACATCCGCGCGCTGCACAGCGAGGCCGAGGGCCACGCGCTACTGACCCGGCTGCGGCCGCGTATTGGCCATGTCCAGCTTGCCCGCGCGTCGGACAGGGGCGCGCCCTGCCCCGACCTTTGCACTGAAATTGCACCGCTAATGGCGCTCTTGCGGGGCTTGGACTGTCCTGCCATCGGGCTGGAATACCGCCCCGACGAAGCCCCTTGTCGCGCCATCGCTGACACACTTGCCGCGCTGCGGGCTTAGGCACGTTGCAAGCCCCGCGCCAAGCGGCTAACAGGCGCTTGATATTCAGCCAAGACGGAGCCTGCGACATGACCCAACCCTTGCGCCTTGGAATTGCCGGGCTTGGAACGGTCGGGGCTGGGCTGATCGCGCTGGTGCAGCGCAACGCAGCCCTGATAGAAGCGCGCGCAGGTCGCCCCGTGACCATTACCGCCGTCAGCGCTCGCTCACGGTCGCGCAATCGCGGCGTCGATATTTCCAGCTATGCTTGGGAAGATGACCCGCTGACGCTGGCACGGCGCGACGATGTTGATGTGGTCGTGGAACTTATGGGCGGCGAGGATGGCCCCGCAAAAGCCCTAACCGAAGCCGCAATCGCAGCGGGCAAAGACATTGTCACGGCCAACAAGGCGCTTCTGGCGCTGCATGGCCAAGCGCTGGCAGAAGCAGCAGAAGCCAAGGGTGTGGCTTTGCGCTTTGAGGCGGCGGTTGCAGGCGGCATCCCTGTCATCAAGGCGCTGATGGAGGGGCTGGCGGGCAACAAGATCACCCGCATCAAGGGCGTTATGAACGGCACCTGCAATTACATTCTGACCCGGATGGAAGATGCGGGCCTTCCCTACGATACCGTGTTCGAAGAAGCGAACCAGCTTGGCTATCTGGAAGCCGACCCCACGCTCGATGTGGGTGGCATCGACGCCGCGCATAAGCTTGCGCTCCTGTCGGCCATCGCCTTTGGCGTGCAACCCAATTTCGACGCAATCGAACTGGGCGGTATCCAACAGATCGAGATTGAAGACATTCGCGCTGCCGCCGATCTGGGCCTGCGTATCAAGCTTTTGGGCGTGGCGCAGATGACCGGCCGCGGGCTGGAGCAGTCGATGACCCCCTGCCTTGTGCCCGCAGATAGCCCGCTGGGGCAGTTGAAGGGCGGCACCAACATGGTCGTGATCGAGGGTGACGCGATCGAGCGCGTGGTGCTGCGCGGCCCCGGCGCGGGCGCGGGCCCGACGGCAAGCGCGGTCATTGGCGATGTGATCGACATCGCGCGCGGGCTGCGCCTGCCGGTCTTTGGGCAACCGGCGGCCAGCCTTGCGCAACCGCAAGCGGCACGCGCCACCGCGTCGAAACCCTTCTACCTGCGCATGACGCTGATCGACAAACCCGGCGCGCTGGCCAAAGTGGCAGAGGCGCTTGGGAATGCAGGCGTATCCATCGACCGGATGCGCCAGCAAGGCCATGCAGATACCCGCGCGCCGGTTCTGGTCATCACTCACAAAACCACGCGCGATGCGATTGACCACGCGGTTGCGCTGTCGCTGAAAACCGGGGTGGTGGTGGATGAGCCGGTTGCACTGGCCATCGAGGAAGACTGAGTCCCATATGTCGCAGGCGCATGGCTGTTAGCGCCCCCATACACACCAAGCCTTGTGGTCTGGGGGGCAGTGCAGGTAGAGCTTTGGCAACCACATCTTGTCAGGGACAGACCACCATGACCGCCATTTCACAATTTCAGGACCGCATGCTCTCTCTGGGGCTGGCGCGCGTCTCCGAAGCCGCTGCCCTTGCTTCTGCCAAGCTTGTCGGGCGTGGCGATGAAAAAGCCGCCGACCAAGCCGCGGTCGATGCGATGCGCACGCAGCTTAACATGCTCGACATCAAGGGCCGCGTTGTCATCGGTGAAGGCGAACGCGATGAAGCGCCTATGCTTTATATTGGCGAAGAAGTCGGCACCGGCACCGGGCCAGAGGTCGATATCGCGCTGGACCCTTTGGAAGGCACCACGCTGACCGCCAAGGACTTTCCGAATGCGCTGACCGTGATCGCCATGGCGCCGCGCGGGTCCATGCTGCACGCACCCGATGTGTATATGGACAAGCTGGCCATCGGCCCCGGCTTTGCATCCGATACGGTCACGATGGACATGTCGCCCTCGGACCGCGTGCGCGCGCTGGCCAAGGCCAAGGGTTGCGCGCCCTCCGACATCACCGTCTGTGTGCTGGAACGCCCCCGCCATGAAGACATGATCGAAGATATCCGCTCAACCGGGGCCGCGATCCGGCTGATCATGGATGGCGATGTGGCCGGTGTGATCCATTGTGCCGAAGCCGCGCTGACGGGGATCGACATGTATATGGGATCGGGCGGTGCGCCCGAGGGGGTTCTGGCCGCGTCGGCGCTGAAATGCATGGGCGGGCAAATTTACGGCAAGCTCTTGTTCCGCAACGAGGATGAAATCGCCCGCGCCCGCCGCGCCGGGATCGAGGATCTGGACCGCGTCTATACCCGCGACGAGATGGTGACGGGCGACGTGATCTTTGCCGCAACCGGCGTGACCGACGGCTCCATCGTGAAGGGCATTCGGACCGAACCGGGCTGGGTGACGACCGAAACCCTGCTGATGCGCTCGAAAACCGGGTCGCTGCGGCGCATGACCTACCGCTCGCCCCTGTAAACTGTCGGAAGGGGCGCAGCCCTCGCTTGGCCCGCGCGGGCCAGCCCCCGGAGCATTCGAGGCAAGATGAAGCACGATACGGCGCTTCTGCTGATAGATTTCCAGATCGGGTTTTCTGACCCGGTCTGGGGTATGCGCAACAACCCGGATGCCGAGGCAAAGGCCGCAAGTCTTCTGACCGCGTGGCGTGCGACCGGCGCGCCGATTGCCCATATCCGCCATCTAAGCCTGCAACATGGCAGTCCGCTTGCAGGCGCGGGTTCTGCGTGGATGCCGGCGCTGGCACCCATAGGCAATGAGCAGCGCTTCGAAAAATCAGTGAACTCGGCGTTTATCGGAACCGGTTTGGAGGCATGGCTGCGCGAACAGCAGCTTGGCACCTTGGTCGTTGCCGGGCTGACAACGCCGCATTGCGTGTCGACCACCTGCCGGATGGCCGCCAATCTGGGGTTTGGCGTGACGCTGGCGCATGACGCTTGCGCGGCGTTTTCCAGCAACGCCGATCAGGCTTGGCTGACCCCGCCAGCGCCGCACATGAGTGCAGAGGATAGTCACCGCGCCGCCATCAGCCACTTGCACGGAGAATTCGTATCGGCCCTCCCCGTTGCCGATATCCTGCAACAATGACCGAGCCGCGCGCGTTTCTGGGGGTTGAGCACTCTGCCCTAGGCCAGCGCTGGGTTGGACCTGACGCCGCGCGCGACAGGCAGGCCGAAGCGATCTGGCAGGCGACGGCCCTGCCCCCTGCCGTTTGCGCCGTTCTGGCGCGCGCGCAAGTGCCACCAGACCATGCGCAAGACTACCTTACCCCATCGCTGCGCGCGCTCTTGCCAGACCCGCATAGCTTGAAGGATATGGACCGCGCTGCCGCCCGGATCTTGCAAGCGGCAACCGGGCGTGAGCGCATTGCCATATTCGCGGATTACGACGTGGATGGCGCGGCCTCTGCGGCGCTTCTGCTGGATTGGTTGGGCGCGATGGGCCGCAACGCCACGCTCTATGTGCCCGATCGCCTGACCGAAGGCTACGGGCCAAACGCGCCTGCCATGGCCAAGCTGGCCGCGGCGCATGACCTGATCATCTGCGTCGATTGCGGGACCATGGCGCATGACGCACTTGCCGCCGCGCGCGGAACCGATGTGGTGGTGCTGGACCACCATCTGGGGGCCGAAACCCTGCCAGAGGCGCTGGCGATCGTGAACCCGAACCGTCAGGACGAAGATGGCGGCTTGGGGCATTTATGCGCCGCAGGCGTGGTGTTCCTGATGCTGGTCGAAGCCAACCGCCAAGCACGCGGCACAGGCATGACCGGCCCGGACCTTATGGCGATGCTGGACCTTGTGGCGCTGGCCACGGTGGCCGATGTTGCGCCACTGGTTGGCGTGAACCGCGCTTTCGTGCGACAGGGCTTGCGCGTTATGGCGGGACGCGCGCGTCCGGGGTTGCGCGCGCTCTCGGATGTGGCGCGGCTGGATACGGCCCCCCGCGCCTATCATCTGGGCTATGTGATTGGCCCGCGTATCAATGCCGGGGGGCGGATCGGCGCGGCGGATATGGGCGCACGGCTGCTGGCCACACGTGATAGTGCCGAAGCCGAAGCCTTGGCCCAGCGGTTGGATATCCTGAACGCGGAACGGCGCGAGATTGAAGCCGCTGTGCGCGCCAGCGCCTTAGCGCAAGCTGATGCGCGCGGGTTGGACAGCCCACTGGCTTGGGCCGCGGATGACGGATGGCATCCCGGTGTCATAGGCATTGCCGCCGCGCGGCTGAAGGAAGCAACCCACCGCCCCGCTATCGTGATTGCTCTGGAGGGTGAAATTGGCAAAGGCTCTGGCCGCTCTGTTCCCGGCGTGGATCTGGGTGCGGCGATTCACCGTCTGGTGCGCGAGGGGCTGCTGATTGGCGGCGGCGGCCACAAGATGGCGGCGGGCCTGACCGTGGCGCGCGACGGGATCGAATCCGCCATGGCCAGACTGGCAGAGCTTCTGGGCCAACAAGGTGCGGGGGCTGACGGCCCCCGCAGCTTGCGGCTGGATGGCGCGCTAATGCCCGGTGCCGTCACCCCCGAATTGATCACCCAGCTCGACGCCGCCGGCCCTTACGGTGCCAGCGCCCCCGTACCCCGCTTCGCCTTGGCCGATATGCGTATAGACAACCTGCGGCGGATGGGCGAAATCCATCTGCGCTTTCGCTGCACAGGCGGGGATGGAAAAAGCCTCGACGTGATCGCGTTCGGTGCGTTCGAAACCGATCTTGGCCCCTTGATCGCAGAATATCAGGGACGCCGCTTGCACCTTGCCGGGCAGATCGAGATCAATTTCTGGGGCGGTCGCCAAACCCCCCAATTGCGTTTGGATGACGCTGCGATCCCGCAAGATACGGCCTGACAAATTTCCCGTCACAAACCCGTATTTTTCACGCGAAACCCTCTTGCGCAGCCCGACGGCTTTGCATAAACACCGCTTCACACAGCAAGTGGCCCGTTCGTCTATCGGTTAGGACGCCAGGTTTTCAACCTGGAAAGAGGGGTTCGATTCCCCTACGGGCTGCCACTT
>JAFGVZ010000130.1 GCA_016937725.1 Paracoccaceae bacterium | reverse complement strand
GACGGTTTCAGGATCATCGCGTTGCCGCAGGCCAGCGCCGGGCCCATTTTCCACAAGGGGATCATGGCGGGGAAGTTGAAGGGCGTAATGCCCGCGACCACGCCCAAGGGCTGTTTCATCGAATACATGTCAATACCGGGGCCAGCGCTGTCAGTGAATTCACCCTTCAGAAGTTGCGGCGCACCGATGCAATATTCGATCACCTCCAGCCCGCGCTGAATATCGCCCTTGGCATCGACAAAGGTCTTGCCATGCTCAGAGGACAGCTTTTCGGCCAGCTTGTTCATGTCGCGGTTAATCAGGCCCACGGCGGCCATCATGACGCGGGCGCGTTTTTGCGGGTTGGTGGCACCCCAAGCGACCTGCGCCTTGGCGGCGCGGGCGACGGCGTCATCCAGTTCTGCTTGGCTCGCCAGCGGCACGCGGGCTTGCACCTCGCCCGTGGCGGGGTTGTAGACATCGGCAAACCGGCCAGACGTGCCTGCCACCCGCTTGCCGTCAATCCAGTGGGAAAGGTCTTCCATCGCATCCTCCAATCGCTGTTTCGGCGCAGAGTAGTCTTGCGTTTTCGCCTTGGGAAGACGCAATATGCCAAGATAGTATTGCATTTTTGCAAGGGTGGGCGAATGGACTGGGACGATATGCGCGTTTTTCTGGCGCTCGCGCGGGCCGAAAGCCTTGGGCGCGCGGGGCAAGTGCTGAAAATGGACCCGGCTACGGTAGGGCGTCGGATTGCCCGTTTGGAAGCGCGGCTCGGGCGGCGCCTGTTTCAGCGCTCGCATCAAGGCTACGCGTTGACCGAAGACGGTGTGCGGCTTTTGCCACATATAGAGGCCGCTCAGGCGCATTTACGTGCTGCCGAGGCTCCGGGCGAGATAGGGCAGGGGTTGAGCGGTCAAATTCGCCTTGGTGCGCCCGATGGCTGTGCCAATTACCTGCTGCCACAAGTGATCGCGCAAATTTGCGCCGCGCATCCGGCGCTGGAGGTGCAGATCGTGGCTCTGCCGCGTGTCTTTAACTTGTCGCGGCGCGAGGCGGATATGGCGATTGGCGTGTCCGCCCCGCAGGCCGGGCGGCTGGATGTGCGCAAGATCACCGAGTATCATCTGCATTTTGCCGCCACGCGCAGCTATCTGGACAGGCACCCGCCGATCCAGACGCTAAGCGACCTGCGCGCACACCGATTGGTCGGCTACATTCCCGATATGATCTTTGACAGCGAGTTGGATTATCTGGCCCGTCTGGACCTGCCTGCTGCACAACTCACCTCTAACGCGGTGCCGGTGCAGTTAAACCTGCTGCGGCACGGGGCGGGTATTGGCGTGGTGCATGATTTTGCCTTGCCTCATGCGCCCGATGTGCAGCGCATTCTGGTGGAACAGTTCCACCTGACCCGCGCCTTCTACCTGATCCGCCATGCAGATGACCGGCGCAATACCCGCCTTGCCCGCTTTGCCGAGGCGCTTGCGCAAGGCGTGGCGCAGCAGGTCGCGCGGCTGGAACAGGCGGTCCGCGATGAAGAAGTGCAGTGCTAGGCAAGTTCCGAGAACCCGAAAATGCGCGACGCTTGCGCCGGTTTCAGCCCGCGCGAAACCGCGCTGAGGAAACGCGCCTTCTCCCCTTGCTCGCAATCGGGCGTAAAACACAAACCAACCCGCTGCCCGCGCACCCAGCGCACTTCTGCCAGCACCAACGCGCCCTTGCAATGCAGGCTAAGCTTGTCACCCGCCAAAACGTCGCGCAGCCCGTCGACGCAGACCCCATCATTCGAGAAATCGCGCAGAAATGCCGTTTCGCGGCCATGTGCACGAATGACCCCCACAATTGCCGAGCTTCGGCTGCGTATGCTTTTGCGCACCATGACGCCCCCATCTGTGCCAGATTGGCCACAAGCACAGCACGTGCCGCCTTTAGAAAAGGTTAAGCTGGGCGCTTGGTGGCCCAAATGATTGACTTGACGGTTAATTTCTTCCATCGTCGCGCAAAAGCGCCATCAGAGCGCCTATAAGATCGAGCAGATTTTGAAACGTGTGACCGGATTGTTGCGGGCGGTGAGCCTGGCGCTTTTGTTGAGCGCAGCGCATGGGTATGCCCAAGTGCCTGGCCCGGTCGTGCAACCAGAAGCACCAAATGCCCCGCCCGCGGCCGACCCGGCCGTGGTTGCCAAATGGCGGCAGGCGCTATCGCATATGCGTGAAGGCGCCCCGCGCGCGGCGCTACCGCTTTTGGAAGAGCTGGTCTCGGAATTTCCGGCCAATGGTCGGTTTCGTCTGGAACTGGCGCGCGCCTTGTTTCTGGTCGATGATCATGGCCGCGCGCGCTACCATTTCGACTATGCGCTGTCGGGTGAGCTAAGCTTGAGCGAAATCAACGCAGTTCAGGAATATCTGACCGCAATGGACACTCGCAAAAGTTGGAGCGGTCAGGCGCGCATTGCAATCGTGCCGCAGTCGAACCCATGGCAACGGTCAG
The DNA here is from genome assembly GCA_016937725.1 of Paracoccaceae bacterium. GTDB lineage: Bacteria > Pseudomonadota > Alphaproteobacteria > Rhodobacterales > Rhodobacteraceae > Roseinatronobacter. Next base: position 240 of record JAFGVZ010000130.1, on the reverse strand, counting down.
GCCAGACCTTTGTCGATATTGGCGGCGTGCTGTTGTTGCCGCTTCCGCCGGTCGAACGCGCCACGGGGCTGGAGGTCGGGCTGGGCGGCACATGGGTCCCGCGCTTGGCCCCTGATTTGCACGCGCGCTTTCACCTGATGGCTACGGGGCAATTTTTCGAGGATAGCGACTTTAACCGTGGGCATCTGCGCGGCGAGATCGGGCTTATCAGCTACGGCGATCATGGTCGCAGCTTCGGGG
>JAFGVZ010000129.1 GCA_016937725.1 Paracoccaceae bacterium | reverse complement strand
TCATGCGCGCGACCCTAGCCCAAAGCGCGCGCCGGGGGAAACCGCTTTCGTGCGCTTGCAGGCTTGCGCGCCGGGGCATAGGCTGATCCCGATCAAGACAGGTAAGAGCATGCCCATTCGTAACCGTTTCGCCGCGCGCCTGCCCGACCACGCAGCTTGGCGGCGCGACTTTCACGCCCATCCCGAATTGGGGTTTGAGTGCCATCGCACCGCTGCAAGTGTGGCCGACAAGCTGCGCAGTTTCGGATGTGACACGGTCGAGGAAGGGATCGGCGTGACCGGCGTTGTGGCCCTGATCCATGGGCGCACCGGCCCCGGCCGCTGCATTGGCCTGCGCGCGGATATGGATGCGCTGCCGATGAACGAGGCGACGGGCCTGCCCTATGCCAGCACCGTGCCGGGGCGCATGCATGGCTGCGGGCACGACGGGCATATGACCATGCTCTTGGCCGCCGCCGAATACCTGTGCGACACGCGGGCATTCGACGGCACGGTCGCGGTTATATTCCAACCCGCAGAGGAAGGGGGCGGCGGCGCGAAAGTGATGTGCGACGCAGGGCTGATGGAACAGTTTGCGATCACCGAAGTATATGGCCTGCACAACCGCCCCGGTCATCCGTTGGGCGAATTCAACATCCGCGCGGGCGCGTTTTATGCGGCGGTGGACGAATTCCGCATCGTGGTCGAAGGCAAGGGCGGGCATGCCGCCAAGCCCGACCAGACGATTGACCCGGTGGTGGTCGCCAGCCACCTGATCGTGGCGCTGCAAACGGTCGCCTCGCGCAACACCGACCCGACGCAGAACATCGTGCTGTCGGTCTGCGGGGTGGACACATCCAGCCACGCGCATAACGTCATCCCCGCGCGGGTGGCGCTGGTGGGGACGATCCGCACGCATGACGCGGGGGTGCGCGACATGGCGGAGGCACGGCTGCGCGCGCTGGCGGAGGGCACGGCGCGGGCCTTTGGGGCGGTGGCAGAGGTGGAGTTCCTGCGCGGCTACCCGGTGATGGTGAACCACGCGGAGCACACCGACTATGCCCGCAAGGTGGCGCTGGATGTGTCGGGGCAATGCGTGGAAGCCGGGTTCAACATGGGCGGCGAGGATTTCGCCTATATGCTGGAAGAACGCCCCGGCGCCTATATCGTGCTGGGCGCGGGCGACGGGCCGGGCCTGCACCACCCGCAATACGACTTCAACGACGAGGTGATCCCCTATGGGGCAAGCTGGTATGTGGGGGTTGTGGAGGAGAGGTTGGGGTGAGGGAGGGCGGGGAGCGGAGTTTGCTGCGTCATCGACTATAAGTTGCAGTTCATCTATTTTTTTCGAATATGTGAAGTTCTGGATAACTGAAGGAGCAAATTGATGAAGTTAGTTGAATTTGGCAAGCCGTCGCTGTTTAAGTTTTGCCCATCAAAGTACAACATAATGGAAGGATGCAATTCACTACGCATCGGCACTCTTTGGGGGTTTAGAGAAGAGGAAAATGCGCTACTTAGAGATGAAGGTGAAGGTGAATTTGAATTCATCATTGATTTTTCTGAAATGACGCCAGTTTCGCAGGCTTGGATCTCAGAATTTGACGTTGGCGCTAAGGGTTCAGTATACATTGAAGAAATGCAGATTAACAGTGGAGGCATTGCAGTAAAGGGCGCGACCCTGAAGGGATCAACTCACAATTGCTGGATTTTCTGTGTTTCTTTGAGCGGGGACGCTGTTGGCAACGTTTCGCAGGCGCATGACAGCAAGTGGATGATACCTGAAGGAAAAATTCAGGAATTTGGCAATTTTCTCGGCACTCTGCTTTGGGGTAAGGTTTCAATCGATGATCTCCCCCAGCCTTTAGTTCAGAAGCATACACTTCAGGAGCTACATGCAGGCTTAGCGCTACAAGTGCAGATGCAAGCAGTAAGCTACATTGATCGGAGAAGGATAATTGGCAGCGAGGCTGACTTTCCTGTAGAGAAGATAAGGGAGCTCAAAAATAATATAGCTTTCATGAAACCAAAGCGCTTCAGCGCCGAACAAGAGTTTAGGTTCGCCTTTTGGCTATCTTTTAGGAACCAGAGAATTTCTATTAACGCAAACCCAAAAATCATACAACTTCGCCAGATCGATCAGTTTGTCTCGAAAGTTCCTGAGCGTTCATGAAAAGACTAGTCCGGCGCTAGAGGTGGAACTTTACAATCCGCTCAAGGCTCGTTGCGGGCGTCCGATGCAGCATGGTCGAATGTCGGCTCTGGGCCGAAAGCTATGGGTGATGTTTTCAATAGCAGCGCCACCGCCCGCTACGGCACTGCTACTCTGGCGCGCAAACGGGCAGGGGCGTCGAACCGGGCTGACCCAAGGTAAACCGCCTGTTTTTTAAGCCGTCCCGCTTGACTCTCGCGGCGCAGCGTCGTCCTCTTACTCCATGGGGCGCATGGTCGCAGGGGAAATCCCGCCATCCGCGCGCCTTGAAGCCGCCCGCTCAGTGGTGGCGCACTCAATCTGGAGGATATGATGAACAAGCAACTTACAGCCGGCGTTTTCGCTTTCGCCACCGCGATCAGCGGTGCCGCCATGGCGCAGGACCAGACTTTTATCTCCATCGGCACCGGCGGTGTGACGGGCGTGTATTACCCCGCAGGCGGCGCGATCTGCCGTCTGGTCAACCGTGACCGGGCCGAGCATGGCATCCGCTGCGGCGTGGAATCGACCGGCGGGTCGATCTTCAACATCAACGCCATCCGCTCGGGCGAGCTGGAATTCGGCGTGGCGCAGTCGGACTGGCAGTTCCACGCGTTCAACGGCACGTCCAGCTTTGAGGAAACCGGCGCGTTCGAAGACCTGCGCGCGGTGTTCTCGCTGCACCCAGAGCCGTTCACCGTGGTCGCACGCGCCGATGCGGGCATCACAAATTTCGAGGACCTCGCCGGCAAGCGCGTGAATATCGGCAACCCCGGTTCCGGCCAGCGCGGGACGATGGATGTGGTGATGGAGGCGATGGGCTGGACCACCGACACCTTCGCGCAAGCCACGGAACTTCCGCCCGCCGAGCAGTCGCTGGCGCTCTGCGACAACAATGTGGACGCGATCATCTACACCGTTGGCCACCCCTCGGGCGCCATTCAGGAAGCGACCACCGCTTGCGATACCGTGCTGGTGAACGTGGATAACGACGCCATTCGCGGGTTGGTGGCAGATCGCCCCTATTACCGCATGGCGACCATCCCCGGCGGCATGTATCGCGGCAACGCAGAAGACGTGACCACCTTCGGCGTGGGCGCGACTTTCGTGTCCTCGACCGCCGTGTCGGATGACGTGATGTATAACGTCGTCAAGGCGATTTTCGAGAATCTGGACCAGTTCAAGTCTCTGCACCCGGCGCTGGCCATTCTGGACCCGGGCACCATGGTCACCGACGGCAATTCCGCCCCGATCCATGACGGTGCGGCACGCTATTACCGCGAAGCGGGCCTGATGGAGTAATCGGGCAATCGCCAAAACATCGCCATGGCCCTGCATCGGGGCCATGGTGCGCGGATGACGCGCCAAGAGATATAAGTGAACCGGGGGATGGACCATGTCGCAAACGCCAGACACTGAACGCCGCTTTTCCGACGAAGAGTTGCAGGATCTTGTGGCCAGCACCGATTCTGGCGGGCGCGAGCCGACCAATCGCAACGTGGCCCTGCTGATCGCGTCGGTCGCGTTCCTGTGGTCGGTATTTCAGGTCTGGATCGCGGATCTGCAATTCCAGTTCGCGCAATATATTCCCGGCGCGCGGGTGATCGGGTCGGACCAGACCCGGCCCATGCATCTGGCCTTCGCGCTGTTTCTGGCGTTTCTGGCCTATCCAGCGTTCAAGAACTCTCCGCGCAAGCATATCCCAATCTTGGACTGGATCATGGCTATCGTGGCGGGGGGCTGCGCGTTTTACGTTTTGTGGTTTTCGCGCGAGATTTCCGACACCGCGCGTTCGGGCCTCCCGACGCAAACGCAGATTTGGGTAGGTGTTGTCGGTCTGGTGCTGATGTTGGAGGCCTCGCGCCGTGCGCTGGGGCCTGCCCTGACCATCGTCGGCGGCATCTTTCTGGCCTACAGCTATTTCGGCACAGGTTGGCTGATCCCGGACCTGATCGCGCATGAGGGGCGGTCTTTCGACGCGATCATCAACACGCAATGGCTGTCCACCGAAGGGGTGTTCGGCATTCCCTTGGGCGTGTCGACGGCCTTCGTGTTCCTGTTCGTGCTGTTCGGCGCTTTGCTGGATAAGGCAGGCGCGGGCAATTACTTCATAAAGCTGGCCTTCGCGGGCTTGGGGCATCTGCGTGGCGGCCCTGCCAAGGCGGCAGTTGTCGGGTCGGGCGCGACGGGGCTGATTTCGGGCTCTTCCATCGCCAATGTGGTCACCACCGGCACCTTTACCATTCCGCTGATGAAACGTGTGGGCTTTTCCAGCGAAAAAGCGGGCGCGGTCGAGGTGTCGGCGTCGGTGAACGGGCAAATCATGCCGCCGGTCATGGGGGCCGCGGCCTTTTTGATGGTGGAATTTGTCGGGATTTCTTATCTAGAGGTTATCAAACACGCCTTCATTCCGGCGATCATCTCCTACATCGCACTGATCTACATCGTGCACCTTGAAGCGTTGCGCAATGGTATCCCGGCGCTCGGCGAAGGCGGGTCGCTTCTGGTCATGCTGGGCAAGGTCGCTATTGGCTTTGTCGGCGCGGGTGCGGTGTTTTACGGTGTCATCTTGGGCGTGAACGGGTTGCGGGCCGCGGCACCGGGTATTTCCAGCCTTGTGATCCTTCTTGCTTTGGGCGCGATCTATTTTGCATGCCTGTGGGTCTCTGCGAAACAGCCCGAGTTGGAAATGGACGACCCCAATGCCGAAGAGGTCAAGCTGCCCAAGATGAACGAGGTCTTTCCGACCGGGCTGCATTACCTGCTGCCCATCATCGTTCTGGTCTGGTTCCTGATGGTGGAACGGCAATCGCCCTCGAAATCGGCCTATTTCGCGGTGTTGATGATGCTGTTCATCATGCTTACCCAGCGCCCGATCAAGGCTATGCTGCGCGGCGAGGGCAACTTCATGGCTCATCTGAGCGCGGGGTTCACCGACCTGATTGAAGGCATGATCGCGGGCGCGCGCAACATGATCGGCATTGCGGTGGCAACAGGCGCGGCGGGTATCATCGTGGCGACCGTCACGCGCACGCCCATCGGCACCGAACTGGCTGGGCTGGTGGAACTTCTGTCCATGGGCAACCTGTTTCTGATGCTGCTGCTGGTGGGCTTCTTCTCACTCGTGTTGGGGCTGGGGCTGCCGACGACCGCCAATTACATCGTCGTGTCATCGCTGATGGCCACGGTCGTGGTCACGCTGGGCGCGTCAGAGGGGCTGATCGTGCCGTTGATCGCGGCGCATCTGTTCGTGTTCTATTTCGGCCTGATGGCAGATGTCACACCGCCCGTGGGCTTGGCCAGTTTTGCCGCAGCCGCCGTGTCGGGGGGCGACCCGATCAAGACCGGTTTCACGGCGTTCTTCTACAGCCTGCGCACGCTCGCGCTGCCGTTCTTGTTCATCTATAACCCGACGCTCATCTTGTATGGCGTGGATCTGGGCACAGCGGCGGGCATTTTGCAGGCGGTGTTCATCTTCATCATCGCCACTTTCGCCATGCTGCTATTCGCCGCTGCGACGCAGGGCTATTTCTTGGCGCGCTCGAAGCTGTGGGAATCGGCGGCGCTTCTTTTGGTGGCGTTCACGCTGTTTGTGCCGAACTTCTGGCTGGACCGCATCCAGCCGCCGTTCCAAGACATGCCCGGCACCCAGTTCGAAGATTTGTTGACCGCCGCCGATGCGGGGGATGAACTGCGACTTTATATCGAAGGCCCGGATTTCAACACCGGAGAGCTGCGCTCGACCACGTTGCGCCTGATCGTCGATGACTCAGCGCCCGACCAGCGCTTGGCCAACACCGGCTTGTTCCTTCTGCCCTCTGAAGATGGCCTTGCCATGGACGAGCCAATGTTCGGCACGCCCTACCAAGAAAAGCTGGCAGAATTTGACTTCTACGCGGATCAACAGGTGCAGATCGTGACCGTTTCCCGCGAGGCCGACCGCTTGCCGCAGCAGATCTTCTTCATCCCGGCACTGTTGTTGCTTGGATTTGTGATCATGCTGCAAAAGCGGCGGCAGACCCAACCGGCCTTTTAGGCGGCAATTCACCAAGCTTGGCGCGGCACTGACGGTTTCTATGGCCTTGCCGCGTCCTTTTGGCTATACAGAGCGCAAAAGCGCAATCAAAGCGCGGGTTTGCGGGGGAAGTTGGATGATCCGGTCGGAACTGATCCAGAAAATCGCGGAAGAAAACCCACACCTGTTTCAGCGCGATGTGGAGCGCATTGTCGCCACGATTTTCGACGAGATCACCGAAGCCTTGGCGCGCGGTGAACGCGTGGAATTGCGCGGTTTTGGCGCGTTTTCCGTCAAGAAGCGCGATGCGCGCACAGGGCGTAACCCGCGCACGGGCGAAAGCGTTGACGTGGCCGAAAAGGCCGTTCCCTTTTTCAAGACCGGAAAGCTTCTGCGCGACCGGCTCAACGGTATCGAGGAGTAATCCCCATGATGGCTTATCTGCGAATCGGCCTTTCGGCTGTGCTGGCGGTTTTGTTGGCGACGATCGCCTTGGCGAACCGAGAGATCGTGACGGTGCAGCTTTTCCCGGAAACCATCGGCAACCTGATCGGGTTCAATTTCGGCTTTGGCCTGCCGCTGTTCATTTTGTTGGGCTTGGCCATCGGCTTGGGGTTGATGTTGGGCTTTATCTGGGAATGGCTGCGCGAGCATAGCTACCGCGCCGAAGCCGCGCGCCTGCGCCGCCGGGTCGCGGCACTGGAAAGCGACGTGTCGAAGCTGGAAAAAGTTGCACCGAGCGTTGCCCAGAAAGACGACGTTCTGGCTGTGCTGGACGCGAAATAAGCCCGCCATGCCCCTGAGCACACGCGTCAAAATCTGCGGGCTGACCAGCCCGCAGGATTTAGCCCATGCCGCACAGGCGGGTGCCAGCTATGCGGGATTTGTTTTCTTTCCAAAATCCCCGCGCCATCTGACATTACCGCGCGCGCGCGCGCTGGCGCTGGCAGCCCCGATCGGGCTGGCCAAGGTCGCGCTTGTCGTTAATCCCGATGACGCCACTCTGGATACAATTTTGGCAGACCTGCCGGTGGATATGCTTCAGCTTCACGGGGCAGAGACGCCTGCGCGCGTGTCAGACATCCGCGCCCGCTATGGCCTGCCGGTGATGAAAGCGGTGGGAATTTCAACTGCCGCCGACTTGGTCAAACTGGCACATTATGAAAGCGTGGCCGACCAGATCTTGGTCGATGCCAAACCTGCCGAAGGGGCTGATCTGCCCGGCGGCAACGGTCTGGCCTTTGACTGGAGGCTGATCGCAGGCCGTGACTGGAACAGGCCGTGGATGTTGGCGGGCGGGCTGACGCCTGATAACGTGGCCGAAGCGATCCGTCTGACAGGCGCGCGGCAGGTGGATGTGTCTTCCGGCGTGGAAAGCGCTCCGGGCGTGAAAGATGCGGCCCGCATGGCGGCCTTCGTGGATGCTGCGCGCGCCTCAGCGCCCGCGTGACCATTCCTTGCCTGCCAAGGGTTTGCCCGCGCGCACCATAAGCGCCACGAATGCATAGACCGCGAACCCGGTTGGGTCTGCTTTGGCAAGGGCCAGAATATCGGGGCGCTCTTTGCCCTCATTCTGCATCAATTCGGGGAAGCGCGCTGCGATTTCCGCCGTGCCTTGGTCTTGTCTGCGGCGCACCCGCACAAGGCGCATCACCCCCTCGACCATGGGCCATGTGTAGCTTGCCGGCACCTGCACACGTTCATCGGGGCTGAATTGCAGCCGCACGAAGGTGTCATCGGCAATCACATGCGGGAATTTTCCCCAGCGCGCGCGCCCGGCGGCATTGACGGCAAATAGCCCGTATCCCGGCGCATGGCTGCGGTTGAACGGCACGCTTTGCCAAAACCGGGCATAGAGGCGGGTCAGGCGGCTTTCGGGTGGTGCAATGTGTGGTGTGCCCGTGGCGTAAAGCGCCGTGCTGCGGTCCAAAACATCGACCAACTGGCCCAGCAGCGGGCGCGACACGCGCACATCGGCATCCAGATAAACCCGGTAGCGCCCGATCGCGGCGACATCGCCGGCATTCAGCGCCTTGATCTTGGACCCTTCCTTTAACTCCTGCACTTTCAGCACCCAACCACGTTCGCGCGCGGGCATCTCGTAGCGGCGGGCCACCTTGACGGTGTCATCGGTGCAGCCATTGGCGACAACGATCAGTTCCAGCGCGTGGCCCGGCACCGGGTCGCTGTCCAGCAGCGCGGCCAGACATTGGCCGATATAACGCGCCTCGTTATTGGCGGGGATGATGATCGAGATGACAATGCTCATCGCGCAACCTGTGTGGGGTCGAAACTGACCAAGGCATCCCAGCGCGGGTTCTGGTCGGTCAGGTGGCGCAACGCGCCGAAACTGCCCCAGCGGCCGGGGGCGCGAATATCGGTGAAATGGGCGAACAGACCGCCGCCACCACGCACCCAGCCCTCTAGCAACATGGTGTAAAGCTCTGCCATCCCTTCAGAATAATTCACGTCTATGAACAGCGCGTTGAGTGCCTCATCCTGCATATGCGGGCCGACGCCGACCAGGTGCGTGCCGCCCTCATAGGCGACCAGATCCAGCCCCCAACGGTCGGCCACGGCGCGATGATAGGGCAGGTCAGTGTCCAGAAAATACGCCACGCTGTTGCGCCGGTCGCCGCTGATGCTGCCATCGCGCAGTTCCGCGATCATGCGCGGGCGCAAGATGTCATGTGCGCGGCTTTGGGCAAAAGCGGCCAGTTCCGCACCCGACAGCCCTTGCGCGCGGCCTTCTTCCTCTGCCAGCGCGGTTGCGTCGCGAAGCCAGCCCTGGGTCATGGCGATCTTCTCGTCATTGCCCAGAAGGGCGCTGAAATAGCCGGTTATCGCATAGGCATCGAACAAGCTGGGCGG
>JAFGVZ010000128.1 GCA_016937725.1 Paracoccaceae bacterium | reverse complement strand
GAACTCGAAATCCTCGCGGAACATGTGCAGCAGGTGTTCTTCCAGCCCCATGACCAGCGGGTGCACCCATGTGTCAAAGAGCACATTGGCACCTTCAAACCCCATCTGGGGCGAGTAGCGGGCGGGGAAATCCTGCACATGGACGGGGGCCGAGATGACCGCGCAGGGAATGCCCAGACGCTTGCCGATATGGCGCTCCATCTGGGTGCCGAGGATCATTTCGGGGGCGGCGGCTTCAATCGCCGCTTCGACATCGAGGTAATCGTCGGTAATCAGCGCCTCTAGGCCGAACTCTTTCGCCAAGGCGCGCAGGGGCCGGGCCTGTTCGCGGTTGTAGCACCCCATGCCGCAAACCTCGAAGCCCATCTCGTCGCGGGCCACTTTGGCGGCGGCCATGACATGGGTGCCATCGCCAAACAGGAAGACGCGCTTGCCGGTGAGGTAAGTGCTGTCGACCGACGCGGCCCACCAGGGCTGGCGCAGGCGCGACTCGTCCACCGGAAGGGTGCTGCCCGACAGCGCGCGCACTTCTGCAATAAAGGCGCGGGTGGCGTTGGCGCCGATGGGGATCGTCTTGGTAAAGGGTTGCCCATGTTCCTTTTCCAGCCAGCGCGCGGCGGATTCGGCGGTTTCGGGGTAAAGCAACACGTTGAAATGTGCGGCCCCCATGCGCTTGATGTCGGATGGGCTCGCGCCCATGGGCGCGGCCACGTTCACCTCGATCCCCATCTCGGACAGAAGGCCGGTGATTTCGGCGACATCATCGCGGTGGCGAAAGCCAAGCGCGGTGGGGCCAAGGATGTTGCAGGTTACACGCTCGGTCCGGTCCATGGGCGCGGCCAAGGCGCGGCAGATCTGCAAAAACGCCTCGTCGCAGCCGAAATTTTCCTTGCGCTGGTAGCTGGGCAGTTCCAGCGCAATCGCGGGCACGGGCAGGCCCATGGTTTCGGCCAGACCGCCGGGATCGTCCTGGATCAGCTCGGCGGTGCAAGAGGCGGCAACGATCAGGGCTTCGGGCTGGAAGCGGTCATAGGCATCCCGGCAGGCGGTTTTGAACAGGCCCGCCGTATCTGCCCCCAGATCGCGCGCCTGAAAGGTGGTGTAGCTGACGGGCGGGCGGTGGTTGCGCCGCTCTATCATGGTGAACAGAAGGTCGGCATAGGTGTCGCCCTGCGGCGCATGCAGCACCATGTGCATGTCGCGCATGCCGGTGGCGACGCGCATCGCGCCCACATGGGGCGGGCCTTCATATGTCCAGACGGCAAGCTTCATGGCTGATCTCCGGGGCGCTGCCCCGGACCCCGGGATATTTTTGCAAGGATGAAGGGGGCGGTCATTCGGCGGCCTCCAGACGGTTCGGGTGCTGGCGCGCGAGGAGTTCGCGGCGGCGCAGGGGGCGGGCGAAGAGGGACGCAAGGTCGCCGGCTTGCTCATAGAAATGGACGGGGGTGAAGACGAGTTCGATGGCCCATTTGGTGGCCAGCCCTTCGGCTTCCAGCGGGTTGGCAAGGCCAAGGCCGCAAACGGTCAGGTCCGGGCGGGTGGCGCGCACGCGGTCGAGTTGCAGGTCCACGTCTTGCCCTTCGGAGATGACCGGGCCTTTGGCGATCAGGTCCAGTTCCGGCCCGTGCAGATCGGCATGCAGGTAGGGGGTGGAGATTTCCACCGCTTCCATGCCGCATTCGCGGGTCAGGAAACGGGCAAGTGGCAGTTCCAACTGGCTGTCGGGCATGAAGAAAATACGCTTGCCGCGCAGAGTGGTCGCGGCGGCGGCGATGGCTTTTTCGGCCCGCGCGCGGGGGGCGGCGACCACTTGGTCGACCTTTTCCGGCGCGATGCCGAATTCGGCAGCGACGGCTTTCAGCCAAAGCGTGCTGCCTTCGGCGCCGAAGGGGAAGGGGGCAGCGATACGCTTGGCACCGCGGCGTTGCAGGGCGGCATGGGTGTCGCCCGCGAAAGGCTGGGTCAGGGCATAGACGGTGTTCGGGCCGATGGCTGGCATATCCTCGGCCCGGCGGGCGGGCAGGCAACGCACAGGGCTGATGCCGAGCTGGGCCAGCAGGTCCAGCGCCTGATCCTCGACCACGTCGGGCAGCGCGCCGACCAGCAGCAATTCGCGCGCCTGTGTTTCGGGCAAACTGGGCACAAGGGCGGCAAGGCAGGCATCCTCGCCTTCGGTGAAGGTGGTTTCAATGCCGGAGCCTGAATAGTTCAGCACCCGCACCTTTGGCCCGTGTTGCGCGGTCAGGCGTTCGGCGGCGCGGGTCAGGTCGAGCTTGATCACCTCTGACGGGCAAGAGCCGACAAGGAAAAGCTGCTTGATATCGGGGCGGCGGGCCAGCAGGCGGGCCACTTCGCGGTCGAGTTCGGCATTGGCATCGGCCATGCCGGCAAGGTCTTTTTCTTCCAGAATGGCGGTGCCGAAGCGGGGTTCGGCAAAGATCATCACACCCGCCGCCGATTGCAGCAGATGCGCGCAGGTGCGCGAGCCGACGACCAGAAAGAAGGCGTCCTGCATCTTGCGGTGCAGCCAGATAATGCCGGTCAGACCGCAAAACACTTCGCGCTGGCCGCGTTCGCGCAGCACCGGGGTGTCGCGGCAGCCATTAGACGGGGTGGCAGTGTCGAGGGGGGCGTTCATGCTGCTACCTCCAGCGTGCCGCCCAGCCGTGCCATGCGCAATTTCCACAGGAATTGCCCGGCATTGACGAAATAGGCGATATAGGCCACCAGCGCGAGCAACATCAGGTCGGTCGGACCCATGGAGCCTGCAAACAGCGCGGTGATGTAAATGGTGTGCAGCGCGATCACGCCGAAGCTGATGACATCTTCCCAGAAGAAGCTTTCAGCGAACAGGTATTGGCCAAAGACCTCTTTCTCCCAGATCGCGCCGGTGATCATGATGGTATATAGCGCTGCGGTCTTGACCACGACAGATATGGTCGCGGCCGTGTAGCCGTCACCCGTCATAAGGTAGCGGATGACCAGCGCCGCAGAGACCAGACAGATCAGCAATTGCACCGGCGCCAGAATGCCCTGAACAAGCGTCCAACGCGAGGCGTCGCGGCGCGCGCGCTGCTCTGCGGTGTAAAGCGGTTTATGGGTCCTCGTCGCGCCCATCTGGCAGTTCCTTCTCGATTCCATGCTGTGATGTTACCGCCCACTTTGGCAAAGTGTCAATTAAAACTTACAATCTAGTCTCGCTGTAGGAATGCCATGCACCTGCTAGGTAAATGCGCAGGTTTTCTGGATATTCCTTTATTTATTGGCGTATTTTTGCGCTTAGGAGCGGTTGCCCGAACGGCAAGGTGTTTGGTGTAAGTTTCTTTTGACATTTCTTGGGTCACCTGTAACACTTGAGAAGAGAGATGCGCAGACTCGTTCGATTGCCGAAACGGGGTCTGGCGCAAGATGCGAGGGCGACGTGGATCAGCACGGCCAGACACAGCAAAGGTTTCATGACCGGCCAGATACCGCGCTGACGCAATTCGCGTTGCGGGTGGTCTCGGAGCTGCGGCGCAATGCCCGGATTGAAACCGGCAGCCCCCAGATGGATGTGCTGGACCTGCTGCTTTGCCACGCCAATATTGGCGATACCGAGCCGCTTTCGCGCTTGTTTATGGAAATGAAACGCCGGGGCATCACCGCAGAGCAGATCATAGACATTTATTTTCCAGCCGCGATCAGCAAGATCGGCAACGATTGGCATGATGGCGATCTGGATGTGCTGCAAGCCACCCTGCGCATGTCACGCCTGCAAGCACTGTTGCGCGAATTCGGGCGCGCTTGGATGTCAGATTCGGCGGGTGGGCCAACAGGGCCGCGCATTCTGCTGGTTCTGCCGGGTGGCGAACAACATACGCTCGGGGCGATGGTGGCGGCCAACCAGATGCGGCGGATCGGTGTATCTGTCCGGGTATGCCTTATTCCGAAAGCCACGCTTTTGGCAGAGCAATTGCAAAATAGCCGTTTCGATGCGGTTTTTGTCTCTGCGGCAAACCGTTCATGCCTTGCGTCTTGTGTGGATTTGGTGAAGACAATCCGTAGGTTGCCGGATGGTGGCCTTCCAATCGTATTGGGTGGCGGTATATTGCGTGAACTGCAAGATGATATGGGGCTTAAAGCCCTTGCAGGCCATGTTGGGGCCGATTTGGCGACCATGGATGTGACCAAGGCATTGGCGGTATGCGGCTTGAACAGCAAGGCGCAGGCGGCGGAATAGCCTGCGCTCTCGGTTTTTGGCTTGCCGTTCGTGAGCCACCTTAAGGAGCAAGTCGCACGTGTCGAATGATGGTGCCAATTTTCAGTCGGATGCGGCGGTTCCAATTCTGCGGGACCCTGTTGTCACGTCTGTGGTGGCAACCTTGTCGGATGTGTCGCTTGTTGTAGGGCAAGACGGCAAGGTGCGTGCCGCCGTTGCAAAACCCGATTCCAGCTTTTCCGGCTTCGCAAAAAGCTGGGTTGGCAAAGATTTCACATCCCTGCTTGATGGCGATTCGACAGAGCGGTTTCGCGCGCGTTGTGCCGATTTGGCGTCGCGGGCCGAAAATGGCGACCCGTCCCCGTTTCGCTGGGTAGAACTGGTTCATAAAGGCATTGGCAGCAATGGCGTTCCTGTGCGCTACGCGATGCATTGGGTCAGCCAGAGCGATGAGGTTCTGTTACTGGGGCAGGATCAGCGCCCCGTGATGGAAATGCAGCAGCAACTTATGAATGCCCAGATCGCGCTGGAGCAGGATTACGAATCGCAGCGAGAGTTGGACACGCGCTATCGCCTGTTGATGGATTTCACGTCCGACGCGGTGGCCTTGGTGTCTGCCACGACCGGAAATATCGTCGATCTGAACCACAACGCCGCCTCTTTATTCGGCACGTCGCGGGCAGACCTTCTCGATACGCCCTTTGCAGAGCGGTTCTCGGGGCGGCGACGGGGCGAGTTGATGTCGGCGCTGTCCTCGCCGCTGGCGGTGGACACGCCCGGCCCGATCGAGGTGGAGCTGAAAGTTTCGCAACAACACCTGTTGCTCTCGTCAAAGCTGTTCCGCGCGGCGGGCGAACAGCTTATCTTCGTGCGAATGAGCGACTTGGAATTGGGGTCGGTTGCCGATGGCAAACTGGTCGCCAACTTGCGGCAATTGTTCTACCGTGGCCCCGACGCGATGGTCTTCACCGACCGCGATGGAAATATCCTGTCCGCGAACGAGACCTTTCTGAACCTGACCGATGTGTCCAACCCCTCGGCGGTGCAGGGCCGTTCCGTGGCCGATTTCTTGGCGCGCGGTGTCGTGGACTTGAAAGTGTTGCTGGAAAACGCGCAACGTGCGGGCCAGTTGCGCATGTATTCCACCAAGCTGAAAACCGATTTCGACGCGACCGTCGCGGTCGAGATCTCGGCCACATGGCTGGATGATCGCCTGACACCTGTGCTGGCATTGGTGATCCGCAACGCCTCTAGCGCCGCTGCACGGCGTGGCGACGGTGGCGCGCAAGATGCCGATATGCGTGGCGTGATGGAACTGGTGGGCTCTAGCACGCTGAAAGACATCGTGGCCGAAACGACCAACGTCATCGAAAAGATCTGTATCGAAACCGCCATCGAGCTGACGCGCAACAATCGCGTGGCCGCTGCCGAGATGTTGGGCCTGTCGCGCCAGTCGCTGTATGTGAAGTTGCGCAAATACGACATGCTGTCGCGCGACGAGGATTGAGGCGCTTTTTGCGCGCTTATTCCTGTTCATCTTGATCTGTGTCAATTCATGTTGTCACCCCGTGTGTAAACCTATGCTTACATATAGGGGAGTCGTCTCATGCGGATCGTGTTCATTCATCCCAACTACCATTCCGGCGGCGCCGAGATCGCGGGCAACTGGCCGCCTGCTTGGGTCGCGTATCTGACAGGGGCGCTGAAGACTAACGGCTTTGACGACATCCACTTTATCGACGCGATGACAAACCATGTCGGCCCGGATGAATTGCGCGCCAAGCTGGCAGACTTGCAGCCCGATGTGGTTGGCGCGACCGCGATCACGCCCTCGATCTATGAAGCCGAGGAATGCCTGCGCATCGCCCGCGAGGTCTGCCCGGACGCCCGCACCGTTCTGGGCGGCATTCACGCCACCTTCATGTTCCGGCAAGTCTTGTCCGAAGCGCCGTGGATCGACGTGATCGTGCGTGGCGAAGGTGAAGAAATTCTTGTCGCCCTGATGAAAGCCATGGATGAGGGGCGTTGGCCAGAAGATCGTCACAAGATCAGAGGTTTGGCCTTCGTTGATGACGGCGAAATCGTCGCCACCGAAGCCGCGCCCACAGTCAAGGATCTAGACGGGATCAAGCCGGATTGGTCCATTCTGGAATGGGACAAATACATCTACATCCCGCTCAACCGCAAGGTCGCCATCCCGAACATGGCGCGCGGCTGTCCCTTTACCTGTTCCTTCTGTAGCCAGTGGAAATTCTGGCGCGACTACCGCGTGCGCGACCCGAAAAAGGTCGTCGATGAGATCGAGGATCTGGTCAACAATCACGGCGTGGGTTTTTTCATCCTTGCCGATGAGGAACCCTCGATCAACAAGAAGAAATTCATCGAATTCTGCGAGGAGTTGATCGCCCGTGGCCTGCCGGAGCGCATACAATGGGGCATCAACACCCGCGTGACCGACATCATGCGCGACAAGGATTTGCTGGGCTTCTACCGCAAGGCGGGGCTTGTGCATGTGTCCTTGGGCACGGAAGCCGCGGCGCAGATGAAGCTCGATGTGTTCAACAAGGAAACCACGGTCGCCGAAAACAAGGAAGCCATCCGCCTGTTGCGCGAGGCTGATATTTTCGTGGAAGCGCAATTCATCGTGGGCTTGGATAATGAGACCCCCGAAACGCTGGAAGAAACCTACCAGATGGCGTGGGATTGGCAGCCAGACCTTGCCAACTGGGCGATGTATACGCCTTGGCCCTTCACACCGTTGTTCCAGGAACTCCGCGATCAGGTCGAGGTGTTCGACTATTCCAAGTATAACTTCGTCACGCCCATCATGAAGCCCGCCGCAATGACGCGCGGCGCGCTGCTCGAAGGGGTGCTGAAGAATTACCGCCGCTTCTACATGAAAAAGGCGCTGTTTCATTACCCGTGGCGCGGCACCGGCTACCGGCGCAAATATCTGCTGGGCTGTCTGAAAGCGTTTCTGAAGGCGGGCGTGCAGCGGCAATTCTACGATCTGGGCAAAACCGATTATTTCAGCATGAAATCGCGCGATGACGTGACCTTCGGCTTTGACATGACCCGCACCATTGCCGATGCGCAAATGGCCGATTGGGAAGATCACGCCGACAAGAAGCGCAAGGCGCAGGAACGGCGCGACGCGCTGCGCGCCCAAGGCAAGGCGCGGGCCGAGGAGCGCAATGCCATCAAGGCTTGCGGTGGCGGGACGGCGCAGATGGATGAAGCGCGAAGCTTCAAAATGCCCAATGGCGCAACCGCGACCCGCCACGAACCGGCGGAGTAGGGACGATGATCGCCTTAGCAGATGACGGGGCACGGATCGGGCCAAACGCGATCTTGCAGCATTTGCCGGTGCTGGACGATGCCATCGGCGAACGCTTGCGCAGCGCGCTTTTCTACCGCGCGGGCGTTGACGAACCCCCGCCCGATGCGGGAATGCTGCCGCAAGACGAGGTTGCGCGCCTGCACCATGCCGTGCGCCTGTTCCTACCCGACCGCGCGCCCGACATTCAGCGCGCGGCAGGGCTGGCGACGGGGGATTACATTCTCGCGCACCGCATCCCACGTGGCGCTCAGGTCCTGATCCGGGCCTTGCCCAAACCCTTGGGCGCGCGGCTGCTTGCGACGGCAATCAGCAAACACGCCTGGACCTTTGCCGGGTCGGGGCAGTTCCGGGTTCTCGGGCATGGGCCATTGCGGGTTGAAATCCGTGATAACCCTCTGGCACAACACGCCTTTGACCATCCGGTATGCGAATGGCACGCGGCCGTGTTCGAACGCCTGTTCGGTGCGCTGGTCTGGCCTGATGTTCAGGTGGACGAGGAAAGCTGCACCGCCATGGGTGACCCGTCCTGCATCTTCCGCATCGCGCCCCGGGCTTGACCCGGGGCCTCTCGGCTGATTTTTAAAGTGTAAATTCAACTTTACACTTGCGCGACTCGCGCCTGACAGGCAGAATTTACACATGACCGTAAGCGATAGTATACCCGCGCGCCTGCCGCACCCCGCCGCCATGTTGGAGCTGATCAAGCCCATCACATGGTTCCCGCCCATGTGGGCGTATCTCTGTGGTATCATCTCGGTGGGTGTCTGGCCGGATAGTTGGGCGCTTGTCGTATTGGGCGTGCTTCTGGCTGGTCCAATCGTCTGCGGCATGTCTCAGGCCGCGAATGACTGGTGCGATCGCCATGTCGATGCCATTAACGAACCAAACCGCCCGATCCCCTCGGGCCGCATTCCGGGGCGCTGGGGGCTGTATATCGCGCTTGCCATGAGCGTTTTGTCGCTGGGCGTTGGCTGGTTGCTTGGCCCTTGGGGCTTTGGCGCGACCGTTGTGGGCGTTTTGGCCGCATGGGCCTATTCGATTGAGCCCATCCGCGCCAAACGCTCGGGCTGGTGGGGGCCGGGGCTTGTGGGCTTAAGCTATGAAGCCCTGCCATGGTTCACCGGCGCCGCTGTGATCGCCGCAGGCGCGCCCCGGTTCGAGATTGTCGCCGTGGCTGTGCTTTACGGTCTGGGCGCGCATGGCATCATGACGATCAATGATTTCAAGGCCATCGAGGGCGACCGTCAGATGGGCCTGCGCTCGCTGCCGGTCACGCTCGGCCCGGTCAATGCGGCGACGGTTGCGGGCACCGTGATGGTGCTGGCGCAATTGGTTGTCGTCTGCCTGTTGGTGATCTGGGGCAAGCCGATCCATGCAGCAGTGATCGCGCTTGGCATCGGCGTTCAGATCTGGGCGCTAGGCCGCTGGCGCACCGACCCGGCCAAACTGGCCCCATGGTTCAATGGCACCGGCGTTGGCCCCTATGTGCTGGGCATGATGGTGGCTGCGTTCGCACTTCAAGGACTGCCTGTATGACATTGTCTTGGCTGCAAATATTCCGTCTTGGGCTGGTGCAGGCTGCGCTTGGTGCGATTGTCGTGTTGATGACCTCGACCCTCAACCGGCTGATGGTGGTCGAACTCGCGCTGCCCGTGGTCCTGCCCGGCGCGCTGGTCGCGCTGCATTACGGGGTGCAGATCACTCGCCCGCAATGGGGCCATCTGGCCGACCAAGGCGGCAACCGCACCCGCTGGATCATCGCGGGCATGGCGCTGCTGGCACTGGGAGGTGTGGGGGCGACGTTGGCCATTCCGCTTTTGGAGAGCAATCTCGCGCTGGGGCTGGCCGTGTCGGTTCTGGCCTATGCTGTGATTGGGCTTGGCGTAGGCGCGTCCGGCACCTCGCTTCTGGCGCTGCTGGCGACCGCGACCGCCGAACACCGTCGTCCGGCCGCAGCCACCATCACATGGCTTATGATGATCGCAGGCATTGCGCTGACGGCGATCACGGCGGGTAAATTTCTGGACCCCTACAGCCACGCGCGGCTGTTGGTGGTCGTTGCCACAATCTGCGCCGGGGCCGTGGCGCTGACGATTCTGGCGGTCTGGGGCATAGAGCGGCGCGTCATCGCGCGCCCCGCGCCCGCGCCGCAAAGCTTCCGCGACGGGATTGCCGATATCTGGGCCGATACCCGCGCGCGGCATTTCACGTTCTTCGTGTTCCTGTCCATGACCGCCTATTTCATGCAGGAACTGATCCTTGAACCTTATGCCGGGTTGGTCTTCAACTTCACACCCGGCCAATCCACATCCATGTCGGGCGCACAGAATGGCGGCGTCTTCCTTGGCATGGTGCTGGTCGGCGTAGCCGCGACTGGCTTTCGCTTGGGTAGTTTGCGCGCTTGGGTCGTGGCAGGCTGCACTGGCTCTGCGCTGATGTTGATCGCCATTGCGGGTGCGACCATATGGGCGCTGCCTTTGGTGCCGCTGGTCGTGGCGCTTGGCTTTTTCAACGGCATGTTCGCAGTCGCGGCCATCGGGTCGATGATGCAGCTTGCGGGCGAGGGCGCGGATAAACGCGAGGGCGCGCGCGTCGGGCTTTGGGGGGCGTCTCAGGCCATCGCGGCAGGCTTTGGCGGCCTGACGGGTGCGGCGCTGGTCGATACCGCCCGTGCCGTTCTGCCGGTGGCTGATGCCTTCGGTGCGGTGTTCCTGTTCCAAGCCACTCTTTTCATCGCCTCGGCCATTCTGGCCGCGCGCATCATGACCACACCCGCCCCGGCGGCGCTGGTTCCGGGGGAATAAGCATGACATATGACGTTTTCATCGTGGGCGGTGGCCCGTCGGGTGCCACGGCGGCGGATGATCTGGCGCGCGCGGGCAAGCGCGTGGCGCTGCTGGACCGGGCAGGGCGCATCAAGCCTTGCGGCGGTGCGATCCCGCCGCGCGCGATTGCCGATTTCGACATTCCCATGAGCCAAGTCGTAGCCCAGATAACCACGGCGCGGATGATCTCTCCCACGGGTCGCGCGGTGGATATTCCCATCGAGAACGGCTTTGTCGGCATGGTCGACCGCGAGCATTTCGACGAATTCCTGCGCGACCGCGCCGCCGCGCATGGTGCAGAGCGGCTGACCGGCACCTTCCTTCGCATTGAGCGTGACAAGGACGGCACCCATGTTGTCTGGCGCGAGAAAGCCAGCAAGGAAGAACGCCGCAGCCTGACCAAGCTGGTGATCGGCGCGGATGGCGCGCGGTCCGGCGTAGCCCGCGCCGAAGTGCCGGGGGGCGACAAGATTCCTTATGTGATTGCCTATCACGAGATCATCAAAGCCCCGCCCGCGAATGACAGCTACAACCCTGACCGCTGCGACGTGATCTATGACGGTCGCATCTCTCCCGATTTTTACGGCTGGGTGTTTCCGCATGGCACAAGCTGCTCTGTTGGCATGGGCACCGAAAAGCCGGAAGCGGACCTGAAAGCCGCCACCGCTGATCTGCGCGCCATGTCGGGGCTGACGGGCTGCGAAACCATCCGCCGCGAAGGCGCACCCATCCCGCTGCACCCGATGGACCGCTGGGATAATGGCCGGGACGTGGTGCTGGCGGGCGATGCGGCGGGCGTAGTTGCGCCTTCCTCGGGCGAGGGGATTTACTACGCCATGGTCGGCGGGCGCGTGGCGGCAACGGCCGCGCAGGCGGCGCTGGCATCCGGCAAGCCCAAGGATTTGGCACTGGCGCGCAAGCTGTTCATGCGCGAGCATAAAACCGTCTTCAAGGTGTTGCGCTCGATGCAGGACGCTTATTACAAGTCGGACGACCGGCGCGAACGTTTTGTCAGTTTGTGCCACGATGTTGACGTGCAGCGCCTGACCTTCGAGGCCTATATGAACAAGAAACTGGTGGCCGCGCGACCGCTGGCCCATGTGAAAATCGGCATCAAGAACCTGCTGCATCTGACGGGCCTTGTGCGCCCGAATTACACATGAGCTGGCTGATCCCCGCATGGGAAGAGGGCGTTCTGCGCCCGCTCGACAAGCTGGACGTGCACCGGCGCGGGCTGAAACACAAGGCCATCAGCGTGTTCGTGACCGAAGGCGACCGCGTGCTGCTGCAACGGCGCGCGGCGCATAAATACCACACGCCGGGGCTTTGGACGAATACCTGCTGCACGCATCCGCATTGGGGCGAGACTGATCTGGAATGTGCCAATCGGCGGCTGGAAGAAGAGATGGGCATCACCGGGCTGCATCTGCGCCATGTGGCCGAGATCGAATACCGTGCCGATGTGGGCGGCGGGTTGATCGAACATGAATTGGTGCAGGTTTACACCGCCCGCGCCATGCCCGATCTGCCCATCGCGCCCAACCCGGACGAAGTGGCTGATACCGACTGGATCAACCTATCGGCGCTAAACGCGGTGATCGAATCCTATCCAGACCGCTTCACACCATGGCTGCGCATCTACCTGCGCGACCATGCCGCGCAGATTTTCGGGTCAGAGCGCGCGGATGCGATGGCCGAGGCGCGGCTACACCACGCGGTTGCTCAGGCAAATTGAGGATTGCGCCGCCAGACCGAGAAGTTCAGCGCGCCCGCGATCGTGACCCACAGAAGGTAGGGCGCGATCAGCATCCCCGCGAGTGGGTCGATGAGGGCAAAGCTGGCCAGCGTCAAGGCGACTGCCGCCCAGAGGCAGCCCAAGATCACCATGGCTGCGCGCATCCGCTTCAGCCCGAAGAAGACCGGCGACCACAGCGTATTGAAGGCGATCTGCAAGGCCCAGAAGGCCAATGCCTGCTGCGAGCCGTCGATAAGGGCCACCCGCATCGCGGCATAGGACATGGCCACGTAAAGCGTGACCCAGACGAGCGGAAACACGAAACCCGGCGGCGTCCACCACGGTTTGTTCAGGTCCCGATACCAGTCACCCGGCTCGAACATGGCCCCGGTGGCCCCTGCCGCGCCGCAAGCGGCAAGGAAGGTTAGAAACAGCATCCAGTCCATACGCGCACCTTATCTGGCCAAGTGGTCTTGACCTAATTGCGCCCCCTTGCGGGGGCAAGCCTTTACTAGGGCGCCCTTGCGGGCGCGGCGGGTCTGCGTGGTCAGGGAAGGATGTAAGTCAGGCGCTGCGCTGGTCTAGCCCAATATGTGCATTGCGCCGCGCAATGTCTTGCGCGCGTAGTCGCGCCAACGCGTCGATCAGCGTGTCAGAGCGGCTGGTTTGCGCTTGTCCGGCGGCAGCATCGACCAGAAACGCCACTTCGGGCATGGGCGATGCATAGAGCGTGGCCATGCGCGGTTGCACCGCGCTAAGCCCTGCCCGCAGGCCAGATAGGCCCAGCCAGCCCAGTTTGCGCGCTTTTCCGGTATAGGCGCGCCCAGTGACGCTGTCGCATTCACGCGCGCGCACGGCGCCGCCAATGCCCGCATAGATGTGGCGCGCGGCAAATATGCCCGGTCGGCAGCCCAGTGGTAAACATGCGATGCCGGGTTCGGCGCGCAGATAGAGGCGGTCTGCCTCGCGCAGAAGGCGCGCGGTCATTGCGCGGATCTCTGGGAGAGGGGCTGGGCGGCGTAAAAAAGCCTGTGTGTTCAGTCCTGCCTCGGCAAACCAGTCGCGCGGCAGGTAAATGCGCCCAAGGGCGGCATCCGCACCGACATCGCGCGCGATATTGGTCAGTTGCATCGCCAGCCCCAGATCGCAGGCCCGCGCCAGCCGGTGCCGGTCACGCACCCCCATCAGGACGCACATCATTACGCCCACCACGGCGGCGACGCGGGCGGAATAGCCCAGCACTTCTGACAGCGTATTGTAGGTGCGTTCCTCGGCATCCCAAGCCAGCCCTTCCAGCAGCGCATCGGGCAAAGCGCGAGGCAGGGCGTGGGTTTCGATCATGCGGGTGAAGCAGCGGTCAATCGGGGCGTTGAACGGCCGTCCGGCATAGGCGCGGTCCAGCCGGTCTTGCAGATGCAGAACGGCTTGCACCGGGGCGGCACCTTCATCCACCGCGTCATCGGCCAGACGGCAAAAGGCATAGAGCACCAAAGATGGGTCGCGCACCTTCTGGGGCAGCAATTTCGACGCCGCATGAAAGGACAGCGACCCGGTGCGGATTGCCGCGCGGCATTCGGCCAGATCGGCCTCGGCTGATGCCGCCGCGCTCATTCGGCGGCCATGGGCAAGGGCGGGGCCATCGGGCGGGGCGCATCTGGGACAAGCTGGCCCATCACCTCTGCGGTGCCGATCACGCCCGGCACGCCCGCGCCGGGATGCGTGCCAGCCCCGGCCAGATACAGGCCCGGCAGCTCTTCGGACACGTTATGCGGCCGGAAATAGGCGCTTTGCAGAATGCGCGGTTCAATGGAAAAGCCCGCGCCAAGCGGCGACAGATACCGGTCGCGGAAGGTTTCGGGCGTGAAAACAAGGCTCTCAGACACGCGCTCTGACAGGCCCGGCAGCAGCCGCTCTTCCAGCATGGCCAGCATTTTCTGGCGGTAAGGTTCTTCTTCGGTTGCCCAATCCACCCCGTTGTCAAAGCCCAGATGCGGCACGGGTGACAGCACGTAGAACGTATCATCACCATCGGGAGCAACCGAGGGATCGGTCACGGACGGGCGGTGCACATAAAGGCTCATATCATCGGCTAGTTTGCCGCGGATGAAGATATCCTTGATATGCTCGCGGTAGCGCGGGCCGACAACGATGGTATGATGGCCCACATCGGTCCACATTTGCTTCGTCCCGCGCGTGCCGAAATACCACACGAACAGGCCCATGGACCACCGCTGGCGCTTGACCTTTGCATCGGTCCAGCGCTTGCGCGCGCGGTTGCGCAGAAGGCGCGTATAGGTATGCCCGGCATCGGCATTCGAGATGGTGACATCGGCATGAAGCTGGGTGCCATCCACCAGGCGCACACCAGAGGCGCGCCCATTTTCAACCATGATTTCATCGACTTCCGTAGACATCTTAATCTGCCCACCCTGATCACGGATGACATTCGCCATGGCATCGGCAATCGCCTGCACGCCGCCCATGGCGTAATGCACGCCGAATTGGCTCTCCAGATGGCTGACAAGGATATACATAGAGGTTACGCGGAACGGGTCGCCGCCGATAAACAGCGGGTGAAAGGACAGGGCGAAGCGTAGGCGCGGATCACGCACGCGGCGCGCCGCATGGGCATAGACGGACCGATCCGCGCGCAGCCAAACGAAACGAGGCAGGACTTTGATCAGTTCCCACAACTCGTTCATGGGGCGGCGGCCTAGGTCTTCGTAGCCGAACCAGTAGCGGTCTTCGGCATCGGACAAGAATTTGCGGAATCCGGGCAGGTCGTTGGGGGAGAGTGCTTCAACTTCGGCCTCTGTCGCGGCCTTGTCGGCATGCAGCCGGAAGCTGGACCCATCGGCCCAGCGGATTTCATAGAACGGTTTCATGGGCTTAAGCGTGACTTCGCGGTCGAAATCGCGCCCGCAGGCGGCCCATAAATCGCGCAAGCCTTGCGGCACGGTCACGATTGTCGGGCCAAGGTCGAAGCGATACCCGCCTTGGGTGATCGACGATCCACGCCCGCCGACGCGGTCTAATTTGTCAATGACGGTGACCTGATAGCCCTTGGCCCCAAGCCGCATGGCGCTGGCCAAACCGCCCAAGCCCGCCCCGATCACGATTGCCCGCGAGGGTATCATAGAATCAGTCATGTCCGGTTCCCGTGCCGTTTCGTTATAAGCAGCCTACACCTGACCGATGTGTCAATCAAGGTTTACATTTGATCCTTTACTCTGTCTATTTGTTATGACAGACTTCCCATGAAGTCGCAGGATGGAATCGACCCATGCAGACGGTCACACTCAGCTTGTTTCGGTTTGACAGCCTCACCTCGCGCCTGTGGGTGCTGGGGCAGATGGGGGCGGCGCGGCTGGTCCTGCCGCGCGTGCCGGGTCTGGCCTTTTGGAAGTTGTGCGGCTCTGGCACGGGCGAAGGCTTTACGCCGCGCCCGAACTGGGGTGTCTGGGCTATTCTGGCGGCATGGGATAACTTTAAACTTGCGCAAGAAGGCATTGACCTAAAACCGTTTTCAAGCTGGCGCGCGCATTCGGATGAGGCCTACACGATCTTCATGGAACCCGCTTCCGTGCGGGGCCATTGGGCCGGGCAGCGCCCCTTCCAGCCCGAGGGCGATGTGACAGGCCCCGTTGCCGCCATGACCCGTGCCACTGTCAAACCCGCCCGCGCGCTGCGCTTTTGGGGGCGGGTGCCGGATATTTCGGCCAAGGTCGGTTCTGACCCGAATGTCATGTTCAAGATCGGCATCGGAGAGGTGCCGCTTTTGCACCAAGTCACCTTCTCGGTCTGGCCCGACACAGCCAGCATGGCCGCTTTCGCGCGCCGTGGTCCCCATGCCGAAGCCATCCGCGCCGTGCGTGACGAAGGCTGGTTCAACGAAGAGCTTTACGCCCGCTTTCGCCTGATTGGCACGGCGGGCACATGGCAAGGAAATGATCCCTTGGCCAAAACACTGATGCAGGAGGCCGCATGACGCCTTTCCCCTTTGCGGCCATTGTCGGCCAGGATGAAATGAAAACCGCGATGGTGCTGACCGCCATCGACCCGAAAATCGGCGGCGTGCTGGTCTTCGGTGACCGTGGCACGGGCAAATCCACCGCCGTGCGCGCCTTGGCAGCACTTTTGCCGCCAATTCAGGCGGTTGCGGGCTGTCCTTGCAACTCTGCCACGGCAGAGGATTGTCCCGATTGGGCGCAGGTCACAGACCTTGCGCTGGTCGAGCGCCCTACGCCCGTGGTCGATCTGCCTTTGGGCGTGTCCGAAGACCGCGTGACGGGGGCCTTGGACATTGAACGCGCCTTGACGCGGGGCGAAAAGGCGTTCGAGGCGGGGCTTCTGGCGCGTGCGAACCGTGGCTACCTGTATATTGACGAGGTCAACCTGCTGGAAGATCACATCGTCGATCTGTTGCTGGACGTGGCGCAATCGGGCGAGAACGTGGTCGAGCGCGAAGGGCTGTCCATCCGCCATCCCGCGCGTTTCGTGCTGGTCGGGTCCGGCAACCCCGAAGAGGGCGAATTGCGCCCGCAACTTCTGGACCGGTTCGGCTTGTCTGTCGAAGTGACCAGCCCGAAAGAGATCGAGACGCGCATCGAAGTGATTCGCCGCCGCGACGCCTATGAAAACGACCATGCCACCTTCATGGCGCAGTGGCAGCCAGAGGATGCCGCATTGCGCACGCGTATCCTTGCCGCGCGTGCGGCTTTGGGCGATCTGAAAACCAGCAATGTCGTGTTACATGACGTAGCTTCCGTCTGTCTGGCGCTTGGGTCGGACGGGTTGCGCGGTGAGCTGACCCTGCTGCGTGCCGCCCGCGCCTTGGCCGCCTATGAGGGCGCGCCAGACGTGACCCGCGACCATATCCGCCGCGCGGCCCCGATGGCGCTGCGCCACCGTTTGCGCCGCGATCCGTTGGATGACGCCGGATCGACCGCGCGTGTGGCCCGGCAATTGGCCGAAGTGCTGCCATGATGGCAGTCTTCATCTTGCCCAAAATACTCAATCTGCAACGCCTGCATTCCGCAAACCCGGTATGACCCCGTTTGACGCCACCAGCGGTTCGCACCGCCCCTCGCCACCGCCCCAAGACCCATGGGCGCAGGTCGGGCTGGCGCTGACGCTTGTGGCGGTGGACCCGGCAGGCTTGCGGGGGGTGTGGCTGCGTGGGCGCGCAGGCCCGGTGCGGGACCGCATTCTGACTGCGCTCGATCCTCTGGCCCCGCGCAAGCTGCACCCGTTCATGGCCGAGGATGCGCTGACCGGCGGGTTGGACCTGTCGGCAACTTTGGCGCTCAACACTCTGCAACGCCATGAAGGGCTTTTGTCGCGCAACGGTTTCCTGACGCTGACCATGGCCGAGCGCTGCCCGCCGGACCTGTCGGTGCGGCTGGGTCAGGCGCTGGATGCGCGGTCCGGTCTGTCACTGGTCGCGCTGGATGAAGCGGCGGAAGAGGGCGAGGGCTTGCCGCAGGCCCTTGCAGACCGTTTGGCGCTATTTCTGGATATCGACGTGTTTGGTTGGTCCGACACGTCTGATCTGGTCCTGGACTGGCCGCGCATTGCCGCGGCCCAAGCGCGTTTGCGCAGCATTGCCTTACCGTCAGAGGCGCTGGTGCAGATGACCCGCCTTGCCGCGACTTTGGCCATCGACAGTTTGCGCGCGCCGTGGTTGGCGCTTATGGCCGCGCGCGCCCATTTGGCATGGCGTGGCGGGCAGGCTTTGACCGAGGATGATCTGAAAATCGGTGTGGAACTGGTATTGGCACAGCGCGCCCGCGCGCTGCCGCAAGACGCCCCCGAAGACACTGCGCCGCCCCCGCCAGAGCCACCCGAGACTGACCCCGACCAAGGCCGCGAGCGCGACGCGCAAGAACCCCAGATCCCCGATGACCTGCTGATTGAGGCAGCTTTTGCTGCGCTTCCGCCGGGAGTGCTGGCGCGGTTGCAAGCGGCGCGCGCCGCGCGCACCGGCGCAGGTGGCAGCGGGGCAGGTGCCAAGCGCAAATCCATCGCGCGCGGGCGACCCATGCCCTCGCGTCCCGGCAAGCCGGGGTCGGGCGCGCGGGTCGATGTTGTGGCCACCTTGCGCCAAGCCGCCCCGTGGCAAGCCATGCGCCGCGCCGCGCGGCCCGATGCGCCTGCGGGCCGGTTGTTGCTGATGCCCGGCGACATTCGGATCAAGCGCTACCAAGACCGCACCGACCGGGTGCTGATCTTCGTGGTCGATGCGTCGGGTTCTGCCGCTGTCGCCCGCTTGGCCGAAGCCAAGGGCGCGGTCGAGATCATGCTGGCCGAAGCCTATTCCGCCCGTGACCATGTGGCGCTTGTTACGTTTCGCGGCGATCATGCCGAATTGGCGCTGCCGCCCACGCGCTCTTTGGTGCAAGCCAAGCGGCGGCTGGCGGGCTTGCCCGGTGGCGGGGCCACGCCCTTAGCCGGGGCCATGCAGGTGGCGCTGGATGCAAGCCTTCAGGCGCGCGCGCGGGCCATGTCGCCGAAGCTGGCCTTTCTGACCGATGGGCGTGGCAATATCGCGCTGGATGGCACGGCCAATCGCGCGCAAGCGGGCGAGGATGCCATGCGGTTGGCCCGTGCCATCGCCGCGCGGGCCATTCCGACACTGGTGATTGACACAAGCCTGCGCCCAAAGCCGCAGCTATCAGAGCTTGCCGCGACGATGAATGCTACCCGGATCGTTTTGCCCCGCGCCGATGCCCGTGCCATGGCCGCGACGCTGGGTGCAGCCCTTGGGGGCTAGGCGATGGATAACCTTCCTGTCGATTGGCCGCTGCGCAACCATTCCCGTTTAATCAGGTGCCGCCCGCATGTCTGGCATGCGCAGGTTGTCGGGCATGGGCCGGATGTGTTGCTGTTGCATGGCGCGGCGGCGTCTGGCCACAGTTTTCACAAGCTGATGGCGCATCTGCCCGGCTATCGGCTGATCGCACCAGACCTGCCGGGGCAGGGGTATTCCCGCGCTGGCGGGCATTTACGTCTGGGGTTGGATGCCATGGCCGATGACTTGGTCACGCTTTGCGCCGATCAGGATTGGCGGCCCATGGCGATCATCGGGCATTCCGCAGGCGCGGCGGTGGCGCTGCGTATGGCAGAAATCATGCCGCGCGCACCACATGCCGTGGTGGGCATCAATGCGGCGCTTGGCCCGTTTGATGGGTTCGCGGGCTGGCTCTTTCCGAAATTGGCGCGGGCCATGGCGACCGGGCCTTTCGCGGCGGCCGTGGTCACGAAGCTGTCGTCCTCGCGCGCGCAGGTGTCGCGTTTGTTGACGGGTATGGGCTCTCCGCTTGATGCCGAGGGGGTCGAGATGTATCGCCGCCTTGTCAGCCGAACCACCCATATCGAGGGCACGCTGGGCATGATGGCGCAGTGGCAGTTGGAACCCTTGTTGGAACGCTTGCCCCAAATCACGGTGCCGACCCTGCTGATTACGGCGGCAGGCGACAAGGCAGTGCCGCCCCGCGTCTCGGCAGAGGCGGTGGCGCGGATGCCACGCGCCCAGCATGTGGCGTTGAAGCGCTGGGGTCATCTGGTGCATGAAGAAGCGCCGGAAGAGGTGGCCGAATTGATCCTGCGATTCCTTCAGGGAAAGCAAAGTTCTGTCAACTTGGTCCAGATGTAACGCATCTGCGGCGTGTCATGCTGTCAGACACAATGCGCGCTGCGGGACACTTGGCCACATGGTCCTGCCGCAACACTCTTGTTATTATATTGCATAATCAGAAGGAGGTGTCGATGCATAGCCATTTGCCGACCGAGCGCCGCGCGCGCCACAAACGCGACCAGTCCATTTTTCATGAACTCTTGCGGCGGCATGAAGCCATCCAGCGAGAGGTGGAAGAGATTCCCAATGGAATTCGCGCCCGCACATGGACGACGGACGCGGACCTAGTGCCGTTGCTGCATATGCATGCCAAAGAGATGCATAAGCGGGTGAAGGAAAAATTTGGCCTGCGCTTCTGGGACCCTGCTTTCGCGGAATTGTTCGCGCAGGCAGACAAGGTTGAGATGAGTGTCACCCTGACCGAAAACGGGGTCGATGTGTTCGAAACCTCGACAGACCTGAACGTGGTCAAGCTGATCCGCGCGCATGGCGCGATCGTCACTGCTTTTGTCGAGCATGGCGGGCGCGCGGCGTCACAAGAAAGCCCGCTCCCCGCAGATTACATTCGCGTGCTTTAAGCGCTAAGCCGCCATTCCCGCGCGCCGCTGGCCCATGCGCGGGCGGCTTGGCCAAAGGCCTCGAACAAGGGGCGCGACACCGGGTCATCGCCTGCGCGCCATTCGGGATGCCACTGCACCGACAGGGTAAAACCCGGCGCGCCTTCGACATACAAAGCTTCCGCTGTGCCATCGGGGGCGTGGCCGTCGATCATGATGCGCGTGCCGGGGGTTTTCACGCCTTGGCCGTGAAGCGTGTTGGTCATCACCTCTGGCGCACCCATCAGGCGGTGGAACACGCCGCCTTGGGTGAAGCGGACCACATGGCGCAAGGCGAATTTTTCCTCTAGCGTGCCATCGGGGGGCATGCGGTGGTTCATGCGCCCCGGCAAGTCGCGGATTTCGGGGTAAAGCGTGCCGCCCATGGCGACATTCACCTCTTGGAACCCACGGCAGACGCCAAGAAAGGGCTGCCCACGCTCCACGCAGGCGCGCACCAAGGGCAGGGTGATCGCATCGCGCGCGCGGTCAAACGCCCCGTGAGCGGGGGTCTCAGCTTCGCCATATTCCTCTGGGTGGACATTGGGGCGTCCGCCCGTCAGCAAGAACCCGTCACAGACATCGAGCAATTCCACCACCGAAACAAGGGACGGGCAGGCGGGCACAAGAAGTGGAATGCAGCCCGACACATGCGAGATCGCCTCGGAATTCATGGTCCCACCCGCATGGGCGGGATATTCATCATTGATCAGATGTGAATTGCCAATAATGCCGATGACGGGCCTGCGCATGTCATGTCCTGCCTGATTTTGAACCGTATCGTAACAAAACCATCGCAAAGGTCGAGAGGGCGCACGCTCTGTTGATGGCCCCGACCCGTTTGTGCCCAGCGCTTGGGCTTTGAGGCAATCGGCCAAATTCTAGTTTGTGCCTTGCGGGAGCGGCGGCAAATCCACTGGCGCAGGCCCAGCGGCGGCCAACCGCCCGCCTGCGCGCACCATTTCGATGCGGGTTGCGCGGCCCGTCGCGTCATCTGTTTCTACATACAGCCCGCAAAGTGTGGGCGGACCCATTGCAGGCTCGAACCGGCTACGCGGCATGCCGGTGATGAAACGGCGCATGGGTTCATCTTTCTGCATGCCGATGACCGAATCGTAATCGCCGCACATGCCCGCATCCGATTGGAACGCAGTGCCGCCGGGCAGGATTTGCGCATCTGCCGTCGGAATATGGGTATGCGTGCCCACAACCACGCTCGCGCGCCCATCGCACCAATGGCCCATGGCAGTTTTCTCGGACGTGGCTTCGCAGTGAATGTCGATGAGGCTGGCTTGCACCATGCCGCCGCGCGGATGCGCCCGCAGCACAGGGTCAACCGCCGAGAACGGGTCCGAGAAGGGTTGCTTCATGAACACCTGCCCCAGCGCTTGCGCGACCAGCACCCGTCGCCCCCGTGCGTCTTGAAATACATGCGCGCCATGTCCGGGTGCGCCGGCCTTGGCAATGTTCAGGGGCCGGATGATGCGCGGCTCTTGCGCGCAGAATTCACGCATGGCGCGCTGATCGAACGCATGATCGCCCAAGGTGACGCAATCGGCCCCCGCCGCCAGCAATGCCTTGGCGTGGTCGGGCGATAGGCCCGCGCCGCCGGTCGCGTTTTCGCCATTGACGACGACGAAATCAAGGCCCCACGCCGCGCGCAGCACCGGCAACCAGCCAGTGACAGCGTTGCGGCCCGCGCGGCCCATCACATCACCCAGAAAAAGCAGTTTCATGCGCGTTGGCTTAGGGCGCAACCGGGTGCGGGGCAAGGGTCATTACCGGGTCCGGTCGCTCAAATAGTTGGTATTTTTGCAGCGCTGTTGCCGTTTATTGGCGCTAGTCTATCCCATGTGTGGGTTGGGTCGCAAATGACGGAGCAATTCGGCAGGTTTGACAAACTAGGGTCCGTGCCTTTGCCGGGATCCTGCTTGCCCTTTGGTGCGGGCGCGCGCAGCCCGGTTCAGGCGCGCCGCGTGCTGCGCCACGAAAACGACGGGTTCGAATCAGCCGTGCCAGAGGCCGGGTTGGATGTGATCTTTCTGTATGATTGCCGCCCTCCTCTGGCCTTGGTCGAGCTGTTCCAGATCCTGCTGCGCAGCCTTTGCGCGACAGGGCGCAGGGTTGACCGCGCCGCGCTGACACAGGCGCAGATTTGTCTGGACGTGGACGGCATTCCGCTGGCCTTTGGTCCCGATCGGTTGCCAGAGCGGCGCAACGGTTTGTTTTATCGTCCCGATTGTGGGCGCAAGCATGGGGCGGCACGGCTTGGGTTCCTGGTGTATCGACATCAAGCCAGTTTGCGCTTGCGGGTGGGGCACGGCGCACCTGAAGGGCTGTTGGAGCAAGTGGCGCGGTTTATCGCTCAGGTGCAGATGCCAAAGGCGGTTGTTCTGCGCGGGCCGCGACTGGTGCTGAGCATGGCAGAGTTCCTTCAGCACGGCCCCGCACATCTGGAGAATTTGCGACAAGGCGCGGCGCTGCCCCGCCCGGTGGCACGCTACGACCGCCCCGCAGCACCCGAAGGGCAGGCTTGCAGCCCGCTGCGACACGCGCCCCGGCCTGTGCCAACCCCATCCGCGTTTTCAGGCTATGACGCCGCGATGCAGGACCATCGCCGTTTGCAAGCGGCACTGCGGGGGCCAGAGACACAAGCCCAAAGCGTCCTTGCACCGCGTATGGCCGCTCTGGCGGTGTTTGCGCTGTCGGGCGCTGTTCTGGTCTGGGGGTAGTGGCGCTTAGTCCGCGAAAACCCGCAATGGCAGCAATTCGGTCAGTGGCGCGCCTATTGCGCGGAAGGCGGCCAGCGACAATTGGCTGCCCGCACCCGGTTCCGCACCGGAAGGGCGCAATTCGACCCGGACCGCACCGGTGCCGTCCATGCGTTCGACCCGGCCTTGTTGCACTTGCGTGACCAACCCGGTGCGCAGCCAGAAGCCTTGTTCTGTGGGGCTGCCCAAGCTTGCCAGCGTGTCGCCCAAGGCTGCTCCGTTTGCCGGGGTCACCGCTTGCGCGGCGGCGCGTTCATCGGCTGTCGTGGTGTCCAGCGCATCAGGGGTCTGACCTACTTGGCCAAGCGCCACACCTTGCTGGCCGGGCCGTGCCAAGGGGCGGAGTGTGTCTGTGCCGGGGGTTTGCACCGCGACAGAGGGCGCGCTGGACGACCCGCCCCCAAAGGGCAGCGCCCCACACCCGGCAAGTGCCAACAATACCAGAAACGACAGATAAACCACTCTCATAGCTGCAACCTTAATTCCAACGTCCAGCGGCAACAATCACATATCCCCTTGCCGGGTGCCAGTGCAGTGGCTACTTCTCGGCGCATGACAGCACCGCTCATCGACCCGTTCGCCCGCCCCATTTCGTACCTGCGCGTTTCCGTCACGGACCGCTGCGATTTCCGGTGCGTTTATTGCATGTCGGAAAATATGACCTTTTTGCCCAAGAAAGAGCTTTTGACGCTGGAAGAGCTTGACCGCATGTGTTCGACCTTCATCCGGCTTGGGGTCGAGAAGCTGCGCATCACCGGGGGCGAGCCGTTGGTGCGCAAAGGCATCATGTCGTTTTTCCAGAACATGCGCCGCCATCTGGACAGCGGCGCGCTGAAAGAATTGACGCTGACCACCAATGGCAGCCAGTTGCGCAAATTCGCGGGTGATCTGGCGGAATGTGGCGTGCGGCGGATCAATGTCTCGCTCGACACGCTGAATGACAAGAAATTCGCGGATGTCACGCGCTGGGGCAAGCTGGCGCAAGTGCTGGACGGAATTGATGCGGCCCAAGCGGCGGGGATGCGGGTGAAGCTGAACGCGGTCGCGTTGAAGGGCTTCAACGAGGAAGAATTGTTCACCCTGACCGAATTTTGCGCCACCCGCGACATGGATTTGACCTGGATCGAGGTCATGCCGATGGGCGATCTGGGCAATGAAGATCGGCTCGACCAGTATTGGCCGCTGTCGGACCTGCGCAAGCAATTGGCCGAGCGCTACACCCTGACCGATCTGGCCGAGCGCTCTGGCGGGCCTGCGCGCTATGTGCGGTTGGAAGAGACGGGGCAGAAGATTGGCTTCATCACGCCGCTGACGCACAATTTCTGCGAAAGCTGCAACCGCGTGCGCCTGACCTGCACGGGCGAGTTGTATATGTGCCTTGGCCAAGAAGACATGGCCGATCTGCGTGCGCCCTTGCGTGCCTCTGACAGCGATGAGCTGCTGGAAAGCGCTATTCGTGCCGCGATCAGCCGCAAGCCCAAGGGCCATGATTTCGACTATTCGCGCCAGAAGGTCGACGGGCAGATGACCCGACATATGAGCCACACTGGCGGTTAAGCCCAGTATTTTCAGATGTCACGCGACAGAGTTCTGGCTCTGCTCGATAATTTGGCGCAATGTGGATTGCCCCGATGGTCTCCGGTAGGGTAAGCGATCCTGTTGGCATGGATGAAGAGACTCGTGCGAATGCACTTTACAGTTGCAATTGATGGGCCTGCCGCAGCGGGTAAGGGCACGATAAGCCGCGCAATCGCGCGGGAATTCGGGTTTGCCCATCTCGATACCGGGCTATTGTATCGGGCCGTGGGGATGAAGGGCGGCGATCCGATCTTGGCTGCGCGCAACTTGTGCTCGGACGATCTGGCGCGCGAGGGCCTGCGCAGTCTGGCGGCTGGAGAGGCCGCCAGCCGTGTCGCCGTGTTGCCAGATGTGCGCGCTGCCTTGGTGGAATTTCAGCGCGACTTTGCCCGCCGCGAGGGCGGCGCTGTGCTGGACGGGCGCGACATCGGCACTGTCATCTGCCCGGATGCACAGGTGAAGTTTTTTATCACGGCCAGCGCTGAGACCCGTGCGCGCCGCCGCTGGCTTGAAGCCGGCGAAGATGGCAGCTACGAAGAAGTGTTGGCACAGGTCCGCGCACGCGATGCGCGCGACATTGGCCGCGCCGATGCGCCGCTTTTGGCCGCGCCGGACGCCATCACGCTTGATACGACCGAAATGACGGTTACGCAGGCGGTCGAATTTGCCAAGGACGTGATCGCGCAACGCTTGGCAGAGCGCGCCTGATGTGGCGCGCCTTTGCCCTGTTGCTCGCCATGGCCGCACCCGTGCAGGCGCAAGAGGTGGTGACATCTGCGCGCTACATCAACCTTAGCACCGAATATGGCCATGGCGCGGTTCCCAATGGCGAGTTTTCCGGGTTGGAAGTGACCACCGCGCGCGGCACCTACCGCGTGCGGCTTGAGGGGCAAGTGTTTGAAGACACGGTGCCGCGTTTGGCAGATCTGGACGGCGATGGCGCGCCGGAAATTGTTACGGTTGTGTCGATCTTCGATCAAGGCGCCCAAGTCATGGTCTGGGGGCTGCGCGATGGCGCGCTTGCGCCGCTTGTCTGGAATGTGCCCATTGGCACCCGCCATCGCTGGTTGGCGATTGCGGGCATTGCCGATTTGGATGGCGATGGGCGCATGGAGATTGCTTATGTTGACCGCCCGCATCTGGCGCGTGTCTTGCGCGTGATCCGGGTCTGGCGCGATGACACGGAATGGCGCATTGAACCTGTCGCCAGCGCCGAGGGCCACACCAACCACCGCTACGGAGCGCCCGATATCGAAGGCGGGATTGTCCTATGCGGGCAAGGGCCTGAGATCCTGACGGCAGATCGTGGTTGGGCGCGTGTCTTGGCCTCGCGCCTAGAGGGCGGGCGTTTGCAAACGCGCGATCTGGGGCCCTATGCTGGCCCGGACAGCCTGCGCTGCCGCTAAGCCGATGTTGTCCTATCAACACGCATTCCACGCGGGCAATCTGGCCGATGTGCACAAGCACGCGCTTTTGGCGTGGTTGCTGGCCTATATGACCGCCAAGGACAAACCGCTCAGCTATATCGAAACCCATGCGGGCCGGGGCCTGTATGACCTGACCGCGCCGCAAGCGCTGAAAACGGGCGAAGCAGCGGCGGGCATTGCGCGCGCGGAAAACCTGTTCCCGCCAGACCATCCTTATATCGGGGCGCTGCAGGCCACCCGTGCGGCGCATGGGGCATATGCCTATCCCGGTTCGCCCCTGATTGCCGCACATGGCCTGCGCGCGGGCCATGACCGCATCACGCTGGCCGAATTGCACCCCGCAGAGCATGACGCATTGGGCCGCGCTATGGCGGGGCAGGGTGCCCGCGTCTACAAGCGCGACGGGCTAGACATGGCACAAACCATCTGCCCGCCCAACCCGCGCCGTGGCGTGCTTATGGTGGACCCGTCTTACGAGGTGAAAACCGACTACGCCACTCTCCCACGCGCGTTGGCCCAAATCGCGCGTAAGTGGAATGTGGGCGTGTTGGTGCTGTGGTATCCGATCTTGCAGGATGGCCCCGATGCGGCGCTCAAATCCGATCTCCGTGCGGAGCTACCCGCGATCGACCTGTTTGAAGCCCGCTTTGCCCCGGCACGCCCCGGCCACCGCATGATCGGCTCTGGCATGGCGGTGGTGAATGCCCCTTGGGGCATGGCCGAGGAAGCTGCGCGCCTGAGCACATTACTTGCAGGGCTGTAACCTGTGCGTATCTGTGGCATGGTTACAAGTATGCGCCGGGACACTGCGGAAAGGCTTCCCTTTGCTGCGGTGCAGAATATGCTACAGGCAGACATATTCGTCCGCCAATCGGGACAAAGACAGACATGCCGCCAATTCAGGACCACCCCAACCGCTACGCCATGGTCAACGAGCTGCATGCGCGCCCGGCAGCCAAGATCGCGGCCCCGGCAACGGCGACCTTTCTGGCCATCAAACCCGCGCGCTATGCCGCCAAACGCTCGCGCGATGACGACCGCGCGCATCTGCTGGCGCTGCTGGAACGGCACGGCGCGGGCCAGCCTTCGCCCGATGCGACCCATTTTTCGACCGATATGGGCCGCTACCACATGAAGTGGGAAAGCCATACGGAGTTCACGACCTATACCACCTTCGAGCAAGGGCTGACCGACCGGCCGTTCGACCCGTCCAGCTTCAACGTCTACCCGTCCGATTGGTTGGACCAGGCACCCGGCACGCGCCTGACCTCGATCATCATGCGGATAGAGGTGATGCCCGAAAACCCACGCGACATGACCGCCAAGATGCTGGAATGGTTCGTGCCCGAAAGCTTGGCCGCGTCCAGCGTGCTGGATGGGGTTGCGGTCATTGGCAGCGACTTCCGCATAGATGCCGCGGGTCATATCCGCATGGCGATGTTCGTCAAACCCGATACGGGCGGGCGGCGCGTGGGCCGCATCGTGCAGCGTATGTGCGAGATCGAGACCTACAAGACCATCTCCATGCTGGGCCTACTGCGCGCGCGCGAGATGTCGCCGCAAATGGGCGCGCTGGATGATGAGTTGACCCGGCTGACACGCGCCATGAATGATGGCGGCTCGCGGTCAGAGGAGACGCTGGAGGCGCTTTTGCGCATCTCGTCCGAGTTGGAGAATATGGTCGTCGAATCCTCTTTCCGGTTTGGGGCGACGGGCGCGTATGAGGCGCTGGTGCACCAACGTATCGAAGTGCTGCGCGAGATGCGCTTCGACGGGCGGCAAACGCTGAACGAATTCATGATGCGCCGGTTCGACCCGGCCATGCGCACGGTCAAATCCGCCGAAGGGCGCTTGGCGAAAATGGCCGAACGCGCCATGCGGGCGGGGCAGTTGTTAAGCACCCGTGTGGATGTGGAACGCTCTGCCCAGAACCAGGAATTGCTGGCCAGCATGGACAAACGCGCCGACCTGCAACTGCGCCTGCAACACACGGTCGAGGGGCTGTCGGTGGTCGCCATCAGCTATTACGCGGTGAACTTGGTGGCCTATCTGGTGATGCCGCTGGCGGAACCTGCGGGCGTGTCCAAAACCGTCGCCATGGCGGTGCTGGCGCCCGTGGTGGTGCTGGG
>JAFGVZ010000127.1 GCA_016937725.1 Paracoccaceae bacterium | reverse complement strand
CTGCCGATGGGTGGAAAATGGCGCGAGGCACTCAACACCGATGCCGAGCGCTATGGCGGGTTCAACCGGGGTAATTTGGGCGCAGTCATCGCAGATGGACCGCCCCAAAGCGGTCAGCCCCAATCTGCCACGGTGCTGCTGCCGCCTCTCTCCACCCTGTTCCTGATCCCAGAGGAAGATCAATGACACCTGCACCGCAGCGCCTGTCCAGCCGATCCATGGCCTTTATCCTCGCTGGCGGAAGGGGCTCTCGTTTGCATGAACTGACAGATAACCGCGCCAAGCCAGCGGTCTATTTCGGCGGCAAGACGCGGATCATCGACTTCGCGCTGTCCAATGCGCTGAACTCGGGCATTCGCAAGATGGCGATTGCAACGCAATACAAGGCGCATTCGCTGATCCGCCATTGCCAGCGCGGCTGGAACTTTTTCCGCGCCGAACGCAACGAATATCTGGATATCTTGCCTGCGTCGCAGCGGGTGGACGAACATCATTGGTATGAAGGCACCGCCGATGCGGTCTACCAGAATATTGACATCGTCGACAGCTACGGCATTGATTACGTGGTCATTCTTGCGGGCGACCACATTTATAAAATGGATTATGAAGTGATGATCCGCGAGCATGTCGAGCATGGCGCGGATGTGACCGTGGGCTGTCTGACCGTCGCGCGTGAGGAAGCTACAGCCTTTGGCGTGATGGCGGTTGATACCGGTGGTCGCATCACCGATTTCGTGGAAAAGCCGAAAGACCCGCCTGCGATTCCGGGCAGTGCCGATCAGTCGCTCGTCTCGATGGGGATTTATGTCTTCAACTGGAAATTCCTGCGCCAATTGCTGATCGAGGATGCTGCGCTGCCCGATTCCAAGCGCGATTTCGGCGGTGACCTGATCCCCAAAGTGGTCAAGCATGGCAAGGCCATGGCGCATCGGTTCGAGAATAGCTGCGTGCGCCATCGTCCCGACGCGGTCGCCTATTGGCGCGATGTCGGCACGGTCGATGCGTTCTGGAAAGCCAATATAGACCTGACCGGCTTTGACCCGGAACTGGACCTCTGGGATCGCAACTGGCCGATCTGGACCTATTCAGAAACCGCGCCCCCCGCGAAATTCGTGCATAACGAAGAAAGCCGTCGCGGGTTGGCATTGTCGTCGCTGGTGTCGGGCGGCTGCATCATCTCTGGCACGGAAGTGCGCGACTCGC
Organism: Paracoccaceae bacterium; assembly: GCA_016937725.1. Lineage (GTDB taxonomy): Bacteria > Pseudomonadota > Alphaproteobacteria > Rhodobacterales > Rhodobacteraceae > Roseinatronobacter. The sequence continues at coordinate 8,874 of JAFGVZ010000127.1, read as the reverse complement.
TTTTGTTCACGGGTGTGCATTCCAATTCATGGTCAACGCTCACAGAAGCGGTTGTGTTGCCCTATGCCACCATCGGGCGTCATGCACGGCTGACCAAGGTCGTGATCGACCGCGGCGTGCAAATCCCCGAAGGGCTTGTGGTGGGCGAGGACCCTGCGGAAGACGCAAAATGGTTCCGCGTCACGCCCAATGGCGTCACGCTCATCACGCAATCCATGCTGAACCGACGCGAAGGCACCGTATGAGCATATCTGACGGAAGGCCTGTTCTGGCGGTGGCATCGGAATGCGCGCCGATGGTCAAGACAGGCGGGCTGGCCGATGTTGTGGGCGCGTTGCCAATGGCGCTTGCGCCACAAGGCTGGGCGATCCGCACGTTATTGCCCGGATATCGTTCGGTTCTGGCCGCTTTCCCGCGGGCGCGCGTTTTGGCGGATTTGCCCGATCTGTTGGGCTTGCCAGCGCGGTTACTGGGCGTAAGCCGTGGGGCGCTGGACCTGCTGATCCTTGATGCGCCGGCGCTCTATGACCGCGACGGGTCGCCCTATCTGGATGAGAACGGGCAAGATTGGCCCGACAACGACGTGCGCTTTGCCGCACTGTCCTTGGCTGCGGCGCGCATTGCCCGCGACGGGGTCGGAGATTGGCGTCCGGAATTGGTGCACCTGCATGACTGGCAGGCTGGCTTTGTGCCGATCTATCTGGACCAGCTTGGCGTAAACCTGCCCACGGTTTTGACCATCCACAACATCGCCTTTCACGGCCTGACCAGTGCCGACCGCATGGCGCGTCTGGAGCTGTCACCCGCACGCTTCAATGTGAACGGGTTTGAATATTTCGGCCAAGTCTCTGCGCTCAAGGCGGGGCTTGTGGGGGCCACGGCTATCAACACCGTCAGCCCGACCTATGCGCAGGAATTGACCACGCCCGATTATGGCATGGGTCTTGATGGTGTGATCCGCGCGCGGGCGGCGGACATGTCGGGTATTCTGAACGGCATTGACACCGACACATGGGACCCGGTGCGCGATCCGGCCATCCAATGGTATCGGCTGCCATCGGGCAAGGCTGCGAATGCGCGCCTGTTGCGGCAGGAATATGGGCTGGACGACGGGGCAGGGCCGCTTTCCATTGTCGTTTCGCGCTTGTCGGACCAGAAAGGTCTGGACCTGTTGCTTGCAGCACTGCCCGACTATCTGGCGGCGGGGGGGCAGTTGGCGCTACTGGGGTCGGGCGATGCACGTCTGGAACAGGCGTGGCGCGCGGCGGCCGACGCCAATCCGGGGCAAGTCGGGGTCCGCATCGGCTATGACGAAGCCTTGTCGCACCGCATGTATGCTGGCGGCGATGCGGTTCTGGTGCCCTCGCGGTTCGAGCCGTGCGGTCTGACGCAAATGTATGGGCTGCGCTATGGCGCGGTGCCTGTCGTGGCGCGCACCGGCGGGCTGGCCGATACGGTGATCGACGCCAATGCCGCGGCCCTTGCGGCGGGCGTGGCAACGGGCATTTTGCATGCGTCGCATTCGGTGTCAGCCTTGGCGCATGCCCTGCAGCGCCTGTGTGCGCTGCATGCCGACACCGCGACCTTCCGGCGCATCCAGAAAAATGCGATGAAACATCCGGTTGGCTGGGACGCCAGCGCACCGCTATACGGCGCGCTCTATTCCCGGCTTGTCGATGAAAGGACGATTTCCCAATGAGCTTGACCATCGAGCGCGGCCGCCATGACCGTATCGGTGCGACCTTCGACGGCGATGGCGTGAATTTCGCACTGTTTTCTGAACATGCAACGGCGGTCGAGCTGTGCTTGTTCACACCCGACGGCCAGCGCGAAACCCACCGCCTGCGCTTGCCCGAACGCACGGGCTATGTCTGGCACGGTCGCGTGCCGGGGCTGTTTCCCGGCCAGCTTTATGGTTACCGCGTGCATGGCCCATTCGAGCCGGAGGCGGGCCACCGCTTCAACCCGCACAAGCTGCTGGTCGACCCCTATGCCAAGCAATTGACCGGGCATCTGCGTTGGTCGGATGCGGTCTTTGGTTACAATACCGGGGCCAAAACGCTGGACCTGACGTTTTCCACCCGCGATTCTGCGCGTTTCATGCCCAAGTCGGTGGTGGCAGATACAAGTTTCAACTGGGGCAATGACCGCCCGCCCGCCATTCCATCCACCGATACCGTGATCTACGAGGCCCATGTCAAAGGTCTGACCCAACGCATTGGTTGCCCCAATCCGGGCACGTTTTTGGGGGTGGCGTCTGACAAGGTGCTGGATCATCTGGTCAATCTGGGAATTACCGCGATCGAACTGCTGCCCGTCCAAGCCTTCCTGAATGACCGCTGGCTGGTGGAAAAGAAGCTGACCAATTACTGGGGCTACCAGACGCTTGGCTTTTTCGCGCCGGACCCGCGCTACCTTGCGCATGGCCAGATCAACGAGTTTCAGCACATGGTCGCCCGGTTTCATGCCGCCGGGATAGAGGTGTTTCTGGACGTGGTGTATAACCACACCTGCGAAGGGTCGGAATTGGGGCCGACCTTGTGCTTCAGGGGTATCGACAATCGCAGCTATTACCGGCTTGCGCCCGACCCGCGCTATTACATCAACGACACTGGCTGCGGAAACACGCTGAACCTCGATCACCCGATGGTGCTGCGCATGGTCATGGACAGCCTGCGCTACTGGGTCGAGGTGATGCATGTCGATGGCTTCCGCTTTGACCTTGCCTCGACGCTGGCGCGCGATGATGCAGGCTTTCAACCGAACTCGGCGTTTTTCGCCGCGATCCGCCAAGACCCGGTGCTGAACCGCGTGAAGCTGATTGCAGAGCCGTGGGATATTGGCCCCGGTGGCTACCAGCTTGGGGCCTACCCGCACCCGTTTCATGAATGGAACGACAAGTTCCGCGACGGGGTGCGCCGTTTCTGGCGCCGCGATCACCGCCCCGCGCCAGAGCTTGCCGCGCGCATCACCGGGTCGGCCATCCAGTTCGATCATTCGGGGCGCAGCGCGTTCAGTTCGGTCAATTTTATCACGGCGCATGACGGGTTTAACCTGATGGACCTTGTCAGCTACAGCCAGAAAAACAACATCGCCAATGGCGAGGAAAACCGAGATGGCCATTCCGAGAATTTCTCGGACAATATGGGGGTGGAAGGCCCGAGCAACGACCCGCATATCAAAGAGGCACGTGCGCTGCGGCGGCGGAACCTGATGGCGACACTCTTGCTCAGCCAAGGCACGCCGATGATCCTTGCCGGGGATGAGATTGGCCACACCCAGCAGGGCAACAACAACGCCTATTGCCAAGACAGCCCCATTTCATGGATCGACTGGCACAACAAAGATGCCGATATGCTGGCCTTCACCCGCCGCTTGATCCAGTTCCGCAAACGTCATCCCATCCTGCGCCAAAAGTTGTTCCTGCATTCCAAAGAACGCACCACCGATGGCAAGGCCGATGTGCTGTGGTGGCACCCCGAAGGCCGCCGCATGACGACCGAGGATTGGGAAGACCCCGCGCTCAGCCATGTCTGCGTGGAATTGCGCACAGCTTCTGACACGCCGTCCTATGCCGATCTGGAATATGCGCTGTTCTTGGTGTTCAACGGTGGCGACGACCTAGAGGTTACCATGACGCCTGCGCCCGATGGCAAAGTATGGTCCCGGCGGATCAATTCCTACGCGCCCGATGCCCCGAATGAGCGCATTGCCTTTGGCAAGCTGAAAGTGCCCGGACATTCGGTGTCGGCGCTGGTTCTGGAAGACGCCTGATGACCACCCTTGACGCGGCGTGCCGCGCGGCAGGGCTGATCTGGACCTACCGCGACGGGGCCGGGCGGATGCAGGAGGCCCCAAAGGAAAGCCGCGAGGCGGTTTTGGCAGCCCTCGGCCACGGCAATGTCGCCGCTGCGCTGCCGGAAGAGTTGCAGCACGCCACCTCGCGCGTGGTGCCTGTGGGCGAAGCGGTCGCAGGAGCCCAAGGTCCTTGGGTGCTGCATTTGGAAGCGGGCGACGTCATCCAGGGCACGGGCCGCTTGCCGCCGCTGCCAATGGGCTATCATAGCTTGGCGCAAGAAGGGCGCGTTGTGCACCTTTTGGCGGCACCGCAGAACTTGGCCCTTCCGCCCCGCCGCTGGGGTGTCACGCTGCCGCTATTCGCGCTGTGGGACGGGCAAAAGGCGGGCATGGGCAGCTACCCGCAGCTTGGCACACTGGCCGAAGGTCTGGCCGGGCAGGGCGCGGCCTTTTTGGGCATCAACCCGATCCATGCAGGCTTTCCCGATGACCCGATGAATTATTCGCCCTATGCCCCGTCGCATCGGCGGCGATTGAACGTATTGCATATCGACACGGGCCAAGCGCTGCCCGAAAGCGGCGACTTGGTTGATTATGACCGCACGATCCCGGCGCAACGTGCAGCCTTGCAGGCTGCGTATTCCGATTTCACCGGCAGCGCGACCTTTGATGCGGCGCTGCGTGACGGTGGTGCCGCGCTGGAAGAATTCGCCATCCATCAAGCGCTAAGCGGTGTTTACGGCCCTTATTGGTCCGACTGGCCCGCTGCATTCCAGACCCCCGACAGCCCCGAAGTGCGCCGCTTCGCGCAAGAGCATGCCGCTGCCGTGCGTTTTCATGCTTGGGCGCAATGGCAGGCTGAAACGCAACTGGCAGACAGCCACCAGCGTGCCAAGATTGCGGGTATGCGTTTTGGCCTGTATCTGGACATCGCGGTCGGCACGCACCCTTTCGGGGCCGAAACATGGGCCGAACGCAGTTCTTTCGCACAAGGTGTCAGTCTTGGTGCGCCGCCCGACCTGCTTGGGCCATCCGGGCAACGCTGGGGCCTTGCCCCTTTGCGCCCCGACATGTTGCGCGCAACGGGCTACGCGGCCTTCGCGCAGACCTTGCGCGCGCAGTTGCGCTTTTGTGGGCTGTTGCGAATTGACCATATTCTTGGGCTGGAACGCAGCTTCTGGCTGCCCGATGGGTTGCCCGGTCTGTATGTCTCCATGCCGCGCGACGAATTGCTGGCCGTGTTGCGCATAGAAGCCGCGCGCGCGAATGCCCCTGTTATTGGCGAAGACCTTGGCACCATTCCCGATGGGTTGCGCGACGCGCTGGCGGATGCGGGCGTCATGGGCTGCCGCGTGGCCATGTTCGAACGCGACTGGGCGGGCGATCAAAGCTTCACGCCACCCGAAAGCTATACCGAAGCGGCGCTCGCCTCTTGGGGCACGCATGACCTGCCAACTTGGGAGGGATGGCGCAAAGGACGTGACATCGACTGGCGTGCGCAGCTTGGCGAATTGGCCGACGAACCCGCCGCGCACGCGGCCCGCGCTGCCGATGTCGTGGCGTTTGATACCTTGGCCGGCGGCTCCGATCTGGCCGCGCTGCACCGCCATTTGGCGCATAGCTCCAGCACTTTGGTTGCCGTTCAAGGAGAAGATCTGGCCGGTGCGGTGGAACAGGTCAACCTGCCCGGCACGATTTTCGAGCACCCGAACTGGCGCCGCCGCTTACCTCTGCCGCTGTCAAAGCTGCTTGAATGCCCAGATTTGGAACGGACAGGAATCATCATGGCGCAGGCCGGACGGTCCCACTGACTGCGCGACCGTAGCTATGTGCCGCGCGGTCTAGCGCCGTATCCAGAGCGGGATCAGCAGGCCCAAAGCAAACAGCCGAAACACATGATGTGCGGCGACCAGCGCAGGCTCTAGCCCGGTTTCGATGGCCAGCGCCGCCATGATCTCTACCCCGCCGGGGGCGAAGGCCAACAGCAACGCCGCCGCCGGAAGCCCAAGCAGGGCGGATGCCGCCAACGCGCCCAGTGCGGCGATGGCACAGGCGATCAGGGTGGTCACGGTCCCGGCCAGCAACGCGCCGGGCAGGCTGGCGCGGTCAAAACCTCTGAACCGCGTGCCGATGAGCGAGCCCATGCAGATGAAGGCGATAACAGTCAGAAACGGAGGCATGATTCCCGGCGTCAGGTCGCTGCCATGACCGATGGCCGACACGACCATCGCCCCGATCAGCAAGGGGGCAGGCACCTGCAAGTGTTTGAACCCAAGGCCAAGCGCAATCGCCAGAGGAAACAGAACCAACAGAAGGGTTGGCGCAATGTGGCCCGCATCCGCCAAGCGGCTGGTGCCCTCGACCCCCCAAAGCACGATCAAGACGGGCACAAGTAGCGTCAGCAACAGCACCCGAACGGTTTGCACAAGTGCTACGCGCGGCACATCTGCCTTGAGGTCGGTCGAAAGCGCCAACACGAAACTCAGATGCCCCGGCATGGCGGCCAGCGTGGCGGTGGTTCGGCTGTAGCCGAAAGCCTTTGCCAAAACCGCGCGGGCCGCGATCACGATGGCCACCAACGTTGCGGTCAGGATGAGCAACGAGATGGGCCAAGTCAGTGCCGTGGTCAGAACCTCGGGCGATACCGTGCTGCCTATGGACAGGCCGATTAGAATGAATACCGCATCCCGCAGCAAGTTGGGTATGTGGGTCGGCAGGCCCAATAGGGTCACAATAGAGACCGCTGCCGCAGGGCCAGTCAGCACATAGGCGGGAAAGCCGATGGCCCAGAACAGGGCTGCGCCCGCGCAACCGGCCGCAAGCGTCAGCACCGTTTGCGCGGCTGCGTTACTTGTCCGGGTCATAGGTCCACCTGTAAGCGGGCGGCGTCGGCCCCTTGTTGCGCCCGCCTTGCTGGGTTTGCTCCCATGCATGTGCCAGAAGCCCGACGCTGCGTGACAGGCCGAAAAAGCCACGCGCCAAGGGGGGCGGGCAACCTAGTTCAGCGTAGATGACCGCCGTTGCTCCGTCGATGTTCATGGGCACGGGGTTGCCGCGTTCGCGGGCCAGATGCGCCTCGATCGCGCGGGCGATGCCGGCGAAGTGTCCGCCAACTGCGCTTTGGCTTGCTGCGTCATCAACCAGCCCCAGCAGGCGCGGCGCACGCGGGTCCACGGGTTTATGAAAGCGGTGGCCAAAGCCCGGCAGGTAACGGCCATGTTGGGCGCGCCATGTGTTGAGCGTTTGGGGCAGGTTCTGTGGTCCCGCATCAAGCGCCTGCCCATAAAGCGCGACCGCCTGCTCGCCCGCGCCGCCATGCACATCGCCCAGCATGTTTAGCCCTGTTGCCATGGCCGATTGCAGCCCGACGCCGCAGGTGGCCGCCATGCGCGCGGCGGCAATCGAGGGGGCTTGCGGGCCGTGGTCCACGGCAGCGACTAGGGCGGCTTCAAACAGCGCGGCGCGAGGGCCTGTGATCTGCTCGCCCATGACCATCAGCCAGATCATTTCGGCAAAGCCCATGTTCCCGATCAGGTCTTGCACCGGGTGGCCGCGCAGATGAACGCGCCCCGGTTCCATGTCGATGATCGCGGTGCGCCACCAATCGGCCACGTCCTTGCCGTCTGTCATGTGACGCCCTCCGCCCGCAGGGTTGCGATCTCGTCGCTGGTATAGCCCAGATCGTGCAAGATCGCGTCACTATCTGCGCCCAAGGCTGGCGGTGATGAGGCAACTGACGGGCGCGCGCCGTCGATCAGCGCGCCGATGCGCATGACGTCGATGGGGCGGTCCACGCCCGGCGTATCAATGAACCGCGCGAGCAGGTCACGCGAGGTGACTTGCGGGTGCGCCAGAATATCAGGCACCGACATGACCGCACCCGCAGGCACGCCGATGGCGTTCAACTCATCCGCCCAAGCCTCGGCCGGGCGGGTGGTCAGCACGGTTTCCAATTCGGCGTGCAAGCGCAGGCGGTTGCGTTTGCGGTCCTCGCGCGTGGCGAAATCGGGGGTGGTCAGCAGGTCTGTGCGGCCCAGATGGCGGGCCAACAAGTGCCATTGCTCGTCCTTGTTTGCGGCAATATTCAAAAGCCCGTCGGCACATTGAAACGCGCCAGACGGGGCAGAGGTCGGGTTCTCGTTCCCCTGCCGCTCTGGTGTGACGCCCCCGATCAGATGGTTCGAGACGACCCAGCCCATCGTCGCCAACACAGCATCGACCATCGGCACGTCGATGAAGGCGCCACGGGGCGTGGCGTTGAGCGCCGCGCAAATGGTCATGGCGGCGGTCAGCCCGCCTACGGTATCGGCCAACGGGTAGCCGACGCGGGTGGGGGTGCCGTCTGCATTTCCCGTCACCGACATGACGCCCGACACGCCTTGCACGATCTGGTCATAGGCCGGGCGCGCGGCCCATGGCCCGGTCTGGCCGAAGCCCGAGATGGCGCAATAGATTAGTGCCGGATTTTCTGCTTTCAGCACGTCATATCCCAGCCCCAGCCGGTCCATCACGCCGGGGCGAAAGTTTTCGACCAGCACATCGGCGCGGCGCACGAGGCGGCGCAGCGCCTCTTTCCCGCGCCGGTCTTTCAGGTTCAGCGTCAGCGAGCGTTTGCCCGCATTCTGCGCCAGAAAGCTGATGCCCATGTTCCGCGCAGACAGGTCTGGGTCCGCCCCCAAGTTGCGGGCCAGATCGCCGCGCCCCACGGCCTCTACCTTGATGACATCGGCCCCCAGATGGGCAAGCTGATGGCAGGCAAACGGTCCGGCCAGCACATTCGTCAGGTCCAGAACCGTTATGCCTGCCAGCGGGTCAGTCGCCATCGGCCACGCCCTCGGCGCGCTTGCGGGCGCGGAACGCGCGGAAGCTCGGCAGCAGCACCAGAACCGCCGCCAGAACCAGCAGGCCGAGCGTCATCGGGCGCTCCAAGATAAACCCGAAACCCCGGTAAAGCTGCATCGCGCGGGCGAAATTGTCTTCTAGCATGGTGCCAAGGATGAACCCGATCAAGAGCGGTGCCAGCGGGTAATCGGCAAAGCGCAGAATTGTGGCTATCACGCCGAATCCAACCAAGAT
>JAFGVZ010000126.1 GCA_016937725.1 Paracoccaceae bacterium | reverse complement strand
CCGGCGGTGGGCGTGCTTTACCCGATTTACCTGATCTGCATTGAATTGGGTGTGCTCGACAATCGCTTGGCACTGGTGGTGATCCTGATGCTCATCAACCTGCCGATCATTGTCTGGATGCTTTACACCTATTTCCGCGAAATTCCGGGCGAGATACTGGAAGCTGCGCGCATGGACGGGGCGAGCCTGAAGGAAGAGATCCTGTATGTCCTGACGCCGATGGCTATTCCCGGGATCGCCTCGACCGTGCTGCTGAACTTCATCTTGGCGTGGAACGAAGCCTTCTGGACACTGAACCTGACCGCGGTCAATGCCGCCCCGCTCACGGCCTTCATCGCCAGCTATTCCAGCCCAGAAGGCCTGTTCTTTGCCAAGCTCAGCGCGGCCTCGACCATGGCCATCGCGCCCATCCTCATCCTTGGCTGGTTCAGCCAGAAGCAACTCGTTCGCGGCCTGACCTTCGGCGCGGTGAAGTAAGGAGAACCCCAATGGGACAGATCACGCTTGAAAGGGTCACCAAAAGCTTTGGCGATGTGAATGTCATTCCGCCCTTGGACCTGACCATCGAAGACGGTGAATTCTGCGTCTTCGTCGGCCCGTCGGGCTGCGGCAAATCCACGCTTCTGCGCCTGATCGCGGGGCTGGAAGATATCTCGTCGGGCACCATCCGGATTGATGGGCTGGATGCTTCGAACACGCCGCCCGCCAAGCGCGGGCTGGCCATGGTGTTCCAATCCTACGCGCTTTATCCGCACATGTCGGTGCGGAAAAACATCGCTTTTCCATTGCGCATGGCCGGTATCCCGCAAGAGGAACAGAACCGCCGGATTGAAGCGGCGGCCAAGGCGCTGAACCTGACCGACTACCTTGATCGCCGCCCTGGCCAATTGTCGGGCGGCCAGCGTCAGCGCGTGGCCATTGGCCGCGCCATCGTGCGCGAACCGGCGGCGTTCTTGTTCGACGAGCCCCTCTCGAACCTTGATGCGGCGTTGCGCGTGGGCATGCGGCTGGAAATCAGCGAGCTGCATGAGCGGCTGAAGACCACCATGATCTACGTCACGCACGATCAGGTCGAAGCCATGACCATGGCCGACAAGATCGTGGTGCTGCGCGCGGGCCATATTGAACAGGTGGGCAGCCCGCTGGAGTTGTATCACGCCCCGCGCAACCTGTTTGTGGCGGGTTTCATCGGCAGCCCCAAGATGAACCTGATCGACGGCGATGCCGCCCGACAGCACAACGCCACCACCATCGGCATCCGCCCCGAGCATATTGACGTGGTCGACAGCGGCCCATGGCAGGGCACGGTCGGCGTGGCCGAACACCTTGGGTCCGACACGTTCTTGCATGTGCATGGCACAGGGCTTGCGGACATGCTGACCGTGCGCGCCACGGGCGAGATTGGCTTGCGCCACGGCGATACCGTCAACTTGGCCCCGCGCGAGGACCAGATTCACCGCTTCGACGCGCAAGGGCTTCGCATCGGATGACACGGCTGGCTGGTAAAACGGCCCTGATTACAGGGGCCGCGCGGGGAATTGGGCTGGCCTTTGCCAAAGCCTATCTGGCAGAGGGCGCGCGCGTGGCGTTTGCCGATATCGACATCGCCCGCGCCCGTCAGGCCGCCGCCGATCTGGGGCCAGACGCGCTTGCGGTCGAAATGGATGTAACCCGGCAAGAGAGCATTGATGCGGCTGTTGCCACCACCGTCGCGGCCTTTGGCCAGATCGACATCTTGGTGAATAACGCTGCCATTTTCACCGCCGCCCCGATTGTCGAGATCACGCGCGCAGATTACGCGCGCTGCTTCGAGATCAATGTCGCGGGCACTCTGTTCACCCTGCAAGCCGTCGCGCGCCACATGATCGAGGCGGGCGTGCAGGGCCGCATCATCAACATGGCCAGCCAAGCCGGACGGCGCGGAGAGCCGCTGGTCGCGGTTTATTGCGCCACCAAGGCCGCGATCATCAGCCTGACGCAATCAGCAGGGCTGAACCTGATCCGCCACGGCATCAACGTGAACGCCATTTCGCCGGGTGTGGTTGATGGCGAGCATTGGGACGGTGTCGATGCGTTTTTTGCCAAGTATGAAAATAAGGCTCCGGGCCAGAAAAAAGCCGAAGTGGGCGCAGGCGTGCCCTTTGGGCGCATGGGCGTGCCCGAAGACCTGACCGGCATGGCGGTGTTTCTGGCCAGCGACGAGGCCCGCTACATCGTCGCACAAACCTACAATGTGGACGGCGGACAATGGATGAGCTGATGACACTGACACCTGTCCGACTGAGCAACGCTACTTTGAGCGACATTCCCGAAACTGTGCTACGCCCTGCTTACGCGCGCGACAGGCTGACGCCGGGGATCGTGCATATCGGGATGGGCAATTTCCACCGCGCCCATCAGGCATGGTATCTGCACCGCCTGATGCAGCAGGGGGCGGCGCAGGATTGGGCCATTATCGGCGCGGGCGTGCGCGCGGGCGATGCGGTCATGCGCGAGAAGCTGCTGGCGCAAGACTGCCTGACAACCTTGATCGAGCTTCGTCCAGATGGCACCAGCGCCGAAATCTGCGGGTCGATGATCGGGTTTCTGCCAGTCGAGGCGGACAATGCCGCCCTGATTGCGCAGATGGCGGACCCGGCCATTCGCATTGTCTCGCTGACCGTGACCGAGGGCGGGTATTTCGTGAACCCGGCCACCGGCGCTTTCGACCCCAGCCATCCCGACATGGCCCATGACGCGGCCCATCCCCAGCACCCCCGCACCGCATTCGGGGCAATCCTGGCCGCGTTGCGGCTGCGGCGCGCGGCGGGCGCGGGGCCGTTCACGGTGCAAAGCTGCGACAACCTGCGCGGAAATGGCGATATCACCCGCGACACGGTTCTGGGTCTGGCGCGGCTATCTGACCCGGCTTTGGCTGATTGGATCGCGCAAAACTGCACCTTCCCCAATTCCATGGTCGATTGCATTGTCCCCGCCACGGGCGATGCCGAGATTGCCGCCGCGCGCGCCTTGGGGGTGGAAGATGCGGCTCCGGTCACGCATGAAAACTTTCGCCAATGGGTGATCGAAGACAAGTTCTGCGCGGGCCGCCCCGATTGGGACTGCGTCGGCGCGACCTTCACAGACCGCGTGCATGACTATGAGGCGATGAAAATCCGCATTCTGAACGCGGGCCATCAGGTTTTGGCCAATGCGGGCGAAGTGCTGGGTCTGGCCACCATTGCCGATTGCATGGCCGACCCGCTGGTCTTGGCCTTTTGGCGCAAGGTGGAAGCAACCGAAATCGTGCCCCATGTTGCCCCCGTGCCCGGAATGCAACCAATGGCGTATCTGGAACTGATCGAGCGGCGCTTTTCGAACCCCGCAATCCGCGACACAACGCGGCGCGTGGCCTTTGACGGGTCCTCGCGCCACACGGGCTTTATTCTGCCGGTTTTGCGCGATGGTTTGGCTAGCGGCACGCCCATTTCCGGGCTGGCCTTGGTCGAAGCGCTCTGGGCGCGGATGTGCGCGGGCACCCGTGAAGATGGTTCTGTGATCGCGCCCAATGACCCGATCTGGGACGACCTGCGCGCCTGCGCGGATGCGGCCCGGACCCGGCCCTTGGCATGGCTGGATCAGCAAGGCATCTATGGTGCGCTTGCACAAGAGCCGCGTTTCGCGCCTGCCTTCGAAGACTGGCTGCGCAATCTGTGGCAAGACGGCACAAGCGCGACGCTTGAGCGTTATCTCTCTGTCGCATAAGTGACCGGCGCGAACCGGCTCAGTATTGGCCAAAACGAATAAGGGCAGGGAAATGTATCTGGGCATTGATCTTGGAACCTCTGCCGTCAAGGTCTGCGCGATTGATGCTTCGGGCCAAGTGACCGCCACGGCCACGGCGGCATTGGCGGTGCAGCACCCGTTTGCGGGGGCCAGCGAACAAAACCCGGCGGATTGGTGGGATGCGGTCATTCGGGCAAGCGCTGCCTTGCCCGACGCCCTGCGCCAGCAGGTGCGTGCCATCGGCCTGTCTGGCCAGATGCATGGCGCGGTTTTGCTGGACCGGGCGAAAGATCCGATCCGCCCGGCAATCTTGTGGAATGATGGGCGCGCCAGCGCGGAATGCGCCGCTATCTTGCTGGCCGAGCCAGAGGCGGGCGCGCTGTCTGGCGCGCCGCCCATGCCGGGTTTCACCGCGCCGAAAGTGCTTTGGGTGGCCCGTCATGAGCCCGAGAGCCACGCCCGGATTACCCATCTGCTGCTGCCCAAGGATTACATTGGCCTGCGGCTGCATGGCGGGCTGGTCACCGACCCGTCCGACGCTGCCGGAACCGGCTGGTTCGACCAGGCGGCACGGGGCTGGTCGGACAAGCTGTGCGCCGCATCTGCAACGCAGCGCGCTTGGTTGCCAGCGGTGCGCCACGGGACAGAGGTTGCGGGCCTGCTGACCCGGCCTGCGGCAGAGGCTTTGGGCCTTTCAGCGGGCATCCCCATCGCTGCCGGTGCGGGCGATGCGGCGGCGGGCGCGGTCGGGATCGGGGCGGTGGCGGATGGCGACGGGTTCATCTCGCTTGGCACCTCTGGGCAGCTATTCGTGACCACCGACAGCTACCGCCCGAACCTTGAAAGCCGCGTGCATGCCTATGCCCATACGCTTCCGGGCCTTTGGTTCCAGATGGCGGCCATGCTGAATGGCGCGCGACCTTTGGCATGGTTGGCGGGCCTTCTGGACCGGCCAATCCAAGACCTGCTGGCAGAAGCGCAGAACGCGCCCTCTGGGCCCTTGTTTCTGCCCTACCTGTCGGGCGAGCGCACGCCGCATGGCGATGCGGCCATCCGCGCCGGTTTTGCCTTTCTGGACGAACGCACGACCCATGGCAGCCTGATGCGCGCCGTGGTCGAAGCGGTCGCCTTCACCTTTGCCGATGCGCTGGCGGCGGTTTCGCAAGCGGGCCCGGTGCCCGAACGCTTGTTGGCGATTGGCGGCGGCACGCGCAGCGATTTCCTGTTGCAGATGATTGCCGATGCAACCGGTCGCGTGCTGGTCCGTGCCAAGGGGGCAGAGGTGGGGCCAGCCTTGGGTGCCGCGCGGCTGGCGCAAGCCGCCTTGGGCGCGGGGGGCGATGCGGTCTTTGCAAAGCCCTTGGCCGACAAGACCTTTGTGCCAAATCCCCAGAGCCAAGACATGCAAGACCGTCTGGCACGCTACCGCGCATTCTATCTGGCGCTGAAAGCGATCACCTGACTGGCTTGCGCGATGCGGGTGTGGCGACCCTATCAATGGGCAGCGTGATCGAAACCTCGAACCCAGACGCCGCACCGCGTCGGGGAGAGGCCATGTGCAACGGGCTTCCGATACGGTCTGCAATCGCGGCAACAATGGCCAGCCCCAACCCGCTGCCCTCTGTCTGGGCGCTGGCGCGCTCGAACCGCGTGGTCAGGCGGTTGATCGTGCCCTCGGGCACGATGGGGCCATCATTTGCCACGACAAGCTGGCCATCGGCGGTCAGAACCATATCGACCTTTCCACCTTCCGCTCCATGGCGCAGGGCATTGTCCAAAAGGTTGCGGCACAGAATGGCGAAAACGTCGGGGTCAAGGTCGGACATGACCGGCGCTTGCGGCAGGTCCAGCGCGATCCGGCCTTTTGCACCGGCCCGCGCCAGATCATCCACCACGATCCGCGCGATCACTCTGAGATCTGCGCTTCGGTCCATCCGCATGCGACCGCCCTCGGCCCGCGCAAGCTGCATCAGGCGCTCAGACAACCGTGTCAGGCGCTTAAGTGTCGTCTCTATCTCGACCGCGCGGACCTTGGCGGCGGGATCATCCGTTTCCAGCCCAAGCCGTTGCGCCTGCGCGATAGCCCCGGCCAGCGGGGTGCGCAATTCATGCGCGGCATTGGCGGCGAAGCTGCGTTCGGCCTCGAACGCCGCGCGCAATCTGGTCAGAAGGCTGTTGAGCGTGTCGGCCAAGGGGCCAATCTCGCTTGGCAAGCCTTCGGCGGGAACGCGCGACAGGTCCCGCGCGCCCCGCGCCTCTAGCCGCGCGCGGAAACGGCGCAGCGGGTCAAGGCTGAAGCGCACAGCCAAGATGATCGCCCCAAGCGCAAGCGGCAGAACCACCAATAATGGCAGGCCAAGGCCCATGCGGATGCCGCGTGCGACCTGCGCGCGATGGGCCAGCGGTTCGGCCACGGTAATGCGGATCGTGCCCTGAAGGGCTGCATCGCTATACAGCCGATGCGTGGCGGTTTGCCCAAAGCCCGGCCCGTCATATGGCGGGAACATGGCGGGGTCAGCTGCATGCGATTGCAGCAGAATGCGCCCTTCGGCATCGCGCACGATATAGGTGAAGAACTCGTCATGCTCGCGGATAGAAGCAAGCCGTTGGGTCACACCCTGATCTTCGCGCCCAACAATGTCGATCACGGCCAGCGGCAATATGCGTTCCGCGGTTTCCCGCAAGGTGCTGTCAAAGACCGCGTCCATCTCGGCCCGCACGATCAGGGCGGTGACGGCGGCGGCGGCGATCCACACCACCGCCAGCACCAGAGCCAATGACAGGCCAAGCCGCGCCTGAAGGCTGGAGGGCCAGCTCATGGCCTGCCCAGCCGGTAGCCCAGCCCGCGCTCGGTTTCGATAAGGGTGCTGCCAAGCTTCTTGCGCAGACGGCTGACATGAACCTCTATCGTGTTGCTTTCGACCTCTGAATCAAACGCATAAAGCTTTTCTTCAAGCTGCGCCTTCGACAGCAATTGTCCGGGGCGTGCGAGGAAAGCCTCGAACAAGGCCCATTCCCGCGCCGTCAGTGGGACGGGTTTTCCATCGCGGTGCACGCGGCGCGCGGCAAGGTCAATCTCCAGCGCGCCATGGGTTAAGAGCGGGTTCGGATTGCCGCTGTAGCGCCGCGCGACAGAACCGATGCGCGCCGAAAGTTCGGCAAGGTCAAAGGGTTTCACAAGGTAATCATCCGACCCGGCGTTCAGACCTTCTATCCGGTCGGACACTTGGTCAAGCGCGGTCAGAATAATGACCGGGGTCACGTCGCCCCGCGCGCGCAACGCTTTCAGAAAGGGAATGCCGCGCCCATCGGGCAGCATAAGGTCCAGCAAGATCAGGTCATAAGCGGTTGTCGCCATCGCATCGGTGGCGCTGTCAAGGCGGGTGACCCAATCCAGAGATTGGCCATCGGCGGCGATTTGGTCGCGCATTGCGGCCCCCAGAACCGTGTCATCCTCGATCAGCAGAATACGCATGTTTGGTCCCGTCCTGTTGCGTTGCCTTGTCTGGTCTATCCGGCTGACGTGAAACTGACATGCCCCGGCGCAGGTCTTCAGGTTACCGTCAGTTTCGCAGCGGATGTATCATGTTCAACGGCGTGCGTGGCGGAGTGTGGCCCATGAAGAAGACATTGACAATCTTGGGCTTTCTTATGGCTTTCCCCGCTGGCGCGGCGCTGGCCGATGACGATTGCTTCGTCCCCATGGCCAATTGGCAGCCGCTCGACATAGTCGCACAACTGGCCAATGAAAACGGCTGGGTGGTGCGCCGCATCAAGATCGATGACGGGTGCTACGAGATTGATGGCCGTGATGCCGAAGGCCGTGAAATCGAGGTGACGATCCACCCGGCCACGCTACAGGTGATCGAGTTCGAAGTTGAAGATGACGATGATGACGATGATTGACGCAGGTATTTAGCCAAAGACAAGACATGCTGTTTACGGCCCGATCCGGCCCCGCCTTACGCGCGGGGCCTTTTGCGTTGGTGGGCCTCTTTCTTTCCTGACGCCAAGCTGAAGCACGAATCGCTCCCGCGTCAGGAAACGCTCAGCTCTGCGGTCGAGTATGTCTTCAGCAGAGAAAAAAGGAGAGACTGCTATGACAAAGACCCTGACCGCACTTGCATTGATTGCCCTTCTGCCAGCCGGGGCCGCGCTGGCCAGTGACGATTGCCATTCCCCACGTGACCAGTGGCAACCGCGCGAGGCCGCGCTGAAAGTGGCCGAGCAAAATGGCTGGACCGTGCGCGAGTTCGAGATTGATGACGGTTGCTACGAGATCGAAGGCCGCGACAGCGACGGGCGCCTTATTGACGTGTCGCTGGATCCGGCCACGCTCCAGATTGTCGAGATGGAATTCGAAGACGATGATGACCGCTATGGCCTGCGCAACCCGGCATTGCCGCAGGGTCAAGCGAACTGACGGTTGGTATGCCACAGCCCCGGTTTTGCCACGGCAAGGCCGGGCGTTTTTGCTGGATTGGGCCTATTCAGGAAAACCAAGAATCCGCCGACAGGATTTTCCAGCGCGCGTCTCTCATTCCGGGGCGTGCGCTCAATCCGTTCGGAATGTAAGAGTGCGGGGTGTGTCGGGCTTTTGTCGCCTAGCCCCGAACCTGAACGCGTCATGAAACGAGAGGCCGTATGAACAGTTTTGCATCCTATCCCAGCTTACGCGGAAAAACGGTTTTTCTGACAGGCGGGGCGGGCGGTATCGGGGCCGAAACCGTCCGCGCCTTTGCCGAGCAGGGGGCCAAGGTCGGCTTTGTGGACCTGAATGCGAATGCGGGCGCGGCGCTGCTGGACGAAATCGGCAGCGATCATGCTTTCGAAACGTGCGACCTGCGCAACATCGCGGCGCTGCAAGCGGCTTTCGCGGCTTTGGCCCGCAAGCTTGGCGATGCCGACATTCTTGTCAACAACGCCGCCCATGATGATCGGCACGATTGGCGCGACGTGACGCCAGACTATTGGGATGAGCGCATGGCCACGAACCTGCGCCATATGTTCTTTGCCATCCAAGCGGTCGCACCCGCGATGATAAAGGCCGGGCGTGGGTCAATCATCAATTTGGGGTCGAATTCGTGGTGGGAAGCGGGCGGCGGGTTCCCGGCCTATGCCACGGCGAAATCGGCAGTGCATGGCCTGACGCGCAGCATGGCGCGCGACCTTGGTCATCACCGCATTCGGGTCAACACGATCGTGCCCGGCTGGATCATGACAGAGCGACAAAAGCAACTTTGGGTCACGCCCGAAGCCCTTGCCAAACAAGTCGACCGTCAATGCCTGCCCGATCCTATCGACCCCGTCTATGTTGCGCGGATGGTCCTGTTTCTGGCCTCGGACGATGCGGCCATGTGCACGGCGCAAAACTTCATGGTCGAGGCGGGGTCGATCTAGCGCGGCTTTCAACAAACCACCCTTTACGTGAATGCACGATAAAGGCTCGCTCAAACCTGCGGCGCAGGCCCGGAGGAAAGCCTGTGTTTTCTTGGGTCAGGTATCAGCAGGAAGACGGCAATGGCGCAGCACAGGCACATCGCCATACCCGCGAAGGACCACCACCCCCCATAGGCTTGCGTCACCCAAGCAAAGACGAAGGGGGCAGAGGCGTTAATGCCCAATTGCACGAAAGATATCCAGCCCAGCCGCGCGCCATAGCCCTTGGACCCGAACAGCGCCAAGGGCAACGTGCCGCGCGCAATGGTCTTGATGCCATCGCCCATGCCGTAAAGCGCGGCGGCCAGCAACAAGCCCGGCAGGGTAAAGCCAAGGGTTAGCAAGGCGATAAAGCCTGACAGCATCAGCCCAAGGCTTAGGGCATAGGTCATCAGGGGATACATGGCGCGGCTGACCAGCATCTCGAAAAAGCGGCCCACGGTTTTAAACGGGCCAATCACGGCACCGGCAAGGGCGGCCATGGCGGCGGTATGGCCCAAATCTTGCACATTGGTTACCCAGAGCGTCATGACCGCGCCCATCAGGTAGCCGGAAAAGACGAAAGACACGACCATCCAGAGCATTGCGCGGTTGCGCAAGCGCCCTGTCAGTTCGGGCCAATCAGGGGCCGTGTGTGGCTTGGGGGCATCGGCGGCGCGTTCGCGCCCGCGCAGCACGAAGAAATGGATCGGGGTGCAGACCAGCAAGCTGCTGATCCCCAAGATCACCCATGTCGCCTCCCACCCGAAACGGTTGAACAGCGCCAGCGTCAGCGGCCAGAAAATGGTCGAGGCGACGCCGCCAAAGAGCGTGATGACCGAAATCGAGCGCTGCGGCAAAACCCGAAGATCCAGTCGCGCCACGCTGGCAAAGGCCACGTTATATAGCACGAACATGCCTGCGCCTTCGGCCAGAAGGATCAGCGCGAAGAGGCTGATGCGCCCTTCGACCTGGCTCAGGGCAATCAGCGCAAGGCTGGCCACGACCGACCCCAGCGTCATAACCCAGCGCCCCCCGAAGCGGTCCACCAGTTTTCCTGCAAGCGGGGCAACAAGCCCGCCAAAGAACAGCCCAAGCGACAGGATGCCGAACACTTCCGACAGCGACAGCCCCAAATCCTTCGCCATCTCCGGCAAAAGCACGGCATAGGCATACATCAGCGTGCCATAGCCCATGATCTGGGTTATCCCCAGACCGATGGCGGGCAGGTAATCGCGGTCAAGCTTTGGCACATTCATCCCGCTGGCATACCACGATACGCGCAGCGCCCGGCAACCCATGTACCGTGAATGGCGGGGGCCGCGCCATCGGGCCAGTCCACCAGCACCAGATCAGCGCGTTTGCCAATTGTAATGTCGCCGCGGTCGGGCAAATTCATGGCCTGTGCCGGACCGCCAGAGATTAGCGCCCAAAGCGCCAGCCGATCCGCGCGGCGCTCTGCATCCAGCCTGGCCATGGCGGCCAGCAGGGCAGGGTAGAAGTAATCCGACGCCAGCGCATCGCATAACCCCGCTTCGACCATGTCCCCCGCGCCCAAAGATCCGATATGGCTGCCGCCGCGCACCGCGTTGGGCGCGCCAAAGATGATCCTGTCGCCACCTGCACGCGCGGCTTGAGCGGCTTCCAGGGTCATCGGGAATTCTGCTACATTGGCCCCAAGCTTGCGGAAATAACTGCGGGTTTCGGCGCGGGTGTCGTCATGGCTAAGCATGGGCGCACCTGCCGCGCGGGCCATTGCTGCGACCTGTGCAATCGCGTCGGGCACGTCGTCACGTCGGTTCCAGACGCAGCCCAAAAGCGCGATATACTCGGCGTTGCCAAGGCCCGCGCGCTGTGCGCTTGACGCGGTGCGCTGGATCATTCGGGCATCATCCAAGGCGGCGATCGAGAAATCTGGCGACAATTCGAACCCGCGATCTTGCACGGACACATTGTAGGCCCGCATGGTCATGGATGTGTGGTCGTTGAATGCCACCGACGGCAGCAGCGGCCCCCGAAACGCCCAGTCGATCACGTCCAAAGCTTCAAAGGCGAAGGTTTCCCACCGAAGTTGCACGCGGTGCTCTACGGTCAAGCGCGGGGCCAGATCGCGCAGGGCCTGCATAATCTCGCGCCCGCGTGCCACGTCGCGCAGCCCCGGCTCCCATCCCAGCGTGATGGCGTGATAGGCCGTGGCGATCCCGTTCGCGGCAAGCTGACGATCCGTGTCGAGCAGTGCCGTTTCGGTCGGAAAGTAAACACCGGGGCGCGGCATCAACTGACGCTCGAACGCATCGCCATGCAGGTCGATCAGGGCAGGCGCAAGGATCAGCCCGCGCGCATCGACCACCGCGCCCTGCGCGGAACCGCCTATCTCGACGATCTGGCCATCGCTGAACGTGACGTTGGTGTCGGCAATTTCACCCGGCAGATACACCTGCGCGCCAACAAAGGTCAGCATTTCGCCCCGCTCCATCCTGTTATGCCATGTGCTAGGCCGGGCTTTTGTGCAGCCCGATCCGCCAGTATTGCCCGGTCCGGGACGTTTTAGCCAACCTTGATACCTTGGCTCCAGACCCCGCGCAGCAAAGGTGTCTGACCAACAGGGCGGACCCGCAGCACATCGCCGCGCAGCCCCGGTTGCAACGCGCCACGGTCTTGCAAGCGCACCGCCTGAGCGGGGTTGCGGGTGACGGTGGCCACGGCGCGGGGCAGGTCTTGCCAGATATCGGCAAGGCGAAACGCCGCCAATAACAGCGCCGAAGGCACATAATCGGACGAGACGATGTCCAGAAAATCGGCCTTGGCCAAGTCTTCTGCCGCGACATTGCCGGAATGCGAGCCACCCCGGATCAGGTTCGGCGCGCCCATCATCACGGCTATGCCATGGTCGCGGCAGGCGCTTGCAGCCTCCACCGTGGTCGGAAATTCCGCGAATCCCACACCGTTGGCACTGGAGGTGGCAACATGATCCGCCGTCGTGTCGTCATGGCTGGCAAGCACCGCGCCAAGGCGAACAGCTTCGCTCACCGCGCCGGTTTGATGCTTGGCGCCGAAGCGCACTTGCAGCTCCAGCAGCATTTTCACATGCTCGGCAAATTCGTCTTCCGTCAAACCGCGTTTCTTGGTGACATAGGTTTTCAGCGCCGTCAGATCGCGGAACTGGCGTTGTCCCGGCGTGTGATCCATCAGGCTCACAATGCCAACACGGTCTTGTGGCCCGAAGGCCGCCAGTTCTTCCAGCAAGGTCTCGGAACAAATTTCGGCGCGCAAATGCAGGAAATGGCTGATCTTGAAAAAGCCCGCCGCGCGCGCGGACAGCAATTCATCGGCCAGCTTGCGGGCATAATCGGTATAGCGCGCCTTGCCGCTATGGATGGACCCGACCCGCAGCGCATCGAATACGGTCGTAATGCCGGTCGAGGCCAATTCGGCGTCATGCGCCAGCAAGGCAGACAGGTGCGGCCAATCCACATCCGGGCGCGGTTCGATATGGCGTTCCAGATTGTCGGTGTGCAATTCGACAAGGCCGGGAAGAACTAGATCGCCGCCACAATCCACGGCACCTTCGGGCACATGATCGCCCTCGGCAATGGCACGAATAACGCCCTGTTCGATGGTCACGGACCCGGTCAGCACCTGATCTGGCAAGACAAGCTGCGCATTGGACAAGCACAACGCGCTTGACACATCGCTGTCACACGCCTTTGTCACAGAGGCCGTGGGGAAAGGGGAAATCATGTCATTCTCTCGATTTGCAATTTACTATCTTCCGCCCGAAGGACCCTTGGCAGAGTTCGGCGCATCGTGGCTGGGTTGGGATGTGGTGCGCGGCCAAGAGGTGCGCCAGCCCCTCGTGCCGGGTTTGCATGACATCACCATGACACCGCGCAAGTATGGCTTTCATGGCACTTTGAAGCCACCATTCAGGCTGGTCAACGCGCAGAGCGTTGCCGATTTGGAAAAGGCCACGGCAAAGCTTGCGGCATCGCTGTCGCCTGCGGTCTGTGATGGCTTGGAACTGACCCTTTTGGGCGGCTTTCTGGCGCTGGTCCCGCAGGGGGAAACGGACGGTGTGCAGCGCATTGCGCAGGCCTGTATTCGTGACCTTGATCCGTTTCGCGCCCCGGCCAGTGCGTCCGAATTGGCGCGCCGTCGCGCTGCCGGGTTGAGCGCGCGGCAAGACGCGCTGCTGTTGCGATGGGGGTATCCCTACGTGATGGAAGAGTTTCGGTTCCACCTGACCCTGTCGGGGCGTTTGCCAGAAACCGAGATCGCGGTTTGGGCCGAAGAAGTCCGCAGCACATTGCCCGAACTGCCTGCACCCTTCGTGCTGGACCAGATCGCGCTTTGTGGCGAGCGGGCGGATGGGCGGTTCCAGATGCTGCATCGCTACACGCTGGACGGTTGAAGCAGCGCCACAGCTTGCGCCACAGTCTGTGACAGCGGGCCATCATTGGCAAGCTCGACCACGTTCAGCCCCGGCGGCAACGGCTTTTCGGCTTGGGCCAGACGATGGGCGATCTCTGAACCCGTTTCGCGCCCGCGCGCGGCCAGACGCCGCGCAATCGTGTCGGGTTTGGCGGTAATATTCAGAACGATCAGCCTTGGAAACATCGCGGCGGCTTGGGGCAGCGCTTTGCGCGAGAAATTGGCAAGACAATCGGTGCCCGCGGCAAGATGGTGCTGCACCGCGATGGGAATGCCATAGTGCAAGCCATGCGCGCCCCAATGCACCGCGAAAGCGCCGTCTTCGACCATGGCCTGAAATTGGGCGACGGTGACCGCATCATACGCTTCGCCACCCAGACCGGGCGCACGGGTGATGACCCGGCGCACCAGATGCAGATGGGGCAGGGCGTTCTGAAGTCCGGCCATCACGCTGTCTTTGCCCACGCCAGAGGGGCCGACAACGGCGATCAGACGCCCAGCCGTTTGGTGTGCTTGGGTCATGCGGCCAGCCCGGGGCTGAAGCGGCCAACATCAATCTCGCGGTCGCAGAGGCGGGCGCGCGCGGCCTCGTCATGGAAAATGCCGATAATGGCCGCGCCGCGCGCCTTGGCCTCTTCAATCAAAGACAGCACGACCTCGCGGTTGGCGGCGTCAAGGCTTGCTGTGGGTTCATCGAGCAACATCGCCGGATAGGCATGGGCAAAGCCGCGGGCAATGTTCACGCGCTGTTGCTCGCCGCCCGAAAAGGTGGTCGGCGACAAGGACCATAACCGTTCTGGAATGTTCAACCGGGCCAGAAGCGCCTTGGCGCGGGCCTGCGCATCTGCTGCGGGCACACCCAAGGCGCGCAGCGGCTCTGCCACCACCTCCAGCGTCGGCACACGCGGCACCACGCGCAGAAACTGGCTGACATAGCCCAGCACGTCGCGGCGCAGCGCAATGATCTCGCGCGGCTGCGCCTGCACGATATCGACCCCGCCAATGCGAATTTCGCCCGCTTGCGTCAGGTAATTGCCATAGATCATCCGCATCAACGTGGATTTCCCGGCACCCGACGCGCCGGTCAACGCCACGCATTCACCGGGGGCCACCGCGAAGGTCGCGCCATGGATCACCTCGATCACGGCACTGCCCTGATTGTGCAAGGTGAAGGTCTTGGAAACGTTGTGAAGCTCTATCATGGCTCAGACCTGCAAAACGGAACTGACAAGAAGCTGGCTATAGGCGTGCTGCGGATCGTCAAGCACCTGATCGGTCAGACCCGCTTCGACCACGCGGCCCGATTTCATGACCATCAGCCGATCCGCCAGCAAGCGCACCACCGCCAGGTCATGGGTGACGATGATCGCAGACAGCCCCATATCGCGCACCAGCCCGCGCAACAGGTCCAGAAGCCGCGCCTGCACCGACACATCCAGCCCGCCCGTCGGTTCGTCCATGAACACCAAGCGCGGCCCGGTCACAAGGTTGCGCGCAATTTGCAAGCGTTGCTGCATCCCGCCCGAGAATGTCGTGGGCCGGTCATCGACGCGTGCGGCGTCAATCTCGACCCGGCCCAGCCAATCGGTGGCCTTGGCGCGGATATCGGCATAATTGCGCGCGCCCACGGCCATCAGCCGCTCGCCCACATTGCCGCCGGCACTGACGCCCATGCGCAGCCCGTCGCGGGCATGCTGGTGCACAAAGGCCCAATCGGTGCGCGCCAACATCCGGCGTTCGGGTTCGCTCATCGTGACGGTGTCGCGCGGGCCGTGGCCTCGGGTGTCAAACACCACTTGGCCAGAATCGGGAACCAAATGACCGGCCATGCAATTCAGCAATGTCGATTTTCCAGACCCGCTTTCGCCAACGATTCCCATCACCTCTCCGGGGTAAAGGTCGAAGGACACATCGGCGCAGCCGATATGCGGGCCATAGTGCTTGGTTACACCCTGAACAGACAACAAAGGTGTCATTGGGCGCGCCTCCGAAGTCTTTTGAAGACTTCGGATGAAATTCTTTGCAAGAATTTCGGTCCGGTCATGCTGCGTCCTTTCCTTTGTGGCCAGCGGCCTGCCGCCCCTCGCAATAATCGGTGTCCGAACACACGAACATCCGCCCGCCCGCATCATCCACGATCAACTCGTCCAGATAGCTGTCGGTGCCGCCGCACATGCCGCAAGGATGATCGGCCTTGGACGGCTCGAACGGGTGATCGTCAAAATCAAGGCTGACCACTTGCGTGTAGGGCGGCAGCGCGTAAATCCGTTGCTCGCGCCCGGCCCCGAACAATTGGATCGCAGCCATATTGCCCAGCTTGGGGTTATCGAATTTCGGAATGGGCGACGGGTCCATCACGTAGCGCCCCTCGACCTTGACCGGATAGGCGTAAGAGGTGGCGATATGCCCGTGGCGCGCGATATCTTCATAGAGCTTGACATGCATCAGCCCGTAGTCTTCCAAGCTGTGCATCTTGCGGGTTTCGCTTTCGCGGGGTTCCAGAAAGCGCAAGGGTTCGGGAATGGGCACTTGGTATACCAAGATTTGTCCCTCGCGTAGCGGCTCTTCAGGGATGCGGTGGCGCGTCTGGATCACGGTGGCGTCGCGTGTGGCGGTGGTGGTGGCCACACCTGCCGTGCGCTGAAAGAAGCTGCGGATTGATACCGCATTGGTGGTGTCATCAGCACCTTGGTCGATCACCTTGAGCGTATCGTCGGGGGTCAAGACCGCCGCCGATACCTGAACGCCGCCAGTTCCCCAGCCATAGGGCATGGGCATTTCGCGGCTGGCAAAGGGCACCTGGTAGCCGGGGATCGCCAAACCTTTCAGGATCGCGCGGCGGATCATGCGCTTGGTTTGCTCGTCCAGATAGGCAAAATTATAGGCGCGCTCGGTCACAACAGCCCCCTGCGTTCCAACTGCGTTTGCAGATCAACCGGGCCTTGGAAATGGATCGCATCCATCCCCGCGGCTTGTGCGCCAAGGCAATTGTGGAACCCGTCATCAATGAACACGCAGCGCGCGGGGTCGACGCCTGCACGCGCGCACAGCAGGTGGTAGATTTGCACGCTGGGTTTAAGCAACCCGACCTGGCCCGACACAATCGTGGTGCCGAAAACGCTGCCCAATTCGGGGTGGGCTTTCAGCCCTTCGGGCCAAGTTTCTGCCGACCAGTTCGTGATCGCGTGCAGCGGCGTGCCACGGCTTTTAAGCGTGTTCAGGATATCCCATGTCCCCGCAATCTTGTCGGGAACCGTGCGGGTGTAGCGCGAAACATACTGGCCCAGCCGCGCGCCATCCTTCGGGTCTGCCAGACGTGCAGCGGCTTCGGCAAAGCGCGCGCCGCCGTCGCAGGCAAAGTTGATCTTGTCGAAGCCGATCCGCGCTATGAACGCCTTTGCGCCATCCTCGCCCAGATCATCGATCCAAGCCAGATGCGGCTGCCAGTCGACCAGCACCCCGCCAATATCGAAGACGACTGTATCGACGCTCATTCTGCGGCCTCTTGAAGCTGAGATGCGCCGGCCTCGCGGCGCAATTTGCGGACCAGTTCCAATTCGGACTGGAAATCGACGTAATGGGGCAGTTTGATATGTTCCAAGAACCCGGTGGCCTGAATGTTGTCGGCATGGGCCAGCACGAATTCGATGTCCTGCGCGGGTGCGCCTTGATCATCTTCGCCCAATTCCTGCCACCGCATGGCGCGGTCGACCAGCGCCATGGAAATGGCCTTGCGCTCGGTCTGGCCAAAGACCAGCCCATAGCCGCGTGTAAATTGTGGCGGTTCGGTTTTCGAGCCTTTGAACTGGTTGACCGTCTCGCATTCGGTCAGGGTGATTTCGCCAATCTCGATTGCAAAGCCCAGCTCGGGAATGTCCATCTCGACCGGGACCGACCCGATCCGCAACTCGCCCACGAAGGCGTGGTTGCGCGCGTAGCCACGCTGGGTGGAATAGGCCAGACCCAGCGTGAACCCTTCATCCGCGCGCGCCAAGGCTTGCAGCCGCAGCGCGCGGTCGGCAGGAAATTCCAACGGTTCGCGGGTCAGGTCGGGGGGCGGGGTGTCGACGGGGGGAGCGTCTTCGATCAGCCCCTCTCGGTTCAGGAAATCGGCGACATGGGGCACAGGCCCGGTGCCAGCGTCGCGCGTTGCGGCTTGCGGCACCGCGCCCTCTGCCGCCAGTTTAAAATCCAGCAACCGATGGGTGTAGTCAAAAGTTGGCCCCAAAATCTGCCCGCCGGGCAAATCCTTGAACGTGGCCGAAATGCGCCGGTCGCAGGCCATCGCGCCCGTATCGACCGGGCGAGAGGCCCCGAAGCGGGGCAGGGTGGTGCGGTAAGCCCGAATCAGAAAGATCGCCTCGATCAGGTCGCCCCGCGCTTGCTTAATCGCCAGCGCCGCAAGATCCGGGTCATACAAGGACCCTTCGGCCATGACGCGGTTCACGGCAAGGGCAAGTTGTTCGCGGATTTGCGCAATGCTCAGCTCGACAATATCGGGGTTGCCCCGCCGCTCTTCGGCAAGCCAGGCATGGGCATTCTCAATCGCTCGCTCGCCGCCTTTGACAGCTACATACATGTCACGCCACCTTGGTTGACCGGGGCAAGGCCGCAAGGCGGTCGCCACAGGTGAAAATGAAATCCAGCCCAAGTGGAAACTGCGCCTGGTTGGCTTGAAACGCATCTATTTCAGGCAGGGACAGCAGGGCTTTGTCCTGAATGCCGGGGCCGGTCAGCGTGGCGCCCTTGGGGGCCAGCTCGGGGCACTCCACGATCAACGTGGCCGCGCGGTCCGGGTAATCGGACGTGCCCAAAGAATAGGCCGAAAGCGGCAACAGCGCGTTCCATCTTCCCACCGCGAACATGCACTGCGCGGGGCAAACGAACGGGGTTCCGGTGTGAAACGAGAGCCACGCGCGCACCGCGTCACATTCCATATCGCCCGCCAGATAGATCGGGGTGTCCGCATCGCACAATGTCAGCAGAACCGCCCCCATCGCGGGCGACATGGGCGCAGGGGGGGCAGCGCCCGCAATGTCGTGAATGGTGCCCGGACGCGCCATGGCTTCCATCACGCGGCGGAAGGCATGGGCGGAGTCGATAGCAGGATCGGCAAAGCCGCCAGACAGCGCATTGGTTTGCATCAATCTTCTCCGCGGGTCATGGTAAAGAAATCGACCTTGGTCGCGGCGGCTTTGGCGGCGCGGGTCGCGCGAGCGGCTTCCATCTCTGCTTCTAACGGGTCCAGAACCGTTTCGCGCAAGCGGTTTGCCTGCGCGGTTTGCATCAGCGCATCGACAAGTGCTGCCATTTCAGCATCGGCTTTGCGCCGTCCCTGAATATAGGCATGTCCGACTTCGCCGCTCTCCAAGGTCAAGGCGCAGCGGGTGACGGTCATCTCGCCCAGATTGAAGGGTGCCCCAGTGGCCCCGGCGCGGGCACGCACCATGGTGCTACCTATTTCGGGCGCGCGCAGCCATGTGAAAGCGGGGCGCGCATGCTGGGCATCAAACAGCGCTGCGACGCGTCCCTCTGGCGCTTTCGCAAGCAGGCTCATCCATGCTTTGCGGGGGGTATCTTCGCTTGACGTGTCTTTCATCTCGACAACTTGTCTTTATTCTATACAACTATACATATCTTATCATATTCGCCGGCGCGTAACAGAAGAGATTTGTGAATTTTGCGTGACAGGACCGACAAAACCCCGATCTGGAAAGCCATCGCCACCGCGTTGCGCAGCGACTTGGCCGAAGGGCGCTACAGGCCCGGTGACAAGCTGCCGACCGAAGCCGCGCTGGCCGACCGCTTCGGGGTAAACCGCCATACGGTGCGCCATGGCTTGTCGGTCTTGATTGACGAAGGGCTTGTGCGCACCCGGCGCGGGGCCGGGGCCTTTGTGGCAGCCACGCCTACCGATTACCCGATCGGAACGCGCGTGCGCTTTCATGAAAACCTGATCGCCGCAGGGCGCAGGCCGGAAAAGCGGGTGCTGGCGCTGGACAGGCGCGCCGCAACGCCGGGCGAGGCGCAAGCGCTGCGCATTCACGCAGGCGAGCCGGTCTGCGCCTATCATGGGTTGTCACTGGCCGATGGTCAGCCGATCGCGGTGTTTGAAAGCGTGTTTCCTTTGGGGCGTCTTCCCGGCATTGCAGCGGCTCTGACCCAGACAAGCAGCGTCACGCAGGCCTTGCAAGCTGTCGGGATCGACGACTTTACCCGCGCTTCTACCCGCCTGACCGCAGTATTGGCGAACGCGACCCAAGCGCTGCACCTGAACGTGACAGAAGGCGACCCGCTGTTGCGCACGACAAGCGTGAACGTGGATGCCGAAGGCCAGCCCGTCGAATACGGGCGCACATGGTTCGCGGGCGACCGGGTTACTTTGACGCTGGACCCGTAAGATCAGACGGATCAAAGCGCCATTTGCGCGCGATGGCCGAGGTCAGATCAAGATCGTGCTGATGCGCGAAGATCAACAACATCCCCAAAGCATCGGCCACTTCATCGCTCAGCGCATGGTGCAGATCGGCTTCGCCCATGCCCTTGTCGCGGCCGCGACCTGTCTTGGTGTTCCAGACTTGCGTCAATTCGCCGATTTCTTCATGCAGCTTTAGCATGACCCAATCCGCGTCACGCTCTAGCCCATAGATATCGCAATAGCTGAGCGACGCGGAGTTGAACCGCGCTTGCAGGTCTTTGAGCACCTTTAACCCTCGTATTTGTCCAAGAAAGCCTCTGCGTGAAGCATGCGGAAATCGTCCAGCGTTGCGCGCAGCCTGTCATGCGGCCAATCCCACCATGCCAGTGCGATTAACCGCTCGGCAATCTTGGGCGGTTGGCGCAGGCGCAGCACTTTCGCCGGGGTGCCTGCGACAATGGTGTAGGGAGCGACATCCTTCGTCACCACCGCGCCCGCCGCCACCACCGCGCCATGGCCCAATGTGACCTCTGGCTTGATCATGGCGCCCGCGCCGATCCATGTGTCGTGACCGATATGGGCAATCCGCGCGTGGCGCAGCGCGAAAAACGCTTCGTCGCGCGTGGTGTCATCCCAATAATCGGCGGACCGATACAGGAAATGGTGGCAGGCCGCAGTCTGCAATGGATGATCCGTCGCGCCGATGCGGCTGAACGCGGCGATATTGGCAAATTTCCCGATCTGCGCATTTGCAATATCGGCATAGCGGTCACAATAGCTGTAATCGCCGAAATACGAATGCGCGACACGGCTGCCCTTGCCGATTTCAACGAACGCCCCGAAGCTGCTTTCGGTGATCTCGCATTCGGGGTGGATGAAGGGGGTCGTGGCGGACAGGCGCGGCATGTTCAGAACGCCCGTTCTTCGCCAGTGAAACGAAAGAACTTTCCTGTATCTTGCAAGGTCAGGCGCTCTGCGATGGCCAAAATGCCGTTGGCGACCTCTGCCGGGTCTTCCTCTGCCTCTGGCCCGCCCATATCGGTGCGCACCCGGCCGGGGTCGATCAGGGCAACGGGAATGCCCTCTGGCTCCAGCGCGGTGGCCAAACCTTGCATCACCTTGTTTATCGCAGCCTTGGACGCGCGATAGGCGATGCGGTCGGCCTTGCGATAGCCCATCCACGCCATTTGCGACGATATGGTCAGAATCTTGGGGGCGGCGCTGTTCCGAAGCTGCGGTAAAACCGCTTGGGCCACGGCCAAAGGCGCGATGGTGTTGATGGTCAGCGCATGGGAAAACCCGGCGAAATCCATATCCAAAGGCGATTGGCGCTTGGGCGTTATGACGCCCGCATTGTTGATCAGGATATCCACCGGGCCGATATCGGCCAATTGCGTGGCAATCGTGGCAGGATCGTCCAGCAACAGGGCTATCGTGCCGCCGCGCCCTTTGCGGGTCGTGCCCATCGCGGTATGCCCGGAAGCTTGGGCGGCAGCCAGCAACGCGGCCCCGATGCCGCGATTGCTGCCCGTAATCAGAATGCGTGCCACTAGTCGTTACGCCCGATCAATTTGCCCCGCAGCCAGCCAGAGAACCAATCCATGACCATCACCATGATGATGATAAGCAGGATGTAATAGCTCACCTCTTCCCAGTCCTTCTGGGTCTGGATCGCCTGCGTGATGAACAGACCGATGCCACCGCCGGTGATCGCGCCGATGATGGTCGCGCTGCGGGTGTTGGATTCGAAGAAATATAGGATCTGTGACAGCAACACGGGCGTTACCTGCGGGATCACGCCGAACCGGTAGCGCTGCATTGGGCTGGCCCCGGTGGATTGCACACCCTCGATTTGCTTGTCATCGACATTCTCAAGCGCTTCGGAAAAGATTTTCCCGAAACTGCCAGTGTCGGTGACAAGTATCGCCAGTGCGCCGGTCAATGGGCCGGGACCAAAGGCACGCGATAGGATAATGGTCCAGATCAAGCCGTCCACACCGCGCACGAAGTCGAATACCCGGCGCACGAAGAAGCGAATGGCCATGAGAGGCGCAAAATTCTTGGCCGCAAGAAAGGCCAGCGGCAGCGCGATTACGGCGGCCCCGATCGTGCCAAGAAACGCCATCAGGATCGTTTCACCCATTGCCCACATAACATCGGCATGACGCCACATCTGGTTGCCCCAGAAATCCTCCCAAGCGCCGACAATGTTGGAGCGGTCAGGGTCGATCTGTGGGCCGGTCAGAAGAGAGACCAAGCCAACGCCATGATAGGGGCTGTCCAGCGTGAACCAGAAAAGTTCCCATCCGAAGAAGTAGCGGAAGACCTCGTCCTTGGAGCGGGTGACGCTCAGGCGGCCTGCTTCGGTGGTGATCGACACGCGGCTGTCGGACACATTGGCCCAGTCCGGGCTTTCGCCGGGCGCGAAGCCGGGAAATTCCGCGACGATGGCATCGTTCACGCGGTTCAGTTCGATCATGCCGAAGTCAGGCACATCATATGTTACGCGGCGGTCTGGCAGGAAGCGGACCACATGCCCGTCGCCAAGGTCGATGACCGTGTCGTTATACCCGCCGGTCACCCAATCGGGCGTGGTTCCTTCGGGATAGGCTCCCTTGTTTTCGCCCTCGACCGCGTATTCCATGCGCTCGGCACGGGCATTGCGGGTGATGTGCACCTTGTGACTGTAGCTGTCACCAACCAGAATGCGGGCATTGTCCAGCCGCGCGCGTTCGGCAAGGCCAGCAATGTCGAAGGCGAAAAAGACGTAGATGAAATAGGCGAGGATCAAGACGGGCACAGCCAGCGCCGCGTTGCGCTTGCGGCGCAACAGCCGTTCGGCGGTGGTTTGCACGGTTCCGGTGGTATTGGTGTCGACCGCGAGGCTCATGCCTGATCCCCTTTCACCAGCTTGTTGCGATAGTGGCTTGAGACCTGATCGAAAAACACGATGGTCAGGAACAGCAGGATGAAGATTGCCGCCGATATGTCGAAGCGGCCCGTGCCAAAGGTCATGGCGTTGCGCAGCTCGTAACCGATGCCCCCCGCGCCGACAAAGCCGAGGATGGCAGAGGCGCGGATATTGATTTCAAAGCGCATGAGCGCGTAGCTCAGGTAGTTCGGAGCGACCTGTGGGATAACGCCCAGCAGCATCCGTTGCCACCAATTCGCGCCCACCGATTCAAGCCCTTCAAGTGGCTTCATGTCGACGTTTTCGGCCACTTCGGAAAACAGTTTGCCCAAAGCGCCGGCGGTGTGCAGCGCAATGGCGATCATGGCGGGCACGGGGCCACCGCCAAGGATAAAGATAAGGACCAGCGCGATTACGATCTCGGGAAACGCGCGCAGAATGTCCAT
>JAFGVZ010000125.1 GCA_016937725.1 Paracoccaceae bacterium | reverse complement strand
GACCTCGCCGTGCACGAACCCGAAGCATTCGGCCAGATCGTGGAAAA
Source organism: Paracoccaceae bacterium (assembly GCA_016937725.1). Lineage (GTDB taxonomy): Bacteria > Pseudomonadota > Alphaproteobacteria > Rhodobacterales > Rhodobacteraceae > Roseinatronobacter. The sequence continues at coordinate 12,415 of JAFGVZ010000125.1, read as the reverse complement.
AGCGAAAGCGGCCATGGCGTAAGCCATCTGCAATAGTCAAATTAGAAAACCCCGCTGGGCCATCGCCCGGCGGGTTTTTCATACGACCGATAGTGTTTAGCGGCCTCGGCGCGCAACCTCTGCGGTAATGCTGAACAGCCCCGCCGACAAATCGCCTCCAAACCGCATATTTCCTAAAATAACCGTGGTTTCCGCCCCGGTATCATCACGGATCACCCATTGGCGCAATTCGGTCGGGCCTGCGGAAAACACCAGCCGGATAGACCCGTATTGCGGGTTTTCGGGGTCTTGCGCGATCACGGTCGTCGTGGTCCCGTCATCGGTATGGCCCACCACCATGCGGCGATTGCCGAAATCCACATTACGCTCAAGGATCAGGTTCAACGGCGTCTGGCTTAGCGGATATTGGTTCGGCCCTTGGTTGGACCGCCCGTCAAAAATGGCAACTTGACCGCCACCCGCCATGACCAAAGACTCTTCCGGCGGATCGTATTCAAACCGCACACGACCGGGGCGGCGAATGTATATTCGCCCCGTGGCAAGGCTGCCATCCGGGTTGATCTGGGTGAATTCGCCCTCGGCAGTGGTAAAACTGTTGAAATAGCGCGAAATCTCATCCAGCGGGATACGCTCGGCAAAAGCGGGACGCACCAGCGCTATGGCTGGCAGGGACAAAAGCAGGGAACGGCGTGTCATACTCATGCCGTTTGGATACCGCGTTTCCCGAATGGCACAAAGCGCATTTACCTCACGCCGCCAACACAAGGCAGAGAGTTGCCGATTGGCCAAGGGGTTACAGCGCCAAAGCCGGTGTCATCCCGCTGGGTTCCAGATCCCACCGCGCCTGCCAGTTCCCCGCCGCGCGCTCCAGCACAAGGTAATTGCGTTCGGCCACGTAGCGGGTGGGCTGGCCCGGCAGGCGCGCAATGCGGATGGGGTGTTCGGGCAGCGGGTCTTCGCCCAAGGTCGACAATGCCCCCAGAAACCGCGCCCAGCCCTTTGGCGGCGCGCGATGCGCGATGCCAGAGGCGACAAGCTGGTTCAGGTGCAAGCCGCCGCCAAGGTCCATCGTCGCGCGGGTCGCCAGATGAATTTCGCCCGACAGCGCCGTTATGTCATGGCCATCCCGCCGCGCCATGTCACGCACCAGCCGCAACATGCGCCGCCATTCGTCACGATGTGCGCGGCTTTGCCACTGGTCGCGCAGGTCATCCTCGTATTTCTGCATTTTCGGGAACAGCACCATCAGCGTTTCCAGAATAGACAGGCGCGGCCCCAGAAGCGGGACGCTCGACATCAGCATGGTGTGGCCGGGCACATCCTGTGCGGCCTCTGCCTCCATCATGGCCCAGCCTCCCGGACCCATGACCTGCCGCCGCGTGCGCTCTGACCGCAGGTCGGGTGCCAGAATACGCAGGTTCGGGGAATGGATGGACCAGCCCAGATGAATGCCGTCCTTGTCATGGAAGCGCGCGGGCAGATCGCCCTCGACCGCCGCTGCCTGAAAGATCAAGAACGCCTCTCGCGCGACCGAGAACAACGTTTGCCCCACCGGCGAATAGGTGCGCGAGCGGCGCAAAGACCCCCAGCCATCGCAGATGTCATGGTCATCCCATTGCATAAGCGACGGGATGCGCGCGCACAGCCACGCCATTTGCGGCGCCGCATAGATCGCGGCGTAGCGCGCGAAAAACCGCTCCCGCAGGTGGTGGCGCAGATCGGCTAGGGCTGCTTGCGACGGATCGCGCGGCAGGGTGTCGGGCCAGTCGTCGGAAAGCTCGTGACCGTCCGTCGCCTCGTCGGCATAGACCTGGTCGCCGCCATGCAACATAAGCGCGAAAGGCGCGCGCTTATGCTCAGTGCGCAGGCGCTCCCACATGGCATTGCGCTCGGAGCCTTCTCGGTCCATGTCGCCATGTTCTTCGCCGTTGCAAGAGACATAGGCGATGCGCAAATCCCCTGTCAGATCGCCCGCCACAGGGTAATCTGTCCCATCCCAACGGTAGCTTGACGCACGATCGGCGGGCAACATGAACCGCGCCCGCCAGATGGTCGCGTGGTCATATTCGGCAAGCCGCTCGGGCGCGCTTTGCCCGTCATCCGTGACGATCGGCGCAGGCGCCTCGCCCTTCGTCATGATGAACAACGCGGCAAGGTGCATCGCCCCGTCCGCGATATGGTCCAGATACAGCACGGGGCCGATGGGCGTGGAAATCTCTGTCATGGCGGGTAGATAGGGCGGCACCCCCACCCGCGCAATCACGCCCGCGCGAAATTATCCCGCGCAGGCAATGTTTTGCTGGGCGACTTACCCCTGCTCGGGCACCAATATCTCGCGCTTGCCGACATGGTTGGCGGGTGTGACCAGACCTTCATCTTCCATCTGCTCGACCAGACGCGCAGCCTTGTTATAGCCAATGCCCAGTTTGCGCTGAATGTAGCTGGTCGAGCATTTGCGGTCCTGAATAACCACCTGCACGGCCTGATCATACAGCGCATCCTCGCCATTGGTGTTGCCGCCAAGGCCCAGCACCGCGTCGATATCGGCTTCCTTGTCGGATTCCGGGCCATCGACCACGCCGGATTTATATTCGGGCGGTCCGAAAGATTTCAGGTGGTTGACGATTTCTTCCACCTCTTCATCGCTGACGAATGGCCCGTGAATACGGCTAATGCGCCCACCCCCGGCCATGTAAAGCATGTCGCCCATGCCCAGAAGCTGCTCGGCCCCCTGTTCACCCAGAATGGTGCGGCTGTCGATCTTGCTGGTCACCTGGAACGAAATCCGCGTCGGGAAGTTGGCCTTGATGGTGCCGGTAATCACATCGACCGAGGGGCGCTGCGTGGCCATGATAAGGTGAATACCCGACGCTCGCGCCATCTGCGCAAGGCGCTGGATGCAGGCTTCGATTTCCTTACCCGCAACCATCATCAGGTCGGCCATTTCATCGACCACGACGACGATAAAGGGCAGAACTTCCGGGGCGAATTCTTCGGTCTCGAACACCGGGTCGCCGGTTTCGTCGTCAAACCCGGTCTGGATGGTGCGCTTGAACATTTCGCCCGCGGCCAGAGCCTCGCGCACGCGGCCATTATAGCCATCAATGTTGCGCACGCCCATTTTCGACATCTTGCGATAGCGTTCTTCCATCTCGCCCACGACCCATTTCAGGGCCACGACTGCCTTTTTGGGGTCGGTCACAACGGGCGACAGAAGGTGCGGAATGCCGTCATAAACCGACAATTCCAGCATTTTTGGGTCGATCATGATCATCCGGCATTCATCCGGCGTCAGGCGATACAGCAGCGACAGGATCATGGTGTTGATCGCCACCGACTTGCCCGACCCTGTGGTCCCGGCAATCAGCAAATGCGGCATTTTGGCCAAATTGGCGACGATCGGTTCGCCATCAATGCCTTTGCCCAGCGCCAGGGGCAGGCGCATGTTGCTATCGCCAAAGTCGCGCGCCGCGAGGATTTCGCGCAGCACAACCTTTTCGCGGTGTGCATTGGGCAATTCGATCCCGATAATGGACCGTCCCGGCACGGTGGACACCCGCGCCGACAGAGCCGACATGGACCGCGCAATATCATCGGCCAACCCGATCACGCGGCTCGCTTTCAAGCCCGGTGCGGGTTCCAGTTCGTATTGCGTAACCACGGGGCCGGGGCGCACGCTCACAATCTCGCCCCGCACGCCGTAATCGTCCAGCACCGCTTCCAGCATGCGCGCGTTTTCTTCCAGCGCGTCATCGCTCAAGGTGTAGCGTTCCACCTCGGACGGGTTTTGCAACAAGCCCAAAGGCGGCAATTCGTATGTCGGTGTGTCCGGCTCGAAGCGGAAGGCGGGTTCGGCCTCGGCCTGCGCTTGGCGCGAAGGTTGAAGTTTACGCGCAAGCGGTGCGACCACGCGGCGTTGCAGCACATGCCCGGTCGCGCGCGGAGCCTCTGGCGCGACGGGTTTGGGTTCTGCGGCTGGGGCAACAGGCGCAGGCGCCGCAGCCATCATCCAATCGGGCATCGGAACCGCGCCCATCGTGGGCGTCAGGCTGGCCGTAAGCTGCGCGGCAAAGCCATGGGCCGGGGCGGCCTGAGTCACGGGCGGTTCAACTGCGGGCGACATTTGGGCAGAAGCAACGGGGGCCGAGGCCGACAAGGGCGGCTCTGCCGGGCGCCGGGTGCGGTCAAAATGAATGACGGGTTTCGCAGGCTTGCGATGCCTGATCGCATCGGCAATGCGCGAGCGGATATGCTCGCCTTCAGGCGCGGCGATATGGGCCGCCCCTTCGGTCAGCGGCGGCTCTATCAACTCTGGCTGCGGCAAGGGCGGCGCATAAGCCTGCGTCTCTGTCACCGCCGGTCCCGCGCTTAGGGATTTCAGACGCGACAGCAGACTTGGGCGATCCTCGCCAGCCGCTTGGGGCGCATAAGCACTCGGTTGTGGGGCCGACACAACAGGTTCCGCGGCGCGCGATACGGGTTGCGGAAAAGGCGTTGCCCGAATAACCGGCGGCGCACGGCGCGCGGCTGGCACGGATTGGACCGCTGGCTGGTCGGGCCATGCCTGTTCTGGCGCATACGCGGGGGCCGTGGCACGCGCAGCGGCACGGTCACGCGCATGTTGGGCCATCGACTCTCCCGCGCGCTGAAGGCTGCGAAAGCCGCCGGTTGCGCCACCCCGCAGAAGGGCGAATAGGCCCGCGTAAATCAGCACTATGCCCGACACTAGGAAGGTCACAAATTTCAACAGTTCGCGCAGGGACAGGCCCAGAACAAACCCCCAGACCGCGACCATGCCCGCCAGCATCAGCAACGACATGACCCGCACGCCCGCGCCTGCGCTCATGGGCAGGGCATTGACGACCGCGCCCAGAACCGTGTCACCGAACACACCGCCAAGGCCCATGACGGGTTGCCAATCGGCCCCCGGCACCAAGGTTGCGCACCACACTGCGCCCACGGCCAGCGCGATGGGCAGGAACACGGCGCGCGCCATCAGCGCGTCATGCCCACGCCCCAGCACAAGCCGCAGACCCCATGCCACGCAAAACAGCACCAGACCCCAGCTTGCCACGCCCAAGATAACCATCAAGGGGGCCGCCAGCGTTGCACCCAACCGACCCAGCGAGTTGCGCACAGGTTCATCAGAGGCCGCCATCCAACCCGGATCATCGGGCGAGTATGACCCAAGCATCACCGCGCAAGCGAAGGCCAAAGCCAACAGAAGCAACCCGACCAATTCACGGCCACGCTTTTGCACAAGCGCAGACAGGTTGCTGTCCAAAAGCGGATCGCGCTGGTTAATGTTGTAGGAAGCCATCGGAACCCCTCTTAGCGATACAGACAGTCGCGCAGGCGGATCAGCGCGTCTTGTATTTCGTCAATGGGCGTGACCATGGCCACGCGAATAAAGCCTTTGCCCGGATTGAAACCATCTTGCTCACGCGCAAGGTAAGCACCGGGCAGCACGCGAATGCCGGTCTCACGCCACAGCTTCAGTGCCGCGGCTTCGCCATCTTCCACGGGCAACCACAGGAAAAAACCACCATCTGGCCCTGTGTAGCCGGGAACTTGGGCGAAAACCCGGTCGGCCAGCGCGTATTTCTGCTGGTAAAGCGCGCGCGAGCGGTCGACATGGGCTTCGTCGGACCATGTGGCGGCGGCAACATGTTGCAACGGCTCCGGCAAAGGTGCCCCGGCATAGGCCCGCAACTGGCGAATACGACGAATGCTGTCAGGGCCACCCGCGACAAACCCAGAGCGCAACCCCGGCAGGTTCGACCGCTTCGACAGCGAGTGAAAGCTGAGCACGCGCTCGGGATCGGCCCCCATTTGCGCTGCTATTTCCAATGCGCCGGGGGGCGGCGAATTGCGGTAAATCTCGGAATAGCATTCATCCGCGAATATGCGGAAATCATGCTTTTCGGCCAAGGCCAACAGGTTGCGCCAATAATCGGCATCGGCCACCGCGCCCTGCGGGTTCGAAGGCGAGCAGACATAGGCAATGGCTGCTCGGTCCAGCACATCGGGTGGAAGGGCTGTGTAATCGGGCAAATAGCCGGTATCGGCCGTTGCAGGCGCGTAGACGGGCTCTGCCCCCACCGCCAGCGCGGCAACGGCATAGACCTGGTAAAACGGGTTCGGCGCAAGGATCACCGGGCGCGCCCCGTTTTTTCCCTCTGGGCAAAGCGCAAGAGCCGCGTTGAACAACCCCTCGCGCGTGCCGTTTAGCGCCATGATCTGCGCATGCGGAACGGTCACGCCATAGCGCCGCGCCAGCCATGCGCTGATGGCGTCCAGCAATTCGGGAATACCTTCGTTTGCCGGGTATTTCGCAAACAGATGCGTAAGAGCCTGCAACACCTCTGCCAGAAAGGGCGGCATCTCGTGGCGCGGCTCGCCAATGGTCATGGCCACCACCTCGCCGCCGGGCGTGTGATGGTCCAACAGCGCGCGCAGGCGCGGAAACGCGTATTCAGGCAGGTTCGAAAACCGCTCTGGAACTTGCATGGACTGCCTCTGTGTTTCGGGATCTTTTGCCCCGATATTGACCACAGGATAGCGCGGGTCTGCTTAGGCGTCCAGCATCTTGGGTGAAGAGCGCGCCATAACCCCGCGAAATTGTGGCATTTTCGCAGGGCTTTTGCGCACCACCATATCTGGTGTCAGCTAGGCCAAAATAACCCCACGCCTAGCCGCGCAAAACCGGCTCCGCCGCCGCGCCTAGCCGCAACAGGCGGTCCTCTGCCATCGGTGCAGCCATGAAGCTGATCCCGGCAGAGGGCGTATTGGTGGGCAATGTCAGCGCGCACAGGCCCAGCATGTTGGCAATCCGCGTGTTACGCAGGGTCAGCAGGTTTTCGGTTGTGTAATACTCCTCGTCAGCGGCCAGACGCGCGGCATTGGGCGGCAAGTTTGGCGCGGTGGGCAGGATTACGGCATCATACCCGGCCACTTGCGACAGATAGCGCACCCGAAATTCGGTCAGACTGTTCCATGCCGCGATGTAATCCGCGGCGGAATGCGCCGCACCTGCCCGGAACCGGGCTAGGATGGGTGGAAACATGACATCCGGCTGCGTTTCGATCAGCGCGCGCCATTCGGCCCAAGCCTCTGGCGTGTAGATGATGGCCGACAGCGCAAGGACATTCTCCACCACTGGCAGCTTGGAGCGGGTCAGCTTGGCCCCGGCGCGGGACAGTCGGCTTGCCGCCTCCTCGAAAGCTTGTGCGGGTTCTCGGCGAATATCTTCGAACGGAGCGCCGTCCAGAACCAGAAAATGCCGCCCTGCAAGGGTCGCGCCCCGCAGGTCTGGGGCGACGCGACCCTCCAACATAGCCAAGAAGGCCGCGCAATCTTCGACAGAGCGCGCCAAGGGGCCAACCGTGTCAAACCGGCGCGCCAGCGGAACCACGCCTTCTAATGACAAGCGCCCATGCGTGGTTTTCAGCCCCACAAGGTCATTCCACGCCGCCGGAATGCGCACCGACCCGCCCGTATCCGACCCCACGCCCAAAGCGGCCATGCCAAAGGCGACCGATGCCGCAGCACCAGAGGAACTGCCCCCCGGCACCGCACCGGCGTCATTCACACATGGGGGTGTAGCCGTCATAGGGTTCAGGCCCAGCCCGGAATAGGCGAACTCCGACAAATGCGTCTTGCCCAAACAAATAGACCCCGCCTGCCGCGCCACGCGCAACACCTGCGCATCACGCAAAGGCATACGCCCCGTCAGAAGCTTTGATCCGGCCTCTGTCGCGGTGCCGGCGCTATCGAACAGGTCTTTCCACGACAGCGCCACCCCATCCAGCGGGCCACGCCGCAACCCGGCGCGTGCGCGGCTGCGCGCGGTGACCGCTTCAAGCAGCGCGCGCTTTTCGGTCACGACGGAATAGATGCGCGATGCCAAAGGGTGCGCGTGGATCTTGTCCAGATACGCCTCGGTCAGCGCCAGTGGACACAGCGCCCCGCGCTCGATCGCCCGCCCTTGCGACACGGCACTTCTGGTCAGCCACTCTTCCATCTTCCCCCCGGTCTTGCGGTTTGCCCGCCTGTGTATGAGTATTTATGGCAAGATGAAGCAGGATCGATCAATATGCCACATGGACACTTGCCCCGCACTGCCACATATCGCGCCACATGACGTATGATGCTGACATCCTGATCGTGGGCGGCGGGCTGAACGGCCCGGCGCTGGCCTTGGCACTGGCGAAAGCGGGCCTGAATGTGACCATTGTCGATGCCTTGCCGCGCGACACGCGGGCACAGGCCGGGTTCGACGGGCGGTCCTATGCGCTGGCGCTGGCCTCTGTCCGGGTGCTGGACGGGATCGGGCTTTGGCCAAATGTCGCGGATCACGCGCAACCCATGCTGAAGATCGTGGCCAGCGACGGGCGCGCAGGCGAAGGCGCCGCCCCCTTCTTTCTGCAATTCGACCATGCAGAGATTGAAGAAGGCCCGATGGGGCACATGCTGGAGGACCGCTATCTGCGCCCGGCCCTGATTGCGGCGATGGATGAAGCCGGGATCACTCAGCTATCGGGCGAGACGGTTGTTGCGCAAGAGGTGGGTCTGCAAGGCGTGACGGTCACGCTTGCCTCTGGTCGTGACTTGCGCGCCCGGCTTCTGGTCGGCTGCGACGGGCGCGACAGCGGCACGGCACAGCGCGCTGGAATTCGCCGCACCGGTTGGGACTATGGCCAGACCGGGCTTGTCTGTGCGATAGAGCATGAAGTGCCGCACGAGGGCACGGCGCATCAGTTTTTCATGCCGCCGGGGCCTTTGGCGATCTTGCCGCTGCCGGGGAACCGCTCTTCCATTGTCTGGAGCGAAAGCACCGCCCGTGCCGCAGAGATACATGCAATGGACGACGCGGCCTATCTGGACGTGTTGCGCCCCCGCTTTGGCAACTTTCTGGGCGATATTTCACTGGCCGGAAAGCGCTACGCCTATCCTCTGAAACTGACCATCGCCAACCAGTTCATCGCACCGCGCCTTGCGCTTGTGGGCGATGCAGCGCATGGGCTGCACCCGATCGCAGGGCAAGGCTTTAACTTCGGGTTGCGCGACATTGCAGCCTTGGCAGAGGTGCTGGCCGATGCCGCGCGCCGCGGCGAAGATATTGCAAGCCCGCTTGTGCTGTCGCGTTACCAGCAATGGCGGCGTTTTGACACGACCGTCATGGCCATTGGCACGGACAGCGTGAACCGTCTGTTTTCAAACGATAATCCGCTTTTGCGCGGTGTGCGCGATCTTGGGCTTGGGCTGGTCGGTGCCTTGCCGGGCCTGCGCCGCGCCTGTATCCGCGAAGCGGCTGGGCTGACCGGTGATCTGCCACGGCTTATGCGCGGTTTGCCGATTTAATCAGCGCCTAGCGGCAATGCTCGGCCATGCGCGCAACATAGGCGTCACGCCTGTGGTAAAGCTCTGAAAGGTTCGCCCCGCTGGCTCTGGCGGTTGCTTTGGTGCAGCGCACTTGGCCCGAATACCCTGAAACGCAATGATAATTGGCATGCCCGCGCGACGAAAGCCGTGCGGTGAACCCAGACCCTTGTTGCCGCGTTGCATAAGCTATGGCCGATTCGGTCGCCCGCAATTCGGCCCGTTCACGCGAACAATCCGTTGAGAAAGCCGCACAGCCCGGCAAAAGACAGACAAGGCCCAATATCCAGAAATTGCGCATCCACTCCCCCTATGGCTGGCACGAACAGATAAAGCATTTGTTTTGGAAATATCCCTGCCGCATAGAATTGCGGCAGGGATGCGTTTCGTCTGCCAGCCACAGGTCGCGTTACCCAGTTACCCGCAAGGCAACGCAAAGCGCGAATGGCAGATTAGCCCATTAGTGCTTGCACGCAGCGGGCTTCATTACGTAATGGCCGGCACGAACCATCGTGCGGGTTTCTTCGTAGATGGCCGGGTAATGCACACGCACAACTTGCATGTGCTTGCCCTTGCCACGATGCTCGAGCATGGTTTTGGCATGCTTCACCAAGTGCTTGGTGTATTGGTATTCTGGGGCCACATAGACCTTGTCGAAGCATTCAACAACGTGACCTTCCCAAGCAGCCGCCGGTGCCGAGAAGAAAGGGGCCATTGCAAGCGCAAGAGCCGGGAGCGCGATTTTTTTCATTGATAGTCCTCCAAGTATGAAAAATTTCTTATCGTTGACTGCTCAAATGCCGCTGCAAGTGCGCGGATCGCCGCTTATCACACGGTTATCTCGCACTTGTGAGAAGCCTAGCACCTGCTTTCCCGTGTGGCAACAATTCTGACGGGTGCTTTTATTGTTAACCCGTTGTTAGCAATGACGCTCCATGCTGTGGAGTATGGTTCAGGATTCGACAGGGTTTCAGGATTGTGCATTGCCCCTTTTCTCGGGGGGCAAGCCGCATGTGGCGGCTGTCGACCCAAATGTGAAAAGTGGTTTTGGCAAAGAACCGTCTTACCTGCGCGACCATCGCAAGCGGTTGCGTGAGCGGTTTTTAACCGGCGGCGCGCAAGCCATGCCGGATTACGAATTGCTGGAAATGATCTTGTTTCGGGCCATCCCACGCCAAGACGTGAAACCCCTTGCACGGCAGATGATTGATTTGTTTGGTGATCTGGCAGGTGTCATCACGGCCCCAGAGGCGCGCTTGCGCAAAATTGTCGGCGTGGGGGATTCTGTCATCGCAGAGTTGAAACTGGCAGAGGCATGTGCCAAGCGCATGGCGCGGGCACGGGTCATGCACCGGCCCGTTATTTCCAGTTGGGACGCGCTGCTGGATTATTGCCATACGGCTATGTCACACCGCGAAACAGAGGAATTCCGCGTTCTGTTTCTGGACCGCAAGAACAGCCTGATCGCGGATGAAGCGCAAGGCAGCGGAACGGTCGACCACGTGCCCGTCTATCCGAGAGAGATCATGCGCCGCGCGCTGGAATTGAACGCAAGCGCGCTGATCCTTGTGCACAATCATCCTTCAGGCGACCCTACCCCGTCACAGGCCGATATTGCCATGACAGAACAAGTGCAGCGCGCGGGCGAAAGCTTGTCGATTACCTTGCACGACCACTTGGTGATCGGCAAATCCTGCGAGATCAGCTTTCGCGCAAGCGGATTGCTTTAGAGGGCGCAACCTTCTTCATCACATCTGGTCAGAGGTGAATTCCAACGGCTCGGTCAAGGAAGTTGACGAACCAAAGGGCAAATCAAGGATAACAAGCCCATCGCCGGACCCACATTCGGGCATGGCAACGCGCAGTTCTTCCACGCTTCCAGTGCTACTGCCAAGGGTTGGCATCACGAACGCAATCAGATCGGTGCCGCACGTCTCAGCGTTGACAGCAGCCTCCAGCTCTAGGCGCGCGGTGCCAGCTTGCGCCGCGGGAACAGAATAAACCTGTGCCAACATCGGTTCCACCCCTTTGCCATCGCCCAGCGCGACAAGGAAAGCTTCTTCCATCGCGGGGTCAAACGGGTTCATGGCGTGGATATGCCCAGCGTCGCCGTAGGCCGCGCCCCGATGGTAGGCGTGCAGGTCGATCTTGGCAGCGCCACTCCATTGCACGATCATGCGCGCATAGTCAGCATAATCCGCGATGGTGGTCTGCGCTTGCAGATAAGTGTCGTCCGACAGGAACACGTCGATGCGCGCATTGGCGGCAAGCGCGGGGATGTAGCCGGTATAGACGCCCGCGCTATCCAGCATTGTGCTGAAGGCTAGGTCGCCGTGGCTGATGACGACCCGGTCAGCGGGATTGCAGGGCGCGGACAAGCGCAGCTCGATCAGCCCGTCAATCGCGGGCACGGCGCTCAGGCTGGCGTCGCATAGCGAACGTTCGACCGATTGCGCCTGTTCTAGCGCCAAGATGGGTTCGACTGTCGGGGCGGGTTCGGCAAAACTCAGCTCCGGCTGAAAACTGTCTTGCGCAGTTGCAGCTGCGGCCTTGTCGGGCGACGTGTCCAGTGCAGAGACTTGAAGCGCAGGCGCGGCCCCATCGGGCAGGGTGGTGCTGCCATAGGGCGAGATCACGCTTGCACCGCGAATTTCAACCGGAGCGTCAGAGATGGCACCAGACGCCAGGCTGTCTTTGTCACCCAGAAATTCGCTGGCCAAAAAGACCGAGCCCGCAATCGCAGCAATCGAAATCGCCGCACCACGAATAACCAACTGCCGATTCATAGCATTCACCCACAATTTCACTTGTGAGCGAAGATGATCCCTGAATCAGGCGGGAAAGCGGCCAAAGCTTGGCGGTTCCACGGTTTTGGTGACAAACGCGCTGCAATTTCCAGTTTAAATCCGGATCTTCCATCAGCGCGACAGAATGGCGGTCTGAGGTCAGAGCAACACTATTCCTTGTCGCGCAACTGGACCGTTATGTTCGGGTAGGCGAAATCATCCGTTTCATTGTCGGTGGCCGCTGCATT
>JAFGVZ010000124.1 GCA_016937725.1 Paracoccaceae bacterium | reverse complement strand
TTCTGGCCGTTATTCTGGCGACCCCGATCATCATGACGCGCGCGCTGCTCTTCCTGTTGCAGGCGACGCGCTTCCTGTTCGGCGGCTTGTTCGCGCTGCGCTTGGGCCAGCATGCGCGTGTAATGCTCTGCATGTTGCTGGAAGTTTTCCGCCGCGACACGGTCATTCGCCAATTGGGCATCGCGCGCAAGAAATTGATATTTCTCAATAATCTGCTGTGGCGTGCCGCGCACCTTGCCTTCGGGGCCAGAGCTGTCGAACACGCGGTTGACGATATTGCCAAGCGTCTTGGGGCGGTTCGATTTCGAACGCGAGCGTTTATTGGGTGATCTCATACTGTAAATAGTCCAACCAGATAGGGACTGACCTACCGAAGCGCGCAGCGCCATACATTGGCCTTACTGCGACTCGGTGATCGGGAATACAGGCGCAGCGAGGTGATGCTGATCGATCCTGTTCAATGGTGGTGCCACGCAACGCCGCATATGGCAAGCCCTTTGGTCGAGAAAATCACCCGAAACGGCCGCTTATGGCCTATTTGTCATAGCCCACCCGCTTGGCCCATGACCACACGCGGGTGGCCCGACAGATCTTGGCGCAGACTGACCGATGCAAATCCTGCGGCGTGAAAGAGCGTTTGGACCGCATCTGCTTGGCGATACCCAATCTCGACCATCAGCCACCCGCCCAGACGCAGAAAGCGCCCCGCTTCGGCGCAGATGATGCGATACGCCGCAAGTCCGGTTCCGTCATCCTGCGCCGGGACCAGTGCCATGCGCGGTTCAAACAGGCGCACATCGGGGGCCAGTTCGGACAGTTCGGGTGTGCTGATATAAGGCGGGTTCGACACGATCAGGTCAAATTGCCCCGCGACGGTTTCGAACCAATCCGAGCGTTTTAGCGTGATCCGGTCTGACAGGCCCAAGGCTTCTGCGTTGCGCGCCGCCACATCCAAAGCCGCTGGCGACAGGTCCACCGCCAGCCCGGTTGCCGCTGGCCGCTCTGCCAGCAGCGTCAGCGCAATTGCGCCCGATCCGGTGCCAAGGTCCAGAATACGCGCGAAAGGCTGTTCCAGCGCCGCAGCAATCAGCGTTTCGGTATCTGGGCGCGGGTCCAGCACATCCGGGGTGACAATGAAATCCCGCCCGTAAAACGCGCGCCGTCCGATGATCTGGGCGACGGGCTGATGCTGCGCCCGCGCCGCAATCGCAGCACGAAACCGCGCCTGCGCCTCTGGCGACACGTCCTCTTGCATAGCCAGTGTCAGCCGATCCCGCGGGATGTGCAGCGCATGGGCCAAAAGCACGCGGGCATCGCTCGCAGCACCCTCCAACCCAGCCGCGCGCAAGGCCGCGACGCCTTCGGCCAGCAACACGCTTGCGCGCATCATGCGTCCATGGCGGCAAGTTTCGCGGTCTGGTCGGCTTCGATCAAGGCATCGATCACCTCGTCCAGATCACCCGCCATGACAGCATCCAGCTTATAAAGCGTCAGGTTAATGCGATGATCCGTCATCCGACCCTGCGGGAAGTTATAGGTGCGAATGCGCTCCGAGCGGTCGCCGCCCCCCACCTGCGCACGGCGCGCATCGGCGCGCTCAGAATCGGCGCGCTGGCGTTCCATGTCGTAAAGCTTCGCGCGCAAGACCTGCATCGCAATCGCGCGGTTCTGGTGCTGTGATTTCTCGGACGATGTGACGACCAGCCCGGTCGGCAAATGCGTGATCCGCACTGCCGAATCGGTCGTGTTCACATGCTGGCCGCCCGCGCCGGACGCGCGCATCGTGTCGATGCGGATGTCGCCGGCGGGAATGTCGATCTCGACCTCTTCGGCCTCTGGCAGCACCGCGACTGTGGCCGCAGAAGTATGTATCCGCCCGCCCGATTCCGTGACCGGCACGCGCTGCACACGGTGCACCCCCGATTCGAATTTCAGCCGCGCGAACACGCCTTCGCCCGCAACGCGGATGACCGCTTCGCGCAAACCACCCAGTTCGGTTTCGGAATAGCTGATGGTCTGCACCTGCCAGCCGCGCGTTTCGGCGTAGCGCTGATACATGCGCAACAGGTCGGCGGCGAACAGCCCTGCTTCGTCCCCGCCCGTGCCGGGGCGCAATTCGATCAGCGCAGGCTTTGCGTCAGCGCTGTCGCGGGGCAAAAGCGCAAGGCGCAGGGAATGTTCCAACTCTGGCATGTCCGCATCAATCCGGGCCAGTTCTTCCTCGGCCAAAGCGCGAAAATCGGGGTCCGTCCGCAAGGTCAGCGCTTCGTCGCGGTCGTGCAGCGCTTTTTGGTAAGCATGTATTTGGGCGACGACCGGCTTCAATTCGGAATAGTCGCGCGACGCTTGCACCATGTCAGCCCCCGACGCCCCGGCCATCAGCCGGGCTTCGAGATACTCGAATCTTTGCAAAATCTGGTCGAGCGCGTCTTGGGCAAACATGGGTTAGGCAAATGACGGCTTGCCGCCCTGCGGTCAAGACCGCGGGTCTACTTTACGCGCGCCGCCATTGCGCTTACATATTATAAGATTGCAACAACCTTCGTGAGTTACATGGAAAACGCGGCCGCCACACTGGACACGGCCTTTTGGTTAACCTCTGGCGGCATCTTGTGCCTGCTGGTCATTTCGGGCCTGTTTTCGGGGTCTGAAACCGCGCTGACGGCCTCTAGCCGGGGCAAGCTGAAATCGCAGGCCGACCGCGGCGAACGCGGGGCAGATAGCGC
>JAFGVZ010000123.1 GCA_016937725.1 Paracoccaceae bacterium | reverse complement strand
TGGGTGGCCCGCATTTTGCGCGACCATTCGGGCAAAGTGTTCTGGGTCGTGGCACGGGCGGTGACAATGTCAAAGCCGCCCATATTCATCGGGGCGAGCAATGCGCCCGCATAGACCAGCACGAACAAGCCGCCCATCCAGCCCGCCATAGCGCGCCAGAACAACAGGCTGCGCGGAATGTCGTCGCCAAGCGCGGTTATGCCCGTGGTGGTAAAGGCCGAGACCATCTCGACCCATGCATCGAACAGCGGCAAGCCGCCGGGCGCGGCTTCTGTCACCGGCAGCGCCATGAACAAAGGCACGAACAGGTAAGAGGCCGACAAAACGTAAAACGGGTGCGAAAAGGGCCCCACCCCGCCGGGCGCGCGCCGCACGGCAAGATAGGTCAGCCCGGCCAAGGCTGCAAGCAAGCTGGCCGAATACAGAAAAGCGCGCGCTACACTATGTTCGCGCAAGGTAAAGCCCAACGCCGCTGGCACCACCATAGCCGCCGCTGTCAGGCCCATCAGGGCCACCATGACCAGTGTTCCGCGTGCCGTGCCTTTCATTGCCGCCCCTTTTTGGCCAGCGCGCCAGATCAGAAGAACTCGACCGCGACCTGCAACAATTCATCTACCTTGGGCACGTCTTCGGTCAGCGCGAAGATCACGATCAGGTCGCCTTCTTGCAAGACCATGCTGCTGGAAGGTTTCATGATAACCCCCTTGCGCAGCACCCCGATCAGCAATGCGCCTTCGGGAAAGGCGATGTCGCGCACCGCACGATTGGCCAGTTGCGAGGTGCCCAAGACCTGTGCTTCGATCACCTCGGCCTCGCGGTCGCCCAGCATATAGACTGACCGCACCCGCCCGTGCCGGATATGACGCAAGATGGAACTGACGGTCAGCGCACGCGGGTTGATATAGGCATCGACCCCCATTGCATCGGCCAGCCCCACCATGCCGGGGTCGTTGACCAGCGAGATCGCCATCTTCGCACCCAAGGTTTTGGCCCGCACGGCCGCCAGCAGGTTCGTCTTGTCATCATCGGTCAGCACCAGCACCGCGTCGGTTTTGGAAATGCGCGCCTCTGCCAAAAGGTCGGCATCCATCGCGTCGCCATGCAGCACGATAGAACGCTCCAGCGCATCGGCGGCCAGTTCGGCGCGCGCGCGGTCGCGCTCGATCACCTTGACGCGCACGCGCTCCGGCTGGCTCTCCAGCATGGTCGCCACCGACAGGCCGACATTGCCACCGCCAATGATCAAAACGCGCTCTTGCTTGGGGGCATGTTTGCCAAACACTTCGAACACGCGGGCAACATCAGCCGCATCTAGCAGCAAATAGACCGCGTCGCCTGCGAAAAGCTGATCTTCGGGTTCGGGCGCGAACAACCGCCCTCCGCGGCGCACACCGCCCACCATGACCCGCAAGGTCGGGAACAATTCTGACAATTGCCGCAAGGGGGTATTGAGCACGGCGCATTTGTCGTCCAGCACCAAGCCAAGCAGCAGCGCCTTGCCACCGAAGAATTCATGCACCTCGAACGCGGCGGGGTAAGCCACCCGCTTCATCGCGGCCAGCGACACTTCACGCTCGGGGCTGATGATGACGTCAATGGGCAGGTGTTCCCGCCGAAACAGGTCGGAATAGCGAGCGTCCAGATAGGTTTGCGCGCGCAGGCGGGCAATCTTCTTGGTCACGCCAAAGACGCTATGCGCGACTTGGCAAGTGACCATGTTCACCTCGTCCGAATAGGTGGCAGCGATGACCATATCGGCGTCGCGCGCGCCTGCCTGTTCAAGAATGGCGGGGTAACTGGCAAAGCCTGTCACGCCTTGCACATCCAGCGTATCGGTCGCGCGCCGCACCAGCACGGGGTTGTTGTCGACGATGGTCACGTCATTGCGCTCGCCCGACAGGTGACGGGCAATCTGCCAGCCCACCTGCCCTGCGCCACACACGATGATCTTCATGGCCCGCGCCCCCGAATTGCGACTATCGACGCCCCTGATGTGCCAGCCGCCGCGCGGGCTTGCAAGGCCCTAGCCTTTGGTAGACAAGCGCGCGGTGTTCACACCCAACGATTTCAGCTTCCGGTGCAGCGCCGAACGCTCCATCCCGACAAAACTGGCGGTGCGGCTGATATTGCCACCAAAGCGGTTGATCTGCGCCAGCAGATACTCACGCTCGAACAACTCGCGCGCCTCGCGCAGCGGCAAAGTGGTCAAAGATCCCGAAAGCAACACGCTGCGATCAGCATCCTCCGGGCCGCTATCGCTTTGCAGGTCGACCAATTCAATCGGGCGGCCCGCATCGCCCAAGATCAGCGCGCGCTCGATCATGTTGCGCAATTGGCGGATGTTGCCGGGCCAAGACAGGGTTTGCAGATGCGCCTTGGCGGAGTCGTCCAGCACACGGCGCGGCAGACCTTGGGTCGCGTGCAGCATGTCGATAAAATGCTCGGCCAGAAGCGGAATATCCTCGCGCCGTTCTTCCAGCCCCGGCACGCGGATCGGGACCACGTTCAGCCGGTCGAACAATTCTTGACGGAACAAGCCTTCGCGCACCCGCGCGGTCAGGTCTTGGGTGGTGGCCGACATAACCCGCAGATCGACCCGCACCTTGTCGGTGCCGCCTGTGCGGATGAATTGTTGCTCGACCAGCACGCGGAGAAGTTTCGACTGGGTGCCAAGCGGCATATCGGCCACTTCATCAAAAAAGATCACCCCGCCATGCGCTTGCTCCAGCAAACCTTGCTCGACGCCGCGTTCGCCGGATTCGCGCCCAAACAAGACCTCTTCCATGCGGTCGGGTTCGACTGCGGCAGAGGTCACAGTCACGAACGGTGCCGAGGCGCGGTCAGAGTTTTCATGCACAAACCGCGCCGCCGCTTCCTTGCCCGACCCGGACGGACCGGTAAACATCAGCCGCGCATTCGAGCCGGTGACCTTCTCCAACTGGCTGCACAGCGCCCGGTAAGCCGCTGATTCACCCAATAGCTGTGACGAACCAACCTCGCGGCGGCGCAGATCCTGATTTTCGCGGCGCAAGCGAGAGGCTTCCATCGCGCGCCCGATCACCACCATCAACTTGTCAATATTGAAGGGTTTCTCGATGAAATCATAGGCACCTTGCTTGATGGCCGCGACCGCGATTTCCACATTGCCGTGGCCAGAGATGATGACAATCGGGATATCGGGGTTTGACCGCTTGACCGACATCAGAATGTCGATGCCGTCCATCTTGCTGTCCTTCAGCCAGATGTCCAAGATCATCAGCGCGGGCGGATCGGCATTGACCTGCGCCATCGCCTGATCGGAATTTGCCGCAAGACGGGTCGTAAACCCTTCATCTTGCAAGATTTCCGAGATCAGTTCGCGAATGTCACGCTCGTCATCTACAATGAGGATGTCACCCATAATCCCTAACCATCTTCCTGTTGGTCGTCTGAAACAATCCCTGCCGCCAAGCGCGGCAGACGAATATCGGCCATGGCCCCGCGCTGCGGGCTGCCATCCGGGCCAAGCGCATCGGCCAGCCGCAAGGTGCCGCCATGCTCTTCGATGATCTTGCGCACGATCGACAGACCCAGCCCGGTCCCCTCGGCGCGCGTGGTCACGTAAGGCTCGAACAGGCGGTTGCGGTCCTGCGGCAGGCCAATCCCGTTATCGGTGATCGTGACGCGCAACAAATCATCGCCCGCCTCGAACTTGACGCGGATTTCACCCGGCGGGCTGCCCGCGTCTTCGGCGTGGCGGCTGGCAATCGCCTCGCCTGCATTCTTGATAAGGTTGGTGAAGGCCTGCGCCATCATCGTGTCATCCACCTGCACCACCACAGGCTCTGCGGGCAGCGACAGCGTGAAGGCAATATCGGGCTGCCCGCTTTCCTGCAACAAGGTGCAATCGCGCAGAATGGCACATAGGTCATGCGCGCGCCGGTCGGGTTCGGGCATGCGGGCAAAACGCGAAAATTCATCCACAATACGTCGTAAGTCATTGGTTTGGCGCACGATGACCGAGGTGAGTTGCGCAAGGCTATCGGCATCCTCGCCGTCCAGCTTGCGGCCAAATTTGCGCGCGATGCGCTCGGCAGATAGCTGGATGGGGGTCAGCGGGTTCTTGATTTCATGCGCAATGCGGCGCGCCACATCGCCCCATGCCGCCATGCGCTGCGCGCTGACCAATTCGGAAACGTCATCGAAGGCAATCACAAAGCCTTCCAGCCGCCCATCGCTGCGCCGCCGCTCGGCAAAGCGCACGAGCACCGTTTCCAACCGACCAGAGCGCACCAAGCGCAATTCTTCCTGCACGCGGCCCTGACCGGGTGGCAGGTCGCGCACCCGCGCCATCAGCGGCACAAATTCGGGCGCAATCTCTTCCAAGCTGCGATCATCGCGGGCATCCGCGTCCAGTTCCAACATGGTTTCGGCAGCCCGGTTGATGAAGGCAAGGCGCCCGTCGGCATCCAGCCCGATCACGCCTGCGGTGACGGAACTGAGCACCGAATCGAACAATCGTCGCCGCGCATCTATCTGGCGGTTGTTTTCCAGCAGGCGTTCGCGCTGGCCTTTAAGCTGCCGCGTCATCTGGTTGAACACCCGGCCCAGAAGCGCGATTTCGTCATCCTCGCGCATGACCTTCACCTGCACGTCCAGATCGCCCGCGCCAACCTGCTCGGCAGCTTCGGCCAACCGGCCCACGGGGCGTGCAAGACGTTCTGCAAAGTTCAAGCCCAGCCATACGGCGGCCAAGATCAGGATCAGCGCGAAGCCAAGGTAAAGCGCGCCGAACTGGAACAGAATGCGCCCGCGATCTTGCTCCAACTGCTGATAAAACGCCACGGTTTCGCGGGTTTCGTCCAAGAGCGCCAATATCTGCCCATCCACCACGCGCGAGACGTAGAGGTAACGGTCGAAAAAATCGTTCAGGGGCACAATCGCGCGAAATTCGTTGCGCGGCCAGTCACGGATCAGGACAATGCCCTCTTGCGCACGCGTCAGCTCGTCTGCGGTAGGCGGCACGAAATTAAACCGATAAGACCGTTCGCCGCGCGCGCGGATGTCGCCTGCGCCATCAATCACGAACGCCACACGCAGACCGCGCTGCACACGCGCCTGCGCCTCTGACAGAAGGTTGCGCAATTCGCCTTCGTCCAGCATGGGAAATACCCGGCGCGCCGTGTCCAGATAGGCGGCCAGATCCTGCGCATCGGCGCGCAGGTCGCGTTCTTGTTCGAACTGGTAGGCTTCGGCGGCAGCAAGCGAGTTGCCGACCACGCGCTGCACCCGGTCCGAAAACCACCCTTCCAACCCCACATTCAGCGTGATCACGGCAAAAACCGCAACCGTGACCGTAGGCACCATGGCGATAGCGGCAAAAAGCGTGGTCAGGCGCAAATGCAGGCGCGAGCCGGCAGAATCTTTGCGCCGCGCCGCCACAAGCCGCGCCACCCGCACCGCGACCAACCCCGCGACCAACAACATGTAGACAAGGTCAGCCAGAAGGATCAGGGCAAGGCCAGATGTGTTGAACACGCCATCTAGCGGCCCCAGCGCCAAAAGCGTCAGCAACACAAGCAGGGGGCCAGCAAGAACCAAGGCCACGGTCCCGACCGCCGCGCCGCGCCGCCCGCGCGCGCCGAAAAATTGGGTCAGCAGACCCGCAGAGAGTGCCGTTTGGCCCAAGCCGTCCCCATTGCTGTTACCGCGTATCGGACGTTCAAGCGCCCTTATGTGTGTAATGTGCCACAGTGAATGTGGCAAATCTACATCAAAATGGCAAAATCAGGCCAGTTTGCGACGACGAGAGACCTCGATATCAAGTTCGGTAATTTTCTTGCGCAGTGTGTTGCGGTTTATGCCCAGAAGCTCTGCGCAGCGGGCCTGATTGCCGGCTGTGGCATCCAGCGCAATCTCGATCAGGGGCACTTCAATCTCGCGCAGGATGCGCGCATATAGCCCCGGTTGTGGCAGGTCTTGCCCATGCAGGTCGAAATAGCGGCGCAGATGCCGCGCAGTCGATTCCGACAGCGAATCGCCCCCCATATCTTCGCCCATCGCCATGGCAGAGGGCTGGCTTTTCAGCGCAATTTCCATCTCTGCGCGGGCGATGATCGGGTCCTGCCCGGTCAAGGTCAGCCTGCGCAGCGTGTTTTGCAACTGGCGCACATTTCCCGGCCACGAATAGCCGCGCACAAGGTCAAGCGCCTCGGGTGAAAGCACGCGCGAGGTCGCGCCATCATCGGCGGCTTGCGACAGGAAATGTCGCGCCAACGGGTCCAGATCGTCTATGCGCTCGCGCAGCGCGGGCACCGCCAAGGTGACACCGCTCAACCTGTAATACAGGTCTTCGCGCAGGCTACCTTCGCCCATGGATTGCGCCAGATTGGTCTGGGCTGTGGCCATGATGCGCGGGCCATCATCTGGCAACCCATCCAGCAAGCGCGCGACGCGCAATTGCGCATCCGCGTCATAAGACGCCAGTTCATCCAGCAGCAAAGACCCCGAACGCACACGCGAGATCAATGCCTGAGCAGCATCCGGGCTGCGGAAATCTTCCGCCGTAGCAGATATGAAAGGCTGGCCGCGACGGTCGGACAAGTCGTGCAGCGTGCGCGCAATCAGCGATTTTCCAGTGCCGGATTCGCCTGTGATCAGCACTGGCATGGCTGAATTCATCACCCGCGCGATCAGGCGATACAAGTCCTGCATCACTGGCGTGCGCCCGACCAGCGGCAAACCTTCCATGCTGGACATATCACCGCGCGGCGCGGGTTTGGGCGCAGCACCCGCCTGTGCCGAGGCCGCCACAAGCTTGCGGTTCTTCATGGCCGTGCCCGCGCGTTTCAGCAGGTCGGGCAGGTCGAACGGTTTGGGCAGGTAATCATGCGCGTCCACCTCGTTGGCCTGAATGGCGGTCATGATGGTGTTCTGCGCCGAAATGACGATCACCGGCAAATCGGGCCGTTCTTGGCTGATCTTGGGGATCATCTCTATCCCGTTGCCATCGGGCATCATCACATCGGTAATGACCAGATCACCGCGCCCCTCTTCGACCCAGCGCATCAACGTGGTCAGGCTGGACGTGGCATGCACCTTGCAGCCTGCCCGCGTCAAAGCTTGGGTCAGCACCGTGCGGATGGTGCGATCGTCATCAGCAACCAGAACCGTGCCATCCATCAGGAAAGCTCCTCTTGTTGGGTGTCGCGGCCCTTGGTTTCGGGGGCACGCGGCAAGGAAACACGAAACACCGTTCGACCGGGCCGACTGTCCACAGACACCCAGCCGTCATGCGCAGAGATAATCTTCGACACCAGCGCCAGACCGAGGCCAGTGCCATTCTCGCGCCCGGATACGAAGGGGTCGAAGACCTCGGCGGCAATTTCTGGCGGCAGGCCGGGGCCATCGTCGACAATCTCGACATGAATGGGCAGCGCGACATCGGACCCGTCGGCAGCCCGCACGCGCAGCGAATGCTCGAAGAAGGTGCGAATATGGATATTGCCGCCATTGGGCTGTGCTTGTCCGGCGTTCTTCAGAAGGTTCAGGAAGACCTGCAACAATTGATCCCCGTCCGCCCAGACCGGTGGCAAGGACGGGTCATAGGCATCTTTGATCCGCATATGCGCCGCGAACCCGACCTCGGCAGAGCGGCGCGCGCGTTCCAGAATGTCGTGAATATTGATCGCGCGGCACAAGGGCGGGCGTTGGTTGCCGAATTGCTCGACCTGGTCCAGCAGGTTCACGATGCGTTGGGTTTCAGCCACGATCAGGTCGGTCAATTCGCGGTCGCGCGGTTCCAGCCCCATAGAGAGAAGCTGCGCCGCTCCTGTGATCCCGGCCAGCGGGTTCTTGATTTCATGCGCCAGCATTTGCGACATGCCTATGGCAGAGCGCGCGGCATGGCGAATGCCATCCGCTTGGCCCAGCTTACCCGCAATCTCGCGCGGGGTGACCAGCATCAGCACCAGTTCGGGGCGGTCCACCATTGGCGCAAGCTGGATCGAGCAGATCACGGGCTTGCGCGTGCCAATGATGACGGCGGCATCATTGATGAATACCGCCGCCCGGTTTTCGCGGCAGCGTTCCAATGCACGGTCGATTTCGGCATCGACCTGCATCAGCCGCGCAAGGGGACGCCCCAGCACCGCGCGGCGCGACAGGCTGAGAAATTGCTCTGCCGCCGGGTTGCAATCGGCCACGCATTCCATCTCATCGACATGCCCGACCATGAAGGCCGGAGCAGGCAACGCCGCCCAAATAGACCCAGTGGCCGGCGGCGTCATGCAGCAGCCTCTTGCACAGGGGTAAGAAGGTCCGGAAGCAGGGCCAGAACAGCCGCAGGCGTCTTGGCTGTCAGCACCGCGCGGCGCGCGTCCGCGCAGCCGCCTGCGGCATCGGCATACCAGCCCAGATGTTTGCGCGCCACGCGCAGGCCCAAGTCACGCCCGTAGAAAGCCAATATCGCCTCGTAATGCGCGCCGACTAACGCGACCAGGGCAGAGCCTTGCGGTGCCAAGGGTTCAGGCTGTCCGGCCAGATTGGCCGCGATCTGCGCCAAAAGCCACGGGCGGCCCTGTGCGCCACGCCCCACCATCACGCCCGCCGCGCCCGATTGCACCAAAGCCTGACGCGCGGCGCGTGGGGATGTGATGTCGCCATTGGCTATGACCGGCACATCCGCCGCCTGCACGACCGCGGAGATTGCCGCCCAATCGGCTTGGCCTTTGTAAAACTGGCAGCGCGTGCGCCCGTGGATCGTGACCATCTGCACGCCCGCATTGACCGCACGCCGCGCAAGGTCCGGCGCGTTCAGGCAGGCATCATCCCAACCCAGACGGGTTTTCAGGGTGACCGGCACATCTACCGCACCCACAACCGCCTCTATCAACGACAGCGCATGATCGAGATCGCGCATCAGCGCAGAGCCGGACAAACCGCCGACAACTTTTTTCGCCGGGCACCCCATATTGATGTCGATCATCTTCGCGCCTTGATCGGCCAACATGCGTGCGGCTTCCGCCATCCACCACGCATCGCGCCCGGCAAGCTGCACAGCGGTTTTGCCATCGGACAGATCAAGCTCTGCCTTGGCGCGGGCCGAGGGGCGCGCGCGCACCATGTCTTCGCTTGCCACCATTTCGGACACGACCAAGGTCGCGCCAAATTCGGCCACAACGCGCCGAAACGGCAGATCGGTGATTCCGGCCATTGGCGCAAGAATCACTGGGCAGGTTTTGTGATCCGCTAAAGCTGATATTTGGGTCATATGCGGCAGCAAAGGGTGCGTGTCATAGTTGTATCAGATACCCAGATGGGCCTCTCAAGGCAAACCGAACCACCCATGGCTTGGCGAATATTTCATCATGCGCCTATTTAATGTGCAACTCCGGCGGAGGTTCGCGCGCATTGTCAGCACGCCGCGCCCCGTGCATATAGATGGCGCAGAACAAGGCCAGAGTGATGACCAAAACCACAGCCGCCATTATTGTTGCCGCCGGGCGCGGCACCCGCGCGGGCCAAGGCTTGCCGAAGCAGTGGCGCAAGCTGGCCGGTCGTCCGGTTCTGGCCTGGACGCTGGACGCCTTGCGTGCAGGCGGAGTGTCGCGTCTGGTGCTGGTTTTACACCCGGACGATATGGACCGCGCACGCAGTCTAGACCTAAGCGGAGTAACCCTTGTGGGCGGCGGGGCCACGCGCACCGCATCGGTGCGTGCCGCGCTCGATGTGCTGGCAAGCGATCCACCCGCCCGTGTGCTGATCCATGACGGGGCGCGACCTTTTGTGTCGGCACGGATTATCGCCGATGTGCTGGCGGCGCTGGATGACAGCCCCGCTGCCGCCCCTGCCCTTGCCGTGGTCGATGCATTGTGGCGCGGGACTGCGGGCCATGTGGGCGAGCCCGTCTCGCGCGACGGGCTATACCGCGCCCAAACCCCGCAAGGGTTTCATTTCGCGCCGCTTCTGGCCGCGTACCGGGCGTGGCCGGGCGATGCGCCTGACGATGTCGAGATCGCACGCGCCAGCGGCTTGCCCGTGGCGCTGGTCGCCGGGGATGACGATAATTTCAAGCTGACCTACCCGCCCGATTTCGACCGGGCAGAGTCGCTTTTGCACGCAAGGAAACCTGCAATGACCGATATTCGCCTTGGCAACGGCTATGACGTGCACCGCTTTGGCCACGGCGATGGGTGCTGGCTGTGCGGGGTGAAGGTGCCGCATGGGCGCGGTTTGCAAGGCCATTCCGATGCCGATGTGGGCATGCATGCCTTGACCGACGCGATCTATGGCGCGCTGGCCGAGGGTGATATAGGCCGCCATTTCCCGCCCTCGGACCCGCAATGGAAGGGCGCGGCCAGCCATATCTTCTTGCGCCATGCCATTGAGATGGCGCGCGCGCGCGGATACGCGCTTGGAAATTGTGATGTGACGCTGGTCTGCGAATATCCCAAGATCGGCCCTCATGCAGGCGCGATGCAGGCAGAGCTTGCGCGGATCATGGGGGTCGAAATTGGGCGCGTGAGCGTGAAGGCCACCACGTCTGAACGACTGGGTTTCACCGGTCGGGAAGAAGGCATCGCGGCACTCGCCACGGCCTGCCTGATCGCGGGCTGAGAGGTGAGTTTTTGAGTATTTTTAGCAAGATGAAGAGGGTTCACACATGCGCATGACAAGCATGATCGCCACATTTGGCGGCGTGGGCTTCCTGCGCCCTGCCCCCGGCACCTGGGGCTCGCTTGCCGCCCTGCCGGTGGCTTGGGCCTTGCATGTTCTGGGCGGATTTTGGTTGCTGTTGGCGGCGACATTCGTGGCCTTCGCCCTTGGCTGGTGGGCCACCATTGCCGAGACGCGTGAGACACCCGATGCCGACCCGTCCGAGATTGTCATCGACGAAGTCGTGGGCATGTGGATCGCACTTTGGCCCGTGTCTTTGGGCGCGATGATGCAAGGCGTGCCGGTGACAGCGCTTTGGCCCGGTTGGCTGGCTGCATTTCTGGCCTTTCGCGCGTTCGACATCTGGAAGCCCGGCCCGGTGGGGTTGGCGGACCGGATGCACACACCCTTGGGCGTTATGCTGGACGATGTGATCGCGGGCGCTTTGGCCACTCTGGTCGTGGCCGTGGCCGCCGTGGTCAGCCACGGGATGATGGGCGCATGAACGCGGCGGCTGTATTGGACGCGGCACGCGCGCGCGGCGTGATGCTGGCGGCGGCGGAAAGCTGCACGGGCGGGCTGATCATGGCGGCGCTAACCGCCGTTCCGGGATCGTCCGACGTGGTGGACCGGGGCTTCGTGACCTATTCCAACGCCGCCAAGCGCGACATGCTGGGGGTGCGCCAAGCCACGCTCGACGCGCATGGCGCGGTGTCGGAGGCCGTCGCCGCCGAGATGGCGGCGGGCGCTTTGGCGCAGTCGCAAGCAGGTTTAGCGATCGCGGTCACGGGCATTGCCGGCCCCGGCGGGTCAGAGCACAAGCCCGAGGGGCGCGTCTGCTTTGGGTTGGCCGATGCGCAAGACGTGGTCACGCAAACGGTCGAGTTCGGCGCTATCGGGCGCGACGCTGTGCGTGCGGCCACGGTCGAGCACGCGCTGGCGATGGTTCTGGCGCGGCTGCGGGCCTAGCCGTAAAGCGCCTTGGCCCTAGCTTCGAATGCGCCCACCACGCGGCGCATGGCTTGGTCGAATACCACCCCGATGATCTTTTGCAGCATCGGGTTGCGGAATTCGAAATCGACGTGGAAATCGACAATGCAGCCGCCATCCTCTGCGTCCGTCACCGTCCAGCGCGACACCATGTGCTTGAAAGGTCCGTCCAGATAAGCGGTGTCGATCACGCCATCGTCGGGGAACAGTCGCACCCGGCTGCCGAAACGTTCGCGGAACACCTTGAAGGAGATGACCAGATCGGCCAGCATCTCTTCGCCGCCTACAATAGGTTCGCGCGAGCGGATGCGCGCCGCGGCGGTCCAGGGCAGAAATTCCGGGTAGCGTGCCACATCTGCGACCAGATCATAGATCTGTTGGGCCGTGTAGGGCATGTGGCGATGTTCGGTATGCTTGGGCATGCGTGGATCGGGCCTTTTGTCTGGGCAGGACATGTCTTAGACTTGGTTCGAAAAATCAAGGGGCCGAGATGTCGCAAAAACCCTACGAGATTGACCAGATGATCAGCGCCAAGCAAATTGCCGCGCGGGTCGAGGAACTGGCCGAAGAAATTACGCGCGAATTCGCCGCCACGGAAAAGCTGGTTGTGGTGGGGCTGTTGCGCGGGTCGTTCATTTTCATCGCCGATCTGGTGCGCGAAATTGACCTTCCTGTGGAGGTCGATTTTCTGGAAGCGTCGAGCTACGGCAACAGCACCCAATCCTCGCGCGAGGTGCGCATTCTGAAAGACCTGTCGGGCAAGATCGAAGGGCGCGACGTGCTGGTCGTGGAAGACATTGTCGATACCGGCTTTACGCTGCACCACGTGTTACAGATGCTGCTGGCGCGCAATCCGGCCCGGCTGGAGGTCTGCGCGCTGCTGGACAAACCCTCGCGCCGCGAAGTGGACATTCGCGCGCGCTGGACGGGGTTCGAGATACCAGATGAATTTGTCGTGGGTTACGGCATTGATTATGCGCAGCGAAACCGTAACCTGCCTTATATTGGCAAGGTTCGGTTTTCCTAAATCGCACAATCACGCTTGCGTGTGTTTGAAACGTCACGAAGGCAGGCTAGGCTTTTAGACCTAAGCCCAATTGCGAGGAGTTTCGACATGGCATTTTCCAAGATCATCGGGTCTGCGGCGCTTGTGGTGGCGTTGGCCGCCCCGGCACTGGCCCAAGACAACCCCACAGTGGCCGCGCGTCAGGGGCAGTTCAAGCTATATGGCCACAACATTGCCGTTCTGGGCGGGATGGCCCAGGGCCGGATGGACTACGACGCCGCCATGGCACAAACCGCCGCCGACAACCTGTTCCACCTGACCCGCCATGACCAGTCGCGTCTGTGGCCCGAGGGGACCGATTCGTCCTCGATCATGGAAACCCGCGCCAAGGCGGAGATCTGGGAAAACCTGGACGATTTCACCGCCAAATTCGTGGCCCTGCAAGAAGCCTCGGTTGCGCTGCAAGCGGCAGCGGGCAACGGGCTGGACGCGCTGCGCCCGGCTGTTGGGGCTGTGGGTGCAAGCTGCGGCGCCTGCCACGAGGCTTACCGCGAAGAAAGCTGAGTTTCGGTTTTCTGGATAGACAAGGCGGGCCGCTACAGCAAGGCTGGGGCGGCCCGTTTTACCGCTGAAAGGGCAGTCGCATGAAACGCTTGGGGTATCTGGTGCTGGGCCTTGGCGTCGCCGGGGTCGCCGGGGTCGCGCTGGGATGGTATATCACGCAGCCCATGGGTCTGCCCGCGACCGTGTCCGAGCGCCTGACGGGCGATGCTCAGTCCGGTGAGCGCATATTTCTGGCGGGCGGATGCGCCTCTTGCCACATGGGCAGCGAAGATGGTGCAGACCCCAAGGTCTTGCGCGGCGGCGCAGTGTTCGAAACCCAGTTCGGCACCTTCTACGCACCCAATATCAGCCCGGACCCGGACCACGGCATTGGCGGCTGGACCCAAGCAGAGTTCATGAATGCGGTCATGCGCGGAGTTTCGCCCCAAGGGCAGCATTATTACCCTGCCTTTCCCTACACCTCTTACGCCAAGGCCGACCCGCAAGACATCGCGGACTTGTATGCTTACATGATGACCTTGCCCGCCGATGCCACGCCCTCGCGCGCACATGATCTGGGCTTTCCCTTCAATATCCGCCGCAGCCTTGGCGTCTGGAAGGCGCTGTATATGGACCGCGACTTTGTCGTGACCGGCGAGATGACCACGCAAGAAACCCAAGGCCGCTACCTGGCCGAAGCCTTGGCGCATTGCGCCGAATGCCACACGCCGCGCGACGTTCTGGGCGGAATGGATACCGCCCAATGGTTGCAAGGCGCGCCCAACCCGTCGGGCAGCGGGCGTATTCCGCCCATTGCGGGCGACGACTTCACCTGGACGGCATTCGACATCAGCGCCTACCTGGAAACCGGCTTCACGCCCTCATTCGATGTGGCAGGCGGGTCGATGGCCAAGGTGATCGCCAATTTGGGGCAGTTGGACAAGACCGAATTGGACGCGATCGCGGCCTATATTTTGCGCGCGGGGCAACGCTGATGCGCGCGCGATCGCTTTGTCTGGATCGTGGCTTGCCGAGGGCCGGTTTCGCCCGCATACTTCGCTTTGTCGCAGCGTAGCCTTCGGAACATGTCGGAAAACTCAAAAACCATCACGCCCCTGTCCGCGCGCCTAAGCTTTGGCGAGAAGTTCCGGCTTCAAACATGGCTGATGGGGATCATCGCCTTCGCGGTGGTGCTGTTTTTGCTGGTTCAGGCCAAGTTCATCCTGATCTCGCTCGCCATTGCGATCATCCTGTTCTCGCTCACCTCTGACGCGATCAATTCGATCCAGAGCATGAAGATCGGTAATTTTCGGGTGACAAACTGGGTGGCCTCCGTGCTGGCGGTGGTGCTGATCGCGTCGGGCTTGCTGACATTGGTGGGCTTGGTCATTTCCCAGATCAACACGGTTCTGACCACAACGCTGGCTTATACAGAAGACGCACAACGCGCCATCGCGCGCATGTTCGGGTGGATGGGGGAAGATGTTGAAGCCTCGGTTCTGGCCACCGTCCGCTCGATCGAGATTTCGGGCTATCTGCGCTCGGCGGCGGGTCAAGCGGGGTCGCTGCTTAGCCAAGTGGTGCTGATCATCCTGTTCGTGGGCTTTCTGTTCGCCGAACGTGTCTGGTTTGGCACCAAGTTGGAAAACCTGATGGGTGACCGCGCGCAAGCCACACGCGTCAGCGCGATTATCGGGTCGATCATTCGTCGGGTGAACCGCTATCTCTTGGTCAAAACGCTGATTTCGGCTGTCACCGGCGCCCTGATCTTCGTGCTGCTGAGCGTGTTCAACCTGCAATTCGCGCTGGCCATGGCGCTTTTGACCTTCGTGCTGAACTTCATCCCCTCGGTCGGCTCCATCATCGCCACGCTGATCGTCACGCTGGTCGCCTATATTCAAGTGGCGGATCCTTCGACCGCGATCCTGATTTTCGTCATCGCGGGCATGATCCAGTTCTTGCTGGGCAACGTGATCGACCCGATGCTGATGGGAAAGACGCTTCGCCTGTCATCCTTTGGCATTATCATCTCGCTCGCCTTCTGGGGCGCGGTCTGGGGCGTGCCCGGCATGTTTCTGGCGGTGCCCTTCATGGTTGCGGTGATGATCGTCTGCTCGCATATCCCCGCTGCACGCCCCGTCGCGGTGCTGCTGTCGCGCGAAGGGTTGCCGGAAGAGGAGTTTCCCCTGCCCGGCCCCAAATCGCAGGATGAGGCGATAGAGCGTCAATACGCAAAAGCCGTCGGTGCCGAATAAGCTTCAGGCTTTTGCACGCGCCAACGCGTCTTGCAGCACATAGACACGAATGGCAGAGGCCAGCCCAATATCCCCGCGCGCGGCGTCGATGCGCGCGGCAAGCTCGTTCAGCGCGACCCCGTCGCGCAGCGCAATTGCCCGGAATTCGCGCCAAAATTCAGCCTCTAACGAGACAGAAGTGCGATGCCCGCGCAAGGTCAGGGAATGCTTGACCGGCCGTGCGGTCATGGCTTTGGGTCATGCTCGCGCTGATGCGAATCCAGATGCGCGCGGGCCTTGTCGGCGGCGGCTTGCTCGGCAACACGCTCGGCACGGCTGCGCCCATGACGCGCGGCATTCTCATCACCCGCGCGGCGCTTGGCATCGCGGGCAGATTGTTTGCGGATTGTGCGCAGATTGACGACCTTGCTCATAGCGCGCAGGTTAGCCGCGCCCTGCCTTGTCGGCAATCTCCATTTCGGGCGTGTTGGCCGCCGGGTGCCTCTCGCCCCAGATCGCGGCGGCATCGCGTGCAACCAAGCGCCGCTCTGCCGCATCCAGTTGCGCCAAGGCGCGGGCCTTATCGCCCGTGCGGGCCATCGCGCGCGCAAAAACCTTTTGCACCGACACTGGTCGCCACGGCAGCGCGGCCTGCGCCAACCAAGCGCGCAATTCCGGCGGCAGGCTGTCATAATCCTGCATCGGATTACGGCAGCGGGTGCGCCTGCGCAGGGTTGTCATTCCAGTGTTGCTACGGGTCATGGGGCCTCAATCATGGGCGATCCACGACATTTTATGTTATATTATTACTGCCAACAAGCCCAAAGAACTGCGCCCAATCCCGGATTGCAACAAAACTGATACGTTCCCGTCACATCCCTGTCGCGCAGGCGGGGCATGTTGCGCCAAACTTGGTTGACCGGATGGGAACATGCCCTCAGACCGTGCTGATGATTGCCGCCTGCCCCGTGGGCGCACCTTGTTCTTGTCGGATTTACATTTGGGGGCATTGTCATCGCAAGCTGGGCTGGCGCTGCATTTCCTGATCCGGAACCCCGCGCAAACCTATGTTCTTGTCGGCGACTTTCTGGACCTGTGGCACCCGATGCTGCCGAATTGGACGCCCGAGGACCAAGCGGTCATCGACCATTTGCGCGCTCGTGTTCGGATGGGGGCCAAGATCATCTATGTGCGCGGCAATCATGACCCGGACCCGGCAGCCATTCCAGAGCATGCCCGCCTGCCTGCCACCCATGTCACGCGCCATGTGCATGAGGCGGTGAATGGCAAGCGTTATCTTGTCATTCACGGCGACGAGGCCGACAGCCGCCTGATCCGCCTCCACCTGATGACCCGCCTTGGCAGCGTGATCGACCATGCGCTGCGCCGTGCCGAGCGCCTGCTGCGCCGCCAGCGTGACGAAACATATACCCGTGGCGCGGTCGATATGGCAATTTGCGGGCTGAATGTGCTGCGCTACCGGGGCCGATCGCATGAGCGCCGTATGGTGCAAATGGCCCGCGACGAGGGCCTTGATGGCGTTATCTGCGGGCATTTTCACATTGCCGCGCTGCACGACCATTTCGGCCTGACCTATGCCAATTGCGGCGACTGGATCGACAGCATGACCGCGCTGGATGATTCCGGCGATGGCGTGCTGCGCCGCCTTGGCGGACGCAAGGCATTGATCGCACAAACCCAGGGCCTTCAGGGCGCAGACCCGAAAGAAGTGACCACATGACCGATGCCAGCACCGTAGCGCGCCAACTGGATACGGCCGTCCTTCAGAAACCGGCCCATAGCGTGACTGGCCTGAATGAACGTTTGTTCGCGCGGCTGTTCGAGGGGCTGGTATACGCCCAGATCTGGGAAGACCCGGTCGCAGACCTAGAAGCCATGGACCTGCACGCAGGCGCGGACATGATCTGCATTGCGTCTGGCGGGTGCAATGTCATGTCCTACCTGACAGCCGATCCGGCCAGCATCACGGCGGTCGACCTGTCGCCTGCGCATATCGCGCTGTTGCATCTGAAAATTGCAGCCGCACAGCACCTGTCAGAGACTGAATTTCACGACCTGTTCGTTCGGGCCGACCGCCCCGGCAACCCTGCGCTGATCGCGCGGCTTTTGCCCCATCTGGACCCGAAAACGCGCGCCTATTGGACCGGGCGCAAAGCCTATTTCGCGCGCGGCTTTTACCGCCAAGGCCTGTTGGGTCGCTTCATCGGCGCGGTTCATGTGGTTGCAAAACTGGCGCGGGTGGATTTCCAGCCCTTGCTGGACGCCCCCGATATGGCCGCGCAGCGCGCCTTCTATGACACGAAGATCGCGCCCTTGTTCGATAAGAAGCTGGTGCAGGTGTTAGCCCGCCAGCGCGCATCGCTGTTTGGTTTGGGGATACCGCCCGCGCAATATGACAAGCTGGCTAATGATGGCGCGGTGATCGACGTGCTGCGCGAACGGGTGCGCCGCTTGGTCTGTGATTTTCCTGCGCGCGACAATTACTTCCTGTGGCAAGCTGTCAACCGGGGCTATCAGGATGCGCCCGGCGCCAGTGTTCCGCCCTATCTGGAGCCGCGCCATTTCGGCAAGATCGCCGCGCGCGTGGACCGTGTTGTCCCATTGAATCTGTCCTTGACCGACCATCTTGCCACGCGCGACGCAGGCACTCTGGACGCCTATGTCCTGCTGGATGCGCAAGACTGGATGATCGACGCGCAACTGACCGCCCTTTGGGATGAGATCAGCCGCACCGCCCGCCCCGGGGCCCGCGTTTTGTTCCGCACCGGCGGCACAGATGACATTTTGCCGGGCCGCGTGCCCTTGCGCCTGTTGGCGCAGTGGCATTATGATATCAACGCCTCTGCGCGTGCTTTTGCGCGGGATCGCTCTGCGATTTATGGCGGTGTGCATCTTTACCGTTTCAAGGGCTGATCCCATGGCGGAAACCAGCCACGCCGACCTGATGGACCGCACCTACCGCCACCAGCGGCGAATTTATGACGCGACCCGCGCGTGGTTCCTGCTGGGGCGCGACCATCTGATCGCCAATCTGGACCAGCCCGAAGCGGGCCGCGTTCTGGAAATAGCTTGCGGCACCGGGCGCAATCTGGACCATATCGGGCGGCGCTACCCGGATGCGCGGTTGTATGGGATGGATATCTCGACCCAGATGCTGCACAGCGCCCGCGCCAAGCTGGGCGACCGCGCTATGCTGGCCCATGGCGATGCCTGCGCATTCGACGGGACGGCACTTTTCGGCGTTACGGGCTTTGACCGGATCGTTCTGTCCTACAGCCTGTCCATGATCCCCGACTGGACCCGCGCCATAGACTGCGCGCTCGACAATCTGGCCCCCGGTGGCAGCCTGCATGTAGTGGATTTCGGCCGCCAAAGCGGCTTGCCACGCCTTGCCCGCGACGGGTTGAATGCGTGGCTGGCGCGGTTTCATGTCACCCCGCGCCATGACCTTACACACAGGCTTCAGGCGAAAGCTGAAGCGCGCGGCATGCAGCTAGAGGCCACGGACCTGTTTGCCACCTATGCCCAGCACGCGATCATCCGGCAGGTCTAGCCACCCATCACATGCCCCAGCTCTGCGCCTGACAGCACCATGTGGCGCGCGCGCCCCACGATCAGCGGGTCTGGGATGCGCGCGATCTCCGGGTCTTTGTCGGGGTAGTCAAGCGTGGAGAGCACATGTTTCATGCATTCCAGCCGTGCGCGCTTCTTGTCCTTTGATTTGACGACCGTCCAAGGCGCATCAGCCGTGTCGGTGTAGAAGAACATTGCTTCCTTGGCTTGGGTATATTCATCCCATTTGCCAAGGCTTGCCTTGTCGATGGGCGACAGCTTCCAGCGTTTCAGCGGGTCGGTTTCGCGCGCCAGAAAGCGGCGGCGCTGTTCTTCGGGCGTGACAGAAAACCAGAACTTGAACAGCCGAATGCCGGACCGCACCAGCATACGCTCGAATTCCGGCGCCTGACGCATGAATTCCAGATATTCGGTCGGTGTGCAAAAGCCCATGACGCGCTCCACCCCCGCTCGGTTATACCAAGACCGATCATAGAACACCATTTCGCCCGAGGTCGGCAGATGTTCGACATAGCGTTGGAAATACCATTGGCCCAATTCACTTTCGGACGGTTTGTTCAGCGCCACCACGCGGGCAAAGCGCGGATTCAGATGCTCGTTGAAGCGCTTGATCGTGCCGCCCTTGCCCGCCGCGTCACGCCCCTCGAACAGAAAGACGAACCGCTCGCCTGTTTCGATCGCCCATTTCTGCACCTTCAAAAGCTCTGCCTGAAGCCGCGCCTTCTCGGCCTCATAGGGCGCACGGGCCATCTTGTAGCGATATGGATAGCGGTCGGATTCGAAGAACTGCCTGATCTGCTCATGTGTCAGCGTATCGGGGTCCGGCATCCACGCGTATTTGGCAGGCGCGGTTTGCAGGCGGGCAGGTTCGGCAAGGTCGGCTGCGGCATCGGGCATGGCCTCTGGGACTGGAACAGCCTCTGTCGGGTCTTGGCTGGCGGGGGCGGCGACATCTTCCATGGGCACATTCCTGTCTGGTTGCGAACACGACATCTTAGCCGACGGCCCGAAACCTGTCCTTGACATGCCTCAAAGCGGGCTTGCCTTGTGCCCGCGCAAACCCGATATGTTGGTCATGGCAAAAACACTTCTCTCTCTTGGGCATGGCTATAGCGCGCAGGCCTTGGCCGACCTTCTGCTGCCGATGGGCTGGACCATCATTGGCACCACCCGCAACCCAGACCGCGCGGCAGAATTGGCACGCGCGGGGATTGAGCCGCTCATCTGGCCCGGAACCAAGCTGCCACTGGACCGCGCGACGCATCTGCTGAGTTCCATCGCACCGGGCGAACAGGGCGACCCGGTTCTGGCCGCACATGGCGCGGAAATCGAGGCGGCCACGCATCTGGATTGGGTGGGCTACCTTTCGACCACCGGCATTTACGGCGATCATGGCGGCGGTTGGGTGGATGAAGACACGGCGCTGACCCCTAGCACGGCCCGCGGGCGCGCCCGCGTCGCGGCAGAGGCCGCATGGCAAGCTGCCACCCCGACCCGGCTACATATTTTAAGGCTGGCGGGCATCTATGGCCCCGGTCGTGGCCCGTTTGATCGGCTGCGCGCGGGCAATGCCCAACGCATTATCAAGCGCGGCCAAGTGTTTTCCCGTATTCACCGCGACGATATTGGCGGGGCCCTTCTGGCTGCCATGCAGTCTTCGCAAGCGCACGCAATTTACAACCTCTGCGATGACACCCCCGCCCCGCCACAAGACGTGATCGTTTACGCGGCAG
Source organism: Paracoccaceae bacterium (assembly GCA_016937725.1). GTDB lineage: Bacteria > Pseudomonadota > Alphaproteobacteria > Rhodobacterales > Rhodobacteraceae > Roseinatronobacter. The sequence goes on along the minus strand of JAFGVZ010000123.1, from coordinate 21,575 downwards.
AACTGTTGGGTATTGAGCCGCCACCGGAAATAGCCTTCGCCGAGGCCGACTTGTCCCCCATGGCCCGAAGTTTCTATTCGGAAAGCAAACGCGTGCAGAATGCCCGCATTAAACGCGCACTGGATTGGCAACCGCTTTACCCCGATTATCGCAGCGGCCTGCGCGCCATTCTAGAGGCGGAAGGGTAATTGCATTGCCAAGCTCTTGGCGCTAATCCCGCGCCATGCCACGCTATGCCTTGAAAATCGAATATGATGGCTGCCCGTTCTGCGGGTGGCAACGCCAACGCAGCCTGCCCTCTGTGCAAGGTGCGATAGAAGCCGCGCTTGCCCGGCTGGAGCCGGATGTGCCCACAATCGCCGCTGCTGGCCGGACCGATACGGGCGTGCATGCCCTAGGCCAAGTGGCCCATTGCGAGATGGCGCGCGACTGGAACCCCTTCCGCCTGATGGAAGCGCTGAACCACCATCTGAAACCCCTGCCCGTGGCCATCCTCGCCTGCGCAAAGGTTTCGGACGAATTTCACGCGCGCTTCTCTGCCAGCGAGCGGCGCTATACGTTTCGGATGCTGTCGCGCCGCGCGCCGCCCGCGCTGGATGCAGGCTTTGTCTGGCATATCCGCCACGCGCTGGACCTGCACGCCATGCAGGCAGGTGCTGCGCATTTGCTGGGCCAGCATGACTTTACCACCTTCCGCGCCAGCCAATGTCAGGCGCCCTCGCCCATCAAAACGCTGGATGCGCTCGAAATTGAAGCCATGGACCTGCCCGGCGGGGTAGAATACCGCTTCCACCTGCGCGCGCGGTCCTTCCTGCACAACCAAGTGCGCAGCATTGTCGGCACGCTGGAGCGTGTGGGCGCGGGCGCGTGGACACCTGAAGATGTGAAAACCGCCCTTGCAGCACGCGCGCGCACGGCATGTGGCCCGGTCAGCCCGCCAGATGGCCTGTGCCTGACCGGGGTGGGCTATCCAAACGACCCGTTCGCATAGCGGCCAGCTTTTTGCGGGGGCTGTCTGCCCCCTGCCCCCCGAGGATATCTTTGCAAGGATGAAGGATCAGTCGATTTCTTCCACCACGACCAATTCACGCGTGGCGGCATTCTTGGCGTAGCTCAGCGCCTCTTGGTAGGCGGGCGAGTTGTAACAAGTCACCGCAGCTTCGACCGACGGGAAGCGCGCGACCACGTTGCGCGGATGCCCTTGCCCTTCAAGCTGGACAGCGCGGCCCGCGCGCGCAAGAAACACACCGCCATGATCGGCAATCGCCTTGGTCGCGCGGCTGGCATATTGGCCGTAAGCGTCCGGGTCGGTAACAGTGACATGGGCAATCCAGAGCGCGGTCATGCGGATACTCCTGCAAGTAGGTTGGTGGCGGCTTTCAGCGCGGCCTCGGCCCCGGCAATGTCGGCCCCGCCACCTTGGGCCATGTCCGGACGCCCGCCGCCCCCCTTGCCGCCCAATTCGGCAACGGCCGCGCGCACAAGGTCCACCGCCGAGATGCGGTCGGTCAGATCCGCCGTGACGCCTGCCGCAACCGCAGGCTTTGCGCCGGTATCGGCCACCAGCACTACGACACCGCTGCCAAGTTTATCTTTCATAGCATCAATTAGCGCGGGCAAGTCCTTCCCGCTGACGCCTTCCATAACGCGCGCAATCAGCTTGATGCCACCTACCTCTTGTGGAGCATCTTCAGCGGCGCCACCGCCCATGGCAAGCTGACGCTTCAGTTGCGCAACCTCGTTTTGCAACGCGCGGCGTTCGTCCATCAGGGCGCGCACGCGCGCGGGCGCATCAGCGGCAGGGGTTTTGAGGGCCAGAGCCACATCGGCCAGACGCTGATCCTGCGCGCGCAGATAATCGAGCGCGGCCTGACCGCTCAGCGCTTCGACCCGGCGGACACCGGCAGAACTGGCGCTGTCGCCCAACACCACGAACGCGCCAATGTCGCCCGTGCGTGCTACATGGGTGCCACCGCAGAGTTCCAGCGAATAAGTGTCGCGAGCGGCCCCTTTCCCGGACCCGTGCAGCGTCCCCATGGACACCACGCGCACTTCGTCGCCGTATTTCTCGCCAAAGAGCGCCTGCGCCCCCAGTGCGCGGGCATCATCGGGCGTCATGATCCGGGTTTTGACCACACCGTTCTGGCGGATGAAAGCATTCACCTCGGCCTCGACCTGCGCAATCTGGTCAAGTGACAGCGCCGCGCCATGGCTGAAATCGAAACGCAACCGGTCGGGCGCGTTGAGCGAGCCGCGCTGCGCGACATGATCCCCCAGCGCGCGGCGCAAAGCTTCGTGCAACAGGTGGGTGGCGGAATGGTTGGCGCGAATGGCGCTGCGGCGGGAATGCTCCACTTCCAGCTTGGCGGGCTGGCCGGATGCGATATAGCCCTCTGTAAGCTCTGCCATGTGAATGTGCAGGCCGGCGGCCTTGCGTGTATCGGTCACGCGGGCCACACCGGTGGCGGTGCGGATAAAGCCCGTATCGCCCACCTGACCGCCAGATTCGGCGTAGAACGGCGTCTGGTTGGTGATGATCTGGACCTGTCCATCGGCGCGGGGGCATTCGGCGCCTTCGACCACCAGCGCGAGGATCTGTCCTTCAGCAGTTTCAGACTTGTAGCCCAGAAATTCCGTTGCGCCCATGCGGTCTGCAATATCGAACCAGATTGTGGCATCCGCCGCTTCGCCCGATCCGGACCAAGCGGCGCGCGCGCGGGCCTTTTGCTCGGCCATGGCAGCGTCGAACCCGTCCACATCGACCTTGCGGCCGCGCTCGCGCAGCGCGTCTTGCGTCAGGTCCAGCGGGAAGCCGAACGTGTCGTAAAGCTTGAAGGCAGTGGCACCGGGAAGGTCCGCATCCTCCGAGAGGTCGGCCATTTCGGCATCAAGCAGTTTCAGGCCCCGGTCCAGCGTTTGCCGGAAGCGGGTTTCCTCGGCCCGAAGCGTTTCGGTAATCAGCGCCTGCGCCTCACGCAATTCACCGAAATGACCACCCATCTGCGTGACCAGTGCGGGCACCAGACGGTGCATGACCGGATCTTGCGCGCCCAACATATGCGCGTGGCGCATGGCACGGCGCATGATGCGGCGCAGCACATAACCGCGCCCATCATTCGAAGGCAGAACCCCATCCGCAATCAGGAAAGACGTGGCGCGTAGATGGTCGGCAATCACGCGGTGATGCGTTTTGCCGGGGCCGTCTGGGTCGGAAGAGGTGGCATGGGCCGAAGCCTCGATCAGCGCGCGCATCAGGTCTGTGTCGTAATTATCGTGCTTGCCTTGCAAAAGCGCGCCAATGCGCTCCAGCCCCATGCCGGTATCGATGGATTGGCGGGGCAATTCGGTCAGGCGCCCGTCTTCATGCTGTTCATTCTGCATGAAAACGAGGTTCCAGATTTCGATGAACCGGTCCCCATCCTCTTCTGGACTACCCGGAGGACCGCCCCAGATTTCAGGGCCATGGTCGAAGAAAATTTCGGTGCAGGGGCCGCAGGGACCGGTCGGACCCATACGCCAGAAATTGTCATCGGTCGGGATGCGGATGATGCGGTCATCAGACAGACCGGCGACCTTCTTCCAGATATCCGCGGCTTCGTCATCCGTATGGTAAACCGTGACCAACAAACGGTCTTTCGGAATGTCGAAATCCTTGGTCAGCAACTCCCATGCAAAGGGGATTGCATCAGACTTGAAGTAATCGCCAAAGCTGAAATTGCCCAGCATCTCGAAAAACGTGTGGTGGCGGGCGGTATAGCCGACATTATCAAGGTCGTTATGTTTGCCACCCGCCCGCACGCATTTCTGCGAGGTTGTCGCACGGTTATAGTCGCGGTGTTCCAGCCCGGTGAACAGGTTCTTGAATTGAACCATGCCCGAATTGGTAAACATCAATGTCGGGTCATTGCGCGGCACTAGGGGCGAGCTGTCCACGACTTGATGCCCGTTGCGGGCGAAAAAGTCTAGAAATGTCGAGCGGATATCGTTCAGGCTGGGCATGTCACACTCCGGGCGCTTGCGCGTGCTATCTTGATGGCACGGTTTAGCCCTCGGCGCGGGGGCTGTCCACACCCCGCGCCGAAATCCTGTGACGCAGACCTTAGTCCTCTGTCAGGTCAGGATCGCTTTCGGACATAGCGAAATCCAGACCATGCGCAGCGCGGATCTTGTCCTCAATCTCATGCGCGCGCTGGGGGTTCTCGCGCAGGAAAGTTTTAGCGTTCTCGCGCCCCTGCCCGATACGTTCATCGCCATAGGAATACCATGCGCCAGATTTTTCGACCACGCCGGCCTTCACGCCAAGATCCAGCAACTCGCCCGTTTTCGAGATGCCTTCACCATACATGATGTCGAATTCCACCTGCTTGAAGGGCGGCGCGACCTTGTTCTTGACGACCTTGACGCGGGTCTGGTTGCCCACAACTTCGTCACGGTCCTTGATCGACCCGATGCGGCGGATATCCAGACGCACAGAGGAATAAAATTTCAGCGCGTTGCCGCCCGTGGTGGTTTCGGGGCTGCCGAACATGACGCCGATCTTCATACGAATCTGGTTGATGAAGATCACCATGCAGTTCGAGCGGCTGATCGATCCCGTCAGCTTGCGCATGGCCTGACTCATCAAACGCGCATGGACACCGACAGAGCTGTCGCCCATATCGCCCTCAAGCTCGGATTTCGGGGTCAGCGCCGCAACCGAATCGACCACAACCAAAGACACTGCGCCAGAGCGCACAAGGGTATCGACAATTTCCAGCGCTTGTTCGCCCGTATCGGGCTGCGAGATCAGCAATTCGTCCAGATCGACACCCAGTTTGCGGGCATATTGCGGGTCGAGCGCATGTTCGGCATCCACGAAGGCGCAGACACCGCCCTTTTTCTGCTCTTCCGCGACCACATGCAGCGTGAGCGTTGTTTTCCCCGAGGATTCCGGCCCGTAAATTTCGATAATCCGGCCCTTTGGCAAGCCGCCGATGCCCAGAGCAATGTCAAGCCCAAGCGAGCCGGTCGAGGTCGACTCTATATCCTTAAGGACATTGTCGCCCCCAAGGCGCATGATAGAGCCCTTGCCGAACTGGCGCTCGATCTGCGCCAGCGCTGAATCGAGCGCTTTTTGTTTTTCCGCCGTCTTTTTATCGGTCATGTTCAGCAAGTCCGCTACAGCCATTGTTTTGCCCCTTATTTCACAGCGCGCCGGTTGCGGCAATCGCACGTTTGTTCACACCTTGTTCTACACGATCATTGAGCACAAAGCGAGAACTTTGTGACCTGTCGTGCCACCAACAATGGCGAAAAGAGGTTAAGAAAGCCTTTCCAACATAGGGTTGCACCAAGTGCAGAGCGGGCATTCCACTTTGGCCGTAGCAAGGACAGCTTGCCTGACCTATCTCGATGTTAAGGGAGGCTTCATGTCTCTGGGAAAGGAATAACCATGGCTAGTGTGACAACTGATATCATCGCAAATACCGCATCCGAGTCGTTGGCGGACCGTTTTGTTGCAATTCTGGAACGACTCGCACAGGTTTCACCAACGTATCGGCGGCTGGAAAAATTGAGCGCAACTTCGGACGCAGACTTGGCCGCACAGGGCTTGACGCGATCAGACGCCGTTCGAGACGTGTTTGGTGGGCGCTACTACGCCTGACCCGTTTTTGCGCGGGGCATTCCCGCCTTCGCTTTCGACCACCCCGCCAGAGAGGCATCTTGCCAATCTGGCGGGTTTCGCTCATCACCTGCGGCATGAGCACACGAACCGACATTCTCTGCATCGGCGCCGCCCTGTGGGACATCATCGGGCGCACCCCTGCCCCCATGCGCGTGGGGTCGGACGTGGCGGGCCGGATCACGCGCATTCCGGGCGGTGTGGCGCTGAATATTGCCATGGCGCTGGTGCGGGCGGGGGCCAACCCTCAGGTCTTGTCCGCGATTGGCCAAGATGCGGCGGGTGATGCACTGATTGCCGAGATGACGGCGGGGGGGGTCGGCTGCACCTATGTTTACCGCGCCCCTGACTTGCCCACCGATACCTATATGGCGATCGAAGGTGCGGGCGGCTTGATTGCCGCGATTGCGGATGTGCATTCGCTGGAAATTGCGGGCAGCAAGATTCTGGCCCCCTTGCGCGATGGGCGCTTGGGCAGTGACACGGCGCCTTGGACGGGGATGGTTGCCCTCGACGGCAATCTGACCGTGTCGCTTTTGGCAGAAATCGCCAGCGCCCCAACTTTTCGGGCGGCTGATTTAAGGGTCGCGCCCGCCTCTCCGGGCAAGGGAGAGCGCTTGCTGCCCCTGATCGCGCGCCCCGGCACGGTGTTTTATGTCAATCTTGAAGAAGCAGGGCTTCTTTGCGGCACGGAGTTTGCCGCCTCGGCAGAGGCCGCGCGCGGACTTCTGGCGCGGGGGGCGCAACGGGTGCTGGTTACGGATGGCGCGCGCGACACGACCGATGCCAGCGCCGATGGCTTGCTGACGCTCGTGCCCCCGCAGGTGCAGGCTGTGCGCATCACCGGCGCGGGGGATACTTTCATGGCCGCCCACATGGCCGCAGAGGCGCGTGGGCTATCCCGTGATGCCGCCCTGTCACACGCTTTACGCACGGCCGCGAGCTATGTTGCTGGCGGACCGGAACACTGAAGGATTTCTGATGCTTGCAATGCGTTATTCATCTGAAGTGGCGACCGCACGCGAAGCAGGTGCGCCGATTGTCGCGCTGGAATCGACCATCATCACCCATGGAATGCCCTATCCGCAGAACCTTGCGATGGCGCAGCAGGTGGAAGCCGATATTCGTGCCGCCGGGGCCACACCTGCGACGATTGCTGTGCTGGGGGGCGCGATCCACATCGGACTAGAACCGGCGGAATTGGAAACGCTTGCCCAAGCCAAAGATGCGATGAAACTGTCCCGCGCCGATTTGGCGGTAGCGTTGGCTATGGGGGCTACGGGGGCGACAACCGTCGCTGCCACCATGATCTGTGCCACGCGCGCGGGTATTGCGGTCTTTGCCACGGGGGGCATTGGCGGCGTGCATCGCGGGGCTGAAAGCTCTTTCGACATATCGGCCGATTTGCAGGAACTGGCGCAAAGCCCGGTCACCGTGGTTGCAGCCGGTGCGAAGGCCATTCTGGACTTGCCCAAAACGCTGGAAGTGCTTGAAACACTTGGGGTGCCCGTCATCGCCCACGGGCAGGACGACTTCCCGGCCTTCTGGTCGCGCATAAGCGGCCTGCCCGCACCGCTGCGAATGGATGATGTCGGCCAGATTGCGCGCGCGCACCTGATGCGCGGAGAACTGGACTTGCCCGGGGGGCAATTGGTCGCCAACCCGATCCCCGAACCCGACGAAATTCCGCGCGCGGTGATCGACGGCTGGATCGCACAGGCGCTGGAGGATTGCGCGGGCGCAGCGGCGAAAGAAGTGACACCCCGCCTGCTTGCACGCATTTTCGAATTGAGCGCGGGCGCCTCTCTGACGGCCAATATCGCGCTGGTGCGCAACAACGCGCGTCTTGGCGCTGAGATCGCTTGCGCGCTTGCATCCTTGCGCCCCGCCCCCCATATCGACGGCTGACACTAGACAGGACGGATCATGTCAACCGATCAGCATAAGCGCGGGCTTCTCGGGTCCATCCGGTCGAATTTTCTGGCCGGGCTGGCGGTCATCGCGCCGGGTGTGCTGACGGTCTGGTTGGTCTGGAACGTGGTCACATGGATTGATGGCATCGTCATGCCGCTGATACCGGCCCGTTTCCACCCGGTGGTGCTGACTGGCTGGGACGTGCCGGGTGTAGGCGTGGCGATTTTCCTGATCTTCACCGTGGTGATGGGATATTTCACCAAGGGTTTCATCGGGCGCACTCTGGTCAATTGGGGCGAACGCATTGTCGAGGCGATGCCGGTTGTCCGGTCCATCTACAACGCTGTGAAACAGATCGCCGATACGATTCTGGCGCGCTCTGCCCCGACCTTCGACCGCGCTTGCCTTGTCGAATACCCGCGCAAGGGCATCTGGGCCACGGCTTTCATCTCGACCACCACACGGGGCGAGATTGGTGATCGATTGGGCGCGGACGGGGAAGAGATGATTTCTGTCTTTCTGCCCACCACACCGAACCCCACATCTGGTTTTTTGCTGTTTGTTTCCCGCCGCGACGTGATCGAGTTGGATATGTCGATCGAGGATGCGGCGAAGCTGATTATCTCGGCAGGGCTGGTCTACCCGGATAGCCGCAAAGGCAAGCTTGTGGCTGCCCCTCCTCTGGAGAGCGCCGATTAAGCCGCGCAAGATATTGATTGCAGCAGCGACACACCCTATCACTGCTACATCTGGTCCAAGCCATTGCGGATACTTTGTTTGGGCCACAGCGATTAGGAACAAGCCGCAGATGGCAAACAAGGTCAGATGAAACGCTCCCGCATCAATGACATCATGGCCGCGGCAGATGACATGATCCGCCGCCATGGATTTGCGCTTCCCGCCTTCGCTTACTGGAGCCCGGATGAATTCAAAGCCCGCGTGGATGACGCGCGCCACCTGATCGACGCGCGCTGTGGTTGGGACATTACCGACTATGGGGCTGGCGATTTCGACCGGATGGGCCTGTTCCTGTTCACGCTGCGCAACGGGCTTTTGTCCGACCTGCAAAAGGGTGGCGGCATGTGCTATGCCGAGAAACTGCTGATCTCGCGGCAGGATCAGCTTTCGCCCATGCACACCCATGTGCTGAAGGCCGAAGACATCATCAATCGCGGCGGCGCAACGCTGGTGGTCGAGCTTTACGGCTCTGACGATAACGGAGCCTTTGCCGAAGACCGGGGCGGCACGGTCTGGCTGGACGGCATTCGCCACGATTATATTCCGGGAGAGAAACTGCGGCTGGACCCGGGCGACAGCGTCACCTTGCGTCCGGGCGATTGGCACGCCTTCTGGGGCGAAGGTGGGGATGTGCTGATCGGCGAAGTTTCTACCGTGAATGACGATGAAACTGACAATATCTTCCGCGACCCGATTGGCCGTTTTGCGCGTATCGAGGAAGATACCGCGCCTACGCATCTGCTGGTCAGCGACTATCGCGGCTGGTTTGGCTAGGGCCGTGTTTCGGCGCGGCTGACACGCTCAATCTCATAATTGCCCAACTGACGTGCACCACGTTACCCCAATCGCCTCCTAAGGCGGTAAACGTCGTGCGCGCGTTGCTCTGGCCGAAACAATCCCCGCGGCGCCACCGCCGTTTTTCTGCAAGTGCAAAATAAATAGACTCGAAGCGCTATTTTTTCCGCAGGATCGCTCAATCCGCACCCCAACACGTTAACCGTCTTCGGTGCGCCATTGGCAGATGGGGCAAGCGTGGTCTCTGTTCAAAACGCTCACTTGGGGCAAAAAACACCGCTTTGCGAACCAGATTCCGGCGTGCCGGGGTCGCGCAGGGCGGAGAAACCACAAAGCTGTGGCCCAGCATGAAGTGTCCGGTGCGACCCGGAACGGCAATCGCTGCGCAGCTCAGACATTAGGAGCGCCGTAACACTATGACACCCAAAACACTTCTTTCCGCCCTTGCTGCCAGCACCGCTTTGGTTGCGACACCACTTCTGGCACAGGATTGCGCAGAGCCGATCAAGGTTGGCGTTCTGCACTCGTTGTCGGGCAGCATGGCCATTTCCGAGACCACCCTGCGCGACGTGATGCTGATGCTGATCGAGCAGCAAAACGCCGCCGGCGGCCTGCTGGGCTGCCAGATCGAGGCTGTCGTGGTCGACCCTGCTTCTGACTGGCCGCTTTTTGCCGAACTGACCCGCCAGCTTCTGACGGTCGACGAGGTAGACGTGATCTTTGGCGCATGGACCTCTGTCAGCCGCAAATCCGCCCTGCCGGTGCTGGAAGAGCTGAACGGTCTTATGTTCTACCCGGTGCAATATGAAGGCGAGGAATCCTCGCGCAACGTGTTCTACACTGGCGCCGCGCCGAACCAGCAGGCGATTCCGGCTGTGGATTACTTCCTTGAGGAACTGGGCGTCGAAAGCTTCGCGCTTCTGGGCACCGACTATGTGTATCCGCGCACGACGAATGCCATTCTGGAAGCCTACTTGCTGTCCAAGGGGATCGCTGCTGAAGATATTTTCGTGAATTACACACCCTTTGGCCATTCCGACTGGTCGACCATCGTGTCCGACGTGGTCGCGCTTGGCGCAGGCGGCAAGCAGGTTGGCGTGATCTCGACCATCAACGGCGACGCAAATGTCGGCTTTTACACCGAACTGGGCGCACAGGGCGTCAGCGCGGATGACATCCCGGTGGTGGCTTTCTCGGTTGGTGAAGAGGAATTGTCGGGTCTGGATACCGGCCCATTGGCAGGCCACCTGGCCGCATGGAACTACTTCATGTCCGCGGATACAGAGATCAACGCCGAATTCGTCGCCGCATGGAAAGCCTTTGCAGGTGAAAACCGCGTGACGAACGACCCGATGGAGGCACATTACATTGGCTTCAACATGTGGGTGAACGCGGTGACCGCGGCAGGCACCACCGATGTCGACGCTGTGCGCGAAGCCATGTGGGGCCAGGAATTCCCGAACCTGACCGGCGGCACCGCCGTCATGGGCACCAACCATCACCTGTCGAAGCCTGTCCTGATCGGCGAAATCCGTGCTGATGGTCAATTCGACATCATCAGCCAGACCGAGGAAGTGCCGGGCGATGCATGGACCGATTTCTTGCCGGAAAGCTCTGTGCTGACGAGCGATTGGCAGGAACTGGGCTGCGGGATGTATAACACCGCAACCTCGACCTGCGTGCAGTTGACTTCGAACTACTAAAACGCGACGGGCGCGCGTCTAAGGCGCGCGCCCGGTATTGTCCTGCATGATACTGGACCCGAAATGCCGTTTCGCACCCTGATGTTCCGCGCGTTGGCGCTCGTGGCGCTGGCGATTGTCGCCCTGCCCGGCCCCGCCCGTGCACAAGACGCGCTGCAACCCGCGTTGCAGGCTTTTGCCGATGACCTTGCCAGCCCGTCGCGCCGGACCATCGAAAGCGTTGTCATTACGCTGATCGAACAGGACCATCCGAATATCGGTGAATTCCTGCGCCGCTACAGCGCCCGCGAGGTCGTGCAGCGCCCCGAAGATGGACTGTTTTTCTACGCCGAGGATGCAGGTGCGCTTGTCCGGCTTGTCGATATCGATAGCGGAGAGGCCGTGGCCGAAGTCTCCAGCCGCGACGTGACGCAAATCCGCACCAATTCAGGCGTGCAGCGCGTGATTGCAGCAGCCCTTGTGCCGCTGGAATTGAACGCGCCCGAACGCGAACGCCGCATGGCCGCGCTAGATGCGATCAGCCGCAGCCCAGATGCCAGCCAGATCGCGCCTTTGGCCGAGAGTGTCGAGCGTGAAACCGATGCCAGTTTGAAAACCCGCAAAGAGCGCCTTCTGTTGTTGCTTCAAGCCCAATTCGCACAGGATCGGGCCGTGCAACTGAGCGCCATCGCGGCGCTTGGTGGCGACACCAGCATTGAAGCGCGCGGGGTGCTGAACCGGCTGACCGCCACGGTGACGGAAGTTGCCCTTGCCCTGCCCGAGGGCGCGAATATTGCGCGGGTGCTGAACGTGGGCACCGACCTGACCGAAGCCGCCGCTTACGAGCTGCTGGTCAGTGCAGCGCTGGCAGAGCCTGCCCAGACCCCCGCCATGCTGCGCGAGGTTCTGGCGGAAAATATCGTCGATGGGCGCGTGGGCGGTGTGCCCGTTGGTCGCCTGAGTGACCCCGCCGCCCGCATTGAAGCCTATGAGGCGCTGGAAGCCGCAGGAACTGTTCCGCCCCGCGCCGCCCCGGATGAGGCGGCGCAAGCCGTCGCCGCGCATGTGTTCTTCGACCGCTACACGCTTGACGACGCAGAAATCACCGCCGCCGCGCAAGCGGCCCTCGACAGCACACAGCAAGCCATCGCCGCCTATCAGGTCGCCGATCTTGTGCTGGACGGCTTGTCGCTGGCATCGATCTTTTTCCTCGCCGCGATTGGCCTAGCCATCACCTTTGGCGTGATGGGTGTGATCAACATGGCGCATGGCGAGTTCATCATGATGGGCGCCTATACCGGCTATGTCGTGCAATTGTTCATCCCCGATTATACGATCAGCCTGTTGGTCGCTTTGCCCTTGGCGTTTCTTGTCACCTTCGGCGCGGGCGTGGCGATGGAGCGCAGCGTGATCCGGCATTTATACAAGCGCCCGCTGGAAACCCTGCTGGCGACCTTCGGCATTTCCATTGCGCTGCAACAACTTGCCAAGAACATCTTCGGCACGCAGGCGCGCCCGCTGACTGCGCCAGATTGGCTGGGCGGAGCGTTGCAGATCAACGACATCGTGGGCATCAGCACCATTCGCGTGGCGATCTTCGTGCTGGCGCTGATCTTTCTGGCCCTGCTTCTGTATATCCTGAAGCGCACCCGGCTGGGGCTGGAAGTGCGCGCGGTCACCCAAAACCCCGGCATGGCGGCCAGCATGGGCATCAACCCCGACCGGATCAACATGCTGACCTTTGGGCTTGGGTCGGGGATTGCGGGCATCGCGGGCGTGGCGATCGGGCTATACGCGCAGGTCACATCTGAAATGGGCGCGAACTACATTGTCCAAAGCTTTATGACCGTGGTTGTGGGCGGTGTGGGCAATGTCTGGGGCACGCTTGCGGGCGCATCGCTCATCGGGTTCCTGCAAAAGGGGATCGAGTGGTTCAACCCCTCGAACACGCTCGCCGCGCAAACCTACATGGTGTTGTTCGTGATCCTGTTCATCCAGTTCCGGCCCAAGGGCATTGTCGCCCTCAGGGGCCGCGCGGCGGGGGATTGACGCCATGGCAAAAACAACCCTCGCCCCGAAAAAGGGCTTTCTCAGCGAAAACCCCTCCGTCTTGCGCTTTCTGGGCTTGCTCACCGTCTTCACCCTGATCGTCACGGCGCTGGCCGAAGGCTTCGGCGCGGGCGTCATCTCGACCTCGTTCCTCAAGGTGTTGGGGATGACGCTCTGCCTATGCCTGATTGCGGTCGCGATGGACGTGGTCTGGGGCTATTGCGGGATCCTGAGCCTTGGGCATTTCGCGTTTTTCGGGCTAGGCGGCTACGGTATCGGCATGTGGCTGATGTATGCCCGGACCGAAGGGATCGTGCGCACATCGCTGGCCAATGCCCCGATCCCGGCGACCGAGGGCGAGGTGCGAGACGCAATCGCCAGTCAGATTTTCAGCGTGGTGGGCAGCACGGAACTGCCCTTCATCTGGGGCTTCGCGCATAGCCTGACGCTGCAATTATTGCTGATTGTGCTGGTGCCGGGCCTGTTGGCGCTTGTTTTCGGCTGGCTCGCTTTCCGCAGCCGCGTAACGGGCGTTTACCTTTCGATCCTGACACAAGCCATGACGCTAGCGCTGTCGCTATATCTGTTCCAGAACGACACCGGCCTGCGCGGCAATAACGGGCTGTCGGGTTTGCAGAACATTCCGGGCCTGTTGCATCTGCCGCAATCGACCATTGCGCTGTGGTTCTTCTGGGCCTCTGCCCTCGCGCTTGGATTAGGCTACCTGCTCTTCGCGTGGCTTGTGTCGGGCAAGTTCGGTTCTGTCGTGCGCGCGATCCGCGACAATGAAAATCGCGTGCGGTTTCTGGGCTACCATGTCGAAAGCTACAAGCTGGTTGTGTTCACCGCGACCGCCATCGTGTCGGGCATTGCCGGCGCGCTCTATTATCCGCAAGCAGGCATCATCAACCCCGCAGAAATCGCGCCGATCACCTCCATCTACCTTGCCGTCTGGGTCGCCATTGGCGGGCGTGGGCGGCTTTATGGCGCGGTCATCGGCGCGGCCACGGTCAGCTTGCTGTCCAGTTGGTTCACCGGCGGCGGCGCGCCGAATATCGACCTTGGCTTCTACCGCATCGTCTGGACCGATTGGTGGCTGGTGCTGCTGGGCCTTGGGTTCGTGGCAGTCACGCTGTTCTTCCCCAAGGGCATTGGCGGGTTGTTTGACTATCTGGTGAGGAAACCATGAGCGCGCTTCTGGAAGTCTCTGGCGTGTCGGTGACATTCGACGGGTTTCGCGCCATCAACAACCTGTCCATTTCGATTGGCGAGCCGGAATTGCGCGCGGTCATCGGCCCCAATGGCGCGGGCAAAACCACCTTCATGGATATCGTGACCGGCAAGACCAAGCCGGACGAAGGGCGCGTTCTATGGGGTGAGGCATCGCAAAACCTGCTGGGCATGTCTGAATCGGCCATCGCCCGCGCGGGCATTGGCCGCAAGTTCCAGAAACCGACGGTGTTCGAAGACCAGACCGTGCGCGAAAACCTTGCCATGGCTTTGCGCAACAAGCGCGGACCGTTCGACGTGCTGCTTTACAAAACCAACCGCCACGCGCGGGCGCGGATTGCGGAACTTGCCGAGGAAATCGGGCTTTCCGACCACCTGCCCCGTCGCGCGGGGGACCTGAGCCATGGCCAAAAGCAATGGCTGGAGATCGGGATGCTTCTGGCCCAAGACCCGCGCCTGCTGTTGGTCGATGAACCCGCCGCCGGCATGACGCCCGCAGAGCGGGAACACACGACCGAGTTGCTGACCCGCGCGGCCCAAACCCGCGCAGTTGTAGTGATCGAACATGACATGGAATTCATCCGGCGGCTGAATTGCAAGGTCACGGTGCTGCATGAAGGATCGGTTCTGGCCGAGGGTAGCTTGGACCACGTGACGCAAAACCAACAGGTGATTGATGTCTATCTGGGGCGGTGAGCGATGCTGAAAGTCGAAAACCTGACATTGCATTACGGAGCGTCGCAAATCCTCTATGGCATCGACCTTGTGGCGCGGCCGGGGGCGGTCACGGCGGTGATGGGCACGAATGGCGTGGGCAAGACCAGTCTGCTCAAGGCCATCGCGGGCCGCCACCCCTATTCGGGCGGCACGATCACGCTGGATGGCGCACCTTTGAGCCATCTGAACGCCGCGCAAGCCGCGAAAGCGGGCATCGCCTATGTCCCGCAAGGGCGCGAAATTTTCCCACTATTGACCGTGACGGAGAACCTGCAAACCGGCTTTGCCTGCCTGCCCAAGGACCAACATCATATTCCACCTCGTATCTACGAGTTGTTCCCGGTGCTGAAACAGATGAGCGCGCGGCGCGGGGGTGATCTGTCGGGCGGGCAGCAACAGCAATTGGCCATCGCCCGCGCGCTGATCGCGCAACCCCGCGTCCTGCTGCTGGATGAACCGACCGAGGGCATTCAGCCCAACATCATCAAGCAGATCGGAGAGGTCATCAAATTGCTCCGCACAGAAGGCGAGATTGCCATCGTGCTGGTCGAGCAATTCTTCGATTTCGCCTATGATCTGGCGGATGACTTTGTCGCCATCAACCGGGGCGAGGTGCGGCTGTCTGCCCCGGCGGCGCAGGTCACGCGCGAAAAGCTGCTGGCGGAAGTTTCTATCTGACCGGGTGCAGATGTTTCGCCTAACGCGCTTGCGATTGCTGGACCACCGCGTTTTCCCATTCGGTCAGAAATGCCCGCCGGTTGAGCGGGTCCAGATAGGCCAGCAAGGCAGGTCCCAGCCGGATTGGCCCAAACCCCATGGACGGGCCTTCAACCGCCGGGTTCAGGGGCGGCAATGGCCACATGCCCGGCGCATCGCGCAATGCCAGACGGCTGAGCATGTCTACCATGGCGCCTGCGGCCTCTCGCTCCTCGGCGGTTTGGGCAATGAACAGAGTGCGCAACATGACATTGCTGAAATCCTGCATGCGCAGCACTTGCACGCGTCCGCCAGACCCGCGCGCCAGTTCCTCGGCGGCGTAACTGCCAAGCACGTTATAAGCCAAGGCCAGCCGCCCCGTTGCCACATCTGAAATCATCTGTGACGAGCAGCAGTAAAGCTGCGTGCCCAGCCGCCCAAACACTTCGTTCAACCGCCAAAAGACATCTGTCGAACGGTCTTCCTGCGTGGCAAACAGGTAGCCCAAGCCACTGTCGCGCACGTCATAAGTGCCAAGCGCACCGGCAAAACGGTCGGGATTGTCG
The DNA here is from genome assembly GCA_016937725.1 of Paracoccaceae bacterium. GTDB lineage: Bacteria > Pseudomonadota > Alphaproteobacteria > Rhodobacterales > Rhodobacteraceae > Roseinatronobacter. The sequence continues at coordinate 5,526 of JAFGVZ010000123.1, read as the reverse complement.
CGCAGGATGGCAATCAAATCCTGCCGGGTTGTTGGCAATTCCATCCCGTGGAACCGGGCGCTATTGACGACCACCACAGCCGGTTCGGTTGTAAAGGCAAAGATAAGATCGCGCCAACGCGCCCAGTCGGGCAGCGCATCGGTTTGCTCGGACCTGTAGGGGCGCGCGAAGCCGTCATTGACCAGTTGAAATTGCAGGTCCATCGCGGAAGAGATCACCAGATCGGCCCGCATCCCGCCACGAATGGCCTGATGGAGCATACTTGACGACATGACTGTGTAATCCACGCCAATGTCCGGGCGCTCTGCCTGAAAGGCACGAATATACGGCGCGAACACTGCCAGATCGGTGGTCGACAGCACCCGCAGAACACGCGCGCTGTCGCCCGGAAAGAACTGATGGTCTTCGACCTCTTGTGCGGCGAGCGATGGCACAATTAACGGTGCCAGCAACATGCCCAGCCCAAGGATCAGGCCAAAGGAAAGATTAGCGAGACGCATGCCCCCCTCCCGGTTGCGGCATTCTTCAAGTCCAGCCGCCCGCCATGGGCGCGCAGCACTTCCGACGCGATGGTCAACCCCAGCCCAGACCCGACCACGCCGGCGGTGTTGGTGCCGCGACGAAAGCGCTCGGTCAACGGCTCTGTTGGCCCCTCGCCCAAGCCCGGCCCTTGGTCCAGAATGTCCAAAACCCATTCATGGGCAGAGCGGCGAATGCGCAAGCTGACGGTCGTGTCTTCGGGCGAATATTTGATGGCGTTGTCCAGCACATTGCGAATGGCGGTTTCCAGCAGAACCGCGTCGCCCAAGATTGGTGCGCAAGCAAAGTCCAACTTCAGATGAATGTCGCGCATGGCGGCGGTCGGCTCTAGCCCGGCGGCGGATTGCGCGGCGATGTCGGACAGGTCCAGCCGGTCGCGGGCCAAATCCTCGACCCGGTAGGCCACGGTTGCGTGGTCTAGCAACTGTCCGGCAGAGCGCGCGCTTTCATCGACCGCGCGGATGATCCGGCGCAAGCGCTCTTTCTCTGCATCCGACGTGACGGTGCGCAGGGCAATTTCAGCTTGCGTGCGCACGGTGGCCAAGGGCGTGCGCACGCGGTGGGCGGCTTCGGCGATAAAATCTTCCGAGCGCCGGATGGACAGGCGCAAACGTTCCATCAGACGGTTCAGCGCATCCAGCAGCGGGGCCAGATCGGCCGGGGCCGGGCGCAGAAGCGGGCGCAAATCGGACGGCCCAAGCCGCGCCACGGCATCCGCAACCACGTTCAGGGGACGCAGCGACATGCGCACAGCAAAGGCCGACAGCGCCACGGCCACGAAGAAGAACGCCACCGACAAAGCCCCAGCCTGCCACGAGATTTCAGACGTCACCGCCTTTACCCCGTCACGGGTTTGCGCGACCGTAACAGTGACGGCGACCCGTTCCGTTCCGACAAGCACTGGCCGTGTGACAGACGCGATCCGGATCGTGGCACCCAGAAAGAGGCCGGTGTCAAACACCACCTGTCCCGCTGTTACATCGGGCGGGACTGGCAAGTCGGCATAGCCCGTCAGCATCGTGCCGCCCGCATCGACGCGGTAGAATACCCGGTCCTCGCTGATGGCCCCCAGCATGGCAAAGGCGGCGTAGGGCAATTCCAGACGCACCTCTCCCTGTTCGCTGCGCAAGGTTTCGGCAATGGTGGTGGTCGAGGCCGCCAGAACATTGTCTTGCGTGCGCACAGCGGCTTGTGTGGCCAAGCTTGTGACCATCCCCCAACTGAGCAAGGACAACGCCGCGGCGACACCGGCCAGCAGAACTGTCAGACGCCGCCCGATAGAAAGCGTGCGGTTCATCACGCGTCATGCTCCATGCGGTAGCCAAGGCCGCGCACGGTTTCAATGCGCAGGCCCATCCCGTCAATGCGGCGGCGCAGGCGTCCGACATAGACCTCTATCGCGTTTTCCGTCACCTCGGCATCGTAGGAAAACAGGTGGTCCATGACCTGCGCTTTCGACAATATCTGACCGGGATGACGCGCGAACACTTCCAGCAGCCGTATTTCTCGGTTGCGCAGGTCGACCGTCACGCCGTCATGGTGCAAGGTGCCCGCCAAAGGGTCAAACAGGGCCGCGCCCAAGCTGATCTGGTTGCGCGCAGACCCACCCCGGCGGCGCAGCATGGCACGGCAGCGCGCCTCTAATTCGGAAAAGTCAAAGGGTTTGGTAATGTAATCATCCGCGCCCTGATCCAGCGCGCCCACCCGGTCCGAAACCTGCGCCCGCGCGGTCAGCACGATGACCGGCGTTTCCAGATGCGCGCGGCTGCGGGCCAGAAAATCGCGCCCGTCGCCATCTGGCAACATGACGTCCAGCAAGATCAGGTCGTAGCGCGCCGTGGCCAAGCAATCTTCGGCTTCCGCCAAGGTCGCGGCATGGTCTATGGCATGGCCATCCAGCGCCAGCCGTTTGACAACGGCATCGGCCAGTTCCGCGTTATCCTCGACCAACAGGTAGCGCATCCGTCCCTCTCTGTTTCGATAACACACCCGTGAGCGGTGTCAGGCTTCTGTCAGGTTGCTGTGGTTTGCAATAGACCATGGGCGGTGGAGGACCGCCTGTCAAACGGGAGAGAGAGACCAATGACAACCTTTGGGTGGACCCGTCGCGCGGTCATCGCAGCGGCAACCGCAACCGTGGCGCTGGCCGGAACCGCACATGCGGGCGGCCATAAAATAATGGAGTCTGTGCATTTCCTTGTCCCCGGCGGGGCAGGTGGCGGCTGGGACGGCACGGCGCGTGGCACCGGCGAAGCGCTTGTCGCTTCCGGGCTGGTTGGCACGGCAACCTATGAAAACATGTCAGGCGGCGGCGGTGGCGTGGCCATTGCGAACCTGATCGAGAACGCGGCCTCCAGCCACGGCACGCTGATGGTCAATTCGACCCCCATCGTGATCCGCGCACTGACCGGCGAAATTGCGCAAAGCTTCCGTGACCTGACCATGGTGGCTGGCACCGTTGGCGATTATGCGGCGCTTGTCGTGTCCGCCGACAGCCCGCTACAGACCATGGAAGACGCGCTGGCCAGCTACCGCGAAGCGCCAATGGATTTCGCCATCGGCGGCGGGTCGGTTCCCGGCGGCATGGACCATCTGGTGGCGGCCATCGTGATGCAGGGCGCGGGCGAAGACCCGACCGCTTTCAACTATATCGGCTATGACGCCGGCGGCGAGGCCATGGCGGGCCTTCTGTCGGGCGAGATCGACGCGCTCTCGACCGGGTTTTCCGAAGCCATCGCGCTGGCCGATCAGGGCGAAGTGCGCATTCTTGGCGTGACAGCGCCAGAGCGCGTGCCCGCCTATGACGTAGCCCCAACCTTTGCCGAGCAGGGCATCGACGCGCAATTCGTCAACTGGCGCGGTTTTTTCGCCGCCCCCGGCCTGCCGGAAGAGCAACTGACCGCCTATCAGGACATGCTGGCCAAGATGATGGAAACCCCCGAATGGGAAACCGTCCGCGCGCGGATGGGCCTTGTGAACATCTACCGCCCCGGCGCCGAGTTCGTGTCTTTTCTGGAAGCGCAGGAAAAGCAGCTGGGCGACCTGATGCGCGAATTGGGCTTCCTCTAATCGTTTAGCCCATGCGCGGCTGGCCCCATACCGGGCCAGCCGCACCCGTTTCCGAACATCAAAAAGGGGGATCACCCGATGGCGCTTGATCGTTGGATCGCGCTTGGCTTCATCGCGCTTGTCTGCGTGTATGGCTACGCGGCATTCTTCACCATGGACGATACGCTTCCGCCGATTTTGCGGCGCAACCCGATCTGGCCATCGACCTTCCCCAAGATCCTGACCATTTTGGGCCTGATCGTGGGCCTGATCGTGCTGTTCACCCCGAAGGCGGCGGCGGACAAGCCCGCCAAGGACGGCGCAATCGACCTGACGCGTTTGGGCGATTACCATATCGGGCAGGCCATCGCCCTTCTGGTGCTGATGGTCGTTTACGCCCTGACATTGCGGCCTTTGGGCTTTGTCGGGTCCACCATTGGCTTTCTGGTGCTTGGGTCGGTCCTTCTGGGCGAGCGGCGCTTTCACATCCTGCTGCCGGTCGCGGGCATTGCCGTGGGCTCCATCTGGTATCTGGTGCAAGAGGTGTTGGGGATATTCCTGCGCCCTTGGCCTGCCATGTTCATGTAAGGGGACGCTGCCATGCTTGAAGGTTTGCTGATTGGCCTGACCGCCGCGATTTCCCCGTTCAACCTGATGATGGTGGTCTTGGGCTGCCTGATCGGCACCCTGATCGGCATGTTGCCGGGTCTGGGGCCAATGTCGATCATCGCCATCATGATCCCGGTTGCCATTGGCATAGGCGACCCGACGGCGGCGCTGATCCTGCTGTCGGGCGTCTATTACGGCGCGATTTTTGGCGGCTCCACCAGTTCTATCTTGCTCAATGCGCCGGGGGTGGCGGGGACCGTCGCCTCTGCTTTCGATGGCTACCCTATGGCGCGCAAGGGCCAAGCGGGCAAGGCGCTGACCATTGCCGCCATTGCCAGTTTCGCGGGCGGCACCATCGGCGCTGTATTGCTGATGATCTTCGCGCCCGCGCTGTCATCCGTGGCCCTTCTGTTCCATTCGGCGGAATATTTCGCGCTGATGGTCGTTGGCCTATCGGCCATCGCGGCCTTTGCAGGCACGGGCCAGGTGGCCAAGGCGCTGATGATGACCATTCTGGGACTTATCCTTGGCACCGTGGGCGAAGGCGCATTGTCCAACATGCCGCGCTTCACGTTTGGCATGATGGACTTGCAATCAGGCTTTTCGTTCATCACGCTGGCCATGGCCATGTTCGCCCTGCCCGAAGCGTTGTTCCTGGTCATGAACCCTTCGCGCGCAGCGACTGGCGATAGCGGCAAGATCGACAATCTGCGCATCACCCGCGCCGAAGCAAAATCCATCGCCCCCGTGATCGGCCGGCAATCCATTCAGGGCTTTTTCATCGGGGTGCTGCCCGGCGCGGGCGCGACCATCGCCAGCTTTCTGGGCTACGCGGTAGAGCGCAACATCGCCACCAAGGAAGAGCAGGCCGAATTCGGCAAAGGGTCGATCAAGGGGCTCGCCGCCCCGGAAACCGCCAATAACGCGGCTTGCACCGGGTCGTTCGTGCCGCTGCTGACCTTGGGTATTCCGGGGTCCGGGACCACGGCCATTCTGCTGGGCGCGCTTTTGGCGCTGAATGTCACGCCGGGGCCACGGCTGATGACCGACACGCCCGAAGTGTTCTGGGCGGTCATCATTTCCATGTATCTTGGCAATCTCGTTCTGCTGATCCTGAACCTGCCGCTGATCCCCTACATTGCAAAAATCCTGACCATCCCGCGCACCTTCCTGATCCCGTTCATCCTGTTCTTCACGCTGATGGGCAGCTATCTGGGGCAAAACAATTCTACCGAATTGTTGATCTTGGTTGGATTCGGCGTGATAGCCACAATTCTGCGCTTTGCCGATTACCCGCTGGCACCGCTCTTGATCGGGTTCATCCTTGGC